>DASVNI010000535.1:0-36892 GCA_036383935.1 Gemmatimonadaceae bacterium | reverse complement strand
ATGCGTTCCGTCGCGCCTTCTCGGGACGCGTCGTCAGCATGGACCCGATCGGCGAAGGAAAGGATCAACCCTTCGACGCCTACATCGAAGGGTTCAAGCGCAGTCGCGTCGACGTCGTCTTCGTCGCCGGCACCGATGCCTCGGGGCTCACCTTTCTCCGCGAGGCGCGCGCCCGTGGTCTGGCGGCGGATCTGCTTGGTGGCGACGGATGGAGCGGCCTGAGCGCCGACACGCTCCGCGCGCAGGGCGTCTACGTCGGCGTCCCCTTCACCGCTGAGGATCCGCGCCCGCAGGCACAGCGCTTCGTCGCCGCCTTCACCCAGCGCTTCGGGATGCGCCCCGACAACAACGCGGCGCTCGCCTACGACGCGACGATGCTCCTCTACGTCGCCGCGACGAACAGCCGTGGCGACCGGCGCGCCATCCGCGACTACCTCGCCACCCTCACGCCGGCGAATGCGTACCAGGGAGTCACGGGTGCGATCTCCTTCGGCAGCGACGGAGATCCGGTCGGCAAGAATGTCGTCATGACGCGAATCGACCACGGCACGCTGCGCGTCGCCGAGGCCGGCCGGTGAGCGCGCCCTCGTGGGCACGCAGCGGCACGATTCGCGGCCGGCTCGTACTCGGCTTCGCCGCGCTCATCGCTCTGCTGATCGTCGCCGGCGTGCTCGCGCGTCGCACCATGACACACATGTCGGTCGCCGTGGGCACCACCCTCGAGGGTGTACAGGAGGAAGCGCGGCAGAGCGCCGCCCTCTCCGGTGACGTCGCACAGACCATCGAGGCGGCCGGCACGTACCTGCGCACGCGCGACACCGCGGCGCTGGCCGCCTTCTCCCGCTACGGCTGGGATGCGCACCGGGTGCAGTTGGAGATGAATGCTCGGCTCAGCCGAACGGGCGACACCGGCGAGCGAAAGGGCGAAGAGGCGGCGCTCATCGCGGCGATCGACTCCCGATTCTCCGAGCTGGAGGTGCGCTATGCGCTCGCGCACCGTCTCCTCGACGTGGACCGTCCCGCCGACGCGGCCGCCGAGGAAGTCCGTGCGCGTTCCACGATCGGCGACCTCCTCGCCGACATCGAGAAGCTCGGCCAGTTGAAGGCCGCGAAAGTCGCCGCCGTGTCGGCCGCGCTGCGTGAAGACTCCGATCGTCGCTCACTCGCGCTCGTCTTGCTCATCGGCGGTGCCGTCCTTCTCGGCACCATCGGCGTCGCGATCACCGTGCGCTCGATCAGCACGCCGCTGGGTGTGCTCCTCCAGCACGCACGCTCGCTCAGCGACGGCGACCTCACCGTCCGCACCACCGAGCGGCTGCCGGCGGAGTTCCAGGTCCTCGCCGAGGCGATGAATCAGACCGGCGATTCGCTCTCGCGCGTCGTCTCCGTCGCCGCGCAGACCTCGGCCGACGTCGCCAGCTCCGCCACCCAGCTGGCGTCCGTCTCGGAGGAGATCGCGAGCTCCGCGAGTCAGATGGCGACGTCGATGACCAACGTGTCCATCGGCGCCGAAGAACAGGTCAGCCGCCTTCGCACCGTCGACCGCGCCCTCCGGGACATTCACCATTCCGGCGAGGGAGTGAAGCAGCGCTCGAGCGAAGTCTCCGCCTTTGCCGGCGACATCGAGTCCACCGCGGCGCAGAAGCGCGCCGAGATCGACCGCGCCCTCGAGATCCTGCGCGAGGTGAAGCGCAGCGTCGAGGGCGCCACCGGAGAGGTGCGCGCGCTTCAGAGTACGATGGACGACATCAAGCAGTTCGTGCTCACCGTCAGCACGATCGCCGAACAGACCAACCTGCTCGCGCTCAACGCGGCGATCGAAGCGGCACGGGCGGGCGAATCGGGGCTCGGCTTCGCCGTCGTCGCCGAGGAAGTGCGAACGCTCGCTACGAGCTCGCAGACCGCGGCGGACGACATCGTGCAGCTCACCGGCGTCGTCCGTGCTCGCGTCGCCACGAGCGCGCGCGCCATGGAGTCGAGCGCGGCGCGCGTGGCCGAGATCGAGCGCGTCTCGCGCGACATCGACGACGCGCTCTCCACCATCTCCGCCGTCGCGGAGAGGACGCGCGTCGCCGCGTCAGGTGTGTCGCACGCCGTCGATGCAAATGTGCAGGCCGCGCGGAGCGCCGCCGAGGACGTGCAGGCGATCGCCCTCACCGCCGAGAGCCACGCGTCGGCTGCTCAGCAGGTCAATGCCGCGACCGAGGAGCAGAGTGCGGCGTGCGAGCAGATGACGAGCGCCTCGCATCAGCTGCTCGATGGCTCGACGCAGCTGCGTCAGCTCGTGACGGGACTCCGCACGAGCTGACGCACGTACCCTGCCGCTACTGGCGGCAGGTCCCCATCGGATCCGGCTTCGGCTTGTCCAGCACGGGACGGTGATCGAGGTCCGCGACGCGACGCGTCAGGTCGAACACCAACCGGCCGACCCGCGCCATGTGCGGGTAGTCGATGTACTGCGGCTCGTCCGTCACCTGGTGGTAGTCGCCGTGCAGGCCCGTCGTCAGGAACACCACCGGGATGCCGTAGCGCGCGTAGTTGTAGTGGTCGCTGCGGCAGTAGATGTTCTCGGGATGCCCGTTCGCGTCGAAGGTGTAGTCGAGCGTGAAGGGCGCTGCCTGCGACTTGTTCACCGCTTCCGTGAGATCGCCGAGCTCCGTCGAGAGACGCCGCGAGCCCACGAGCTGCAGGTAGCTCTCGCTCCCAGCGCGCAGGTCGGTCGCCGCGCCGCGGCCGACCATGTCGATGTTGATCTGCGCCACGATCGAATCACGCGGCACCGTGGGGTGATCGGTGAAGTAGCGCGAGCCGAGCAGTCCCTTCTCCTCGCCGGTGTGCCAGACGAAGAGGATCGACCGCTTGGGCTTCACCTTCCCCTTCGCGAACGCCTCGGCGAGCTCCAGGACCGTCACCGAGCCGGACCCGTCATCGTCGGCGCCGTTGTTGATCGAATCGCGACGCGCCGGCCGCAGCGCGCGAAGCGAGTCGATGTTCACGTGGATCGCCCCCAGCCTCGCCTGCTGCGCGCGACGCTCGTCCGCGCTCAGCGGCGCTCCGCTCGGATTCTCCGTCGCGAACCAGCGCTGCTGGTTGAACACGTGCAGCGAGTCGTGGTCCACGGCCCCCGTCACGCGATAGCCGACGTGATCGCTGTGCGCTCCGACGGCGACGTACTCGCCGCGCAGCGCCGGATCGGTCCCCGGCAGGATCGCCACGACGTTGCGCGTCGGCGCCGCCTTCTCCGTGTAGCGCAGGTTCCCGTGGATCGTGGTGCCCGTGGCGCCCACGGTCATGCTCTCCACCGCGCCCCCGAGCAGCTTCTGCGCGGCACCGGAGGTCACCGCCAACGTCACCAGCGCTGACGGCGCGTTCGGCGCGGGCGGGAGCGTCATCGTCGCCGAGCGACCCGTCGCCAGCATGGAGGGCGTGAGCTCCGGCCCGCCGACGAGCGCGATCGCCGCAGCCTTCGCGAGAGGGTTGGTCGCGGTGATGCGGAAGGGAACGCCCTCGCGCGCCGTCAGGACCACCAGCTTCCCCGCCGCCTGCTCCGCCGTGAGCGTGTTGGCCGTGTCACCGGCCACGCCCCCCCAGATCACCTGCACGCCGTCGAGCGCGCGAGGCTGAGCGCCCCGGAACGGAAGCGCGACGTAGTCGGTGAACGCGGTGAGGGCGTGATCGTTCGCGCTGATCGCCGTCTGCGGATCCAGCGTGCGCGCGATGAACGGCACGTTCTGGAAGTAGCTGCCGCTGTCACCCGCCGGCTTGAGTCCGAGCCGCTTCACCTCGGCCGCGATGTACGCCGTCCCCTTCAACGCGCCGACGGTGCCCGCCTCGCGCCCCATCATCGAGTCGTCGGCGAACACGTACAGCCGCGACATCAGGTCGCGGGCGTCGATCGCCGAGGTCGTCGGCTGCGCGCGGTGCTTGAGCGGGAGCGGCGGAGTGGCGGGCGCGCTGCTCTGCGCCTGCCCGAGGGCGGGAATGATCGCGAGCGCTGCGATCAGCGTGGTGGGACGAACCGGCATTAGATGACCTGCAAGAGAGGGAAAGAGGGAAGCCTTGAGTATCGCCACGGGAGCTACGCGCTGCCATCCCGGCGTGTTGCCCCCTTCGAGGGGCGGGTATCTTCGAGAGTCGTACACCTCTGTCCCCAAAAAAGCATGCGCATCGAGACGCTCGCCGCCCACGCCGGCCACGCCGTCGATCCCACGACCGGCGCCGTCACCCCGCCCATCCATCTCAGCACCACCTTCGAGCGCGAGCCCGACGGGAGCTATCGTCAGGGGTTCCTCTACGCCCGCACGTCGAATCCGACGCGCCAGCTGCTGGAGCGCTCCCTCGCCGAGCTGGAAGGTGGGGCGGCCGCGATCGCCTACTCCTCGGGGCTCGCCGCCACCAACGCCGTCTTCCAGGTGCTGGCCCCGGGCGACCACGTCATTGCACCGGAGGACGCCTACTACGGCACGCTGAAGCTGCTGCGCGAGGTGTTCGCCCCCTGGGGACTCCAGGCCGACGCCTGCGACATGAGCGACCTCGCGGCCGTCGAGCGGCTCCTCCGCCCCAACACGAAGATCCTCTGGGTCGAGACCCCGTCGAACCCCCTCCTGCGCGTCGTCGACATCGCCGCCCTCGCGGGGCTCGCGCATCGCGTCGGCGCGCGCTGCGTCGTCGACAACACGTGGGCAACCCCGGTGCTCCAGCAGCCCCTCGCTCTCGGCGCCGATCTCGCGATGCACTCGACCACGAAGTACCTCGGCGGCCACAGTGACCTGATCGGCGGCGCCCTCGTGTCGCGCGTGGACGACGACTACACGGCGAAGCTGCGCAACCTCCAGGGACTCGGCGGCGCCATCCCTTCGCCCTTCGACTGCTGGCTGCTCCTTCGGGGCATCCGGTCCCTCCCCTGGCGCATGCGCGGCCACTGCGCCAACGCGGCCGCCGTCGCCCGCTTCCTCTCGACCCACCCCGCGATCGAGGCCGTGCACTTCCCCGGTCTCCCCTCGCATCCGGGGCACGACGTCGCCGCCCGCCAGATGAGCGACTTCGGCGGCATGCTGAGCATCCAGCTTCGCGGCGGCGAATCCGCCGCCCTCGCGCTCACGAACCGCCTCACCCTCTTCACCCGCGCCACGAGCCTCGGCGGCCCCGAATCCCTCATCGAACACCGCGCCTCAGTCGAAGGCCCGACCACCATCTCCCCGCGCAACCTCCTCCGCGTCTCCGTCGGCCTCGAGAACGCCGAGGACCTGATCGAGGACCTGGACCGAGCGTTGGGGTGAAACGCGGTTGTGCGGGGATGCGGGGATGCGGGAATGCGAAACACCCGCACTCCCAACGCTTTTAGGGAATCGTCCCGGCAGAGAACCGATAACGGTCAACGCTTTTTGACCGCAAAGAGGGGACGAGGGCGATACCGTCCTGGGCGCGCGAGGCCGCGGCGCATGAGCGCGTGAGTGGACGCTCACGGACGGGTGCGGCGGGAGCGAGCGTCGCGACCGCCCATCCACGGAATCCCGAGCACAGCGCGACCAAGCCAGGTGCAGATCCCTCGACTCGCTGCGCTCGCTCGGGATGACACGGCCGCATCCCCGCAACCCCGCATCCCCGCATCCCCGCCTAAATTCCCTTCATGCCTCCTGCCGTCCTCCTCCTCTCCGGCGGCCTCGACTCCACGACCATGCTCGCCTACGCCGTGGACAAGGGCTTCGACGTCCACGCGTTGACCTTCCGCTACGGCCAGCGCCACGCCGCCGAGATCGAAGCGGCGCGGCGCGTCGCCCAGGCGTATCGCGTGCGCGATCATGTCGTCGTCGACATCGATCTCCGCACCTTCGGTGGCTCCGCTCTCACCGCCGACATCGACGTCCCCAAGGATCGCCTCGACGCCGACCTCGCGGCCGGCATCCCGATCACCTACGTCCCGGCGCGAAACACGATCTTCCTCTCCTTCGGACTCGCGTGGTCCGAGGTGCTCGGCGCATCCGACATCTTCATCGGCGTCAATGCGCTCGACTACTCCGGCTATCCTGACTGTCGCCCCGAGTACGTCGCGGCCTATCAGCGCATGGCCAACCTCGCGACGAAAGGCGGCGTCGAAGGAACGCTCCCCGTTCGCATTCAGACGCCGTTGCTCCACCTCACGAAGCGCCAGATCGTCGAGCTCGGGCACTCGCTCGGCGTCGACTACGCGCTCACGCTGAGCTGCTACGATCCATCGGGCGACGGCCGCGCGTGCGGCCACTGCGACTCGTGCCAGCTCCGCCGTCGCGGCTTCGCCGAAGCGGGAGTCGCCGATCCCACGCGCTACGTGGGCGTCGATTGACCGCTCATGCCGTACACCATCAAGGAAATCTTCTACCCGCTGCAGGGCGAGGGACGAAACGCCGGCCGCCCCGCTGTCTTCTGTCGCTTCAGCGGCTGCAATCTCTGGACGGGACGCGAGGAAGATCGTGAGCGTGCCGTCTGTCAGTTCTGCGACACGGATTTCGTCGGCGTCGGCCCGGACGGCGGCCGCTTCGCCACCGCGGAGGCGCTCGCCGACGCCGTGCTCTCGCGTTGGCCCGTCGTGGAGGGTGATCGCGCATCGGGCGGTCGCCCTCTCGTCGTGTGCACTGGCGGTGAGCCCCTCCTCCAGCTCGACGCCGACGTCGTGCGCGCGTTCCACGCACGCGGCTTCGAGGTGGCCGTCGAGACCAACGGAACGCAGCTCGCGCCGGAAGGCATCGATCACATCTGCGTGAGCCCCAAGTCCGACGCGCCTCTCGTCCTCACGCGCGGCCACGAGTTGAAGCTCGTCTATCCGCAGCAACAGGCGGATGCACAGCCTGAACGCTTCGAGGCGCTCGACTTCGAGGAGTTCTTCCTCCAGCCGATGGACATGGGCGACGTCGAGCAAACGCAGCGCAACGTGCGCGCAGCGCTCGAGTACTGCCTCGCGCATCCGCAGTGGCGTCTCAGCCTCCAGACCCACAAGCTGCTCGACATCCGCTAGGCTCCGCACTCACGCACTCACGCACTCACGCACTCACGCACTCACTCTCACACAAGTTGCGTGATGCACGTCACATCGTCCTGTGAAGGATGCGCGGTGCACACATCTGCTTATTGACCGCGCCGCCTCGGCAACCTACC
Source organism: Gemmatimonadaceae bacterium (assembly GCA_036383935.1). Classification (GTDB taxonomy): domain Bacteria; phylum Gemmatimonadota; class Gemmatimonadetes; order Gemmatimonadales; family Gemmatimonadaceae; genus AG11. Next base: position 29,761 of record DASVNI010000535.1, on the reverse strand, counting down.
ATCCGTTCGTCTCGCGGCATCACGATTGCGCCGCGCCCGCTGCCGGGCCGGCCCGTCGGCTAACTGAATTCACGTCGTCTGCTTCGCGATGCTGCTCCCTCGCTCCATTCGCACGCGCCCTCTTTTCGTGCGCCCGATCCTCGGGTGCGCGCTGGTCGTTGCGTGCAGCATGCCCGCCGTCGCGCAGTCGGCGACACGACGTGAGGGACCGGAAGAGCGCCGCCCCTTCACCGCATGGAGCGAGTCCGTGCACGGCTTCCGCGACTCGCTCGTCGCCGTCGCACGCGCGCAGATCGGAACGAAGTACGTCCTCGGCGGCACGACGCCGAACGGCTTCGATTGCAGTGGGCTGGTGCGCTACGTGATGGCGGCGCTGAAGGTCGAGCTGCCACGCACTGCCGCCCAACAGGCACGGACGGGCCTCGAGGTCGACCGCGACCGGAACAACCTGCGCCCCGGCGACCTGCTCACCTTCGGGAAGAAGGGCAAGTCCGGCGTGAGCCACATCGGCATCTACGTCGGCAACGGGCGGTACATCCACGCCAGCAGCGTCGCCGGTCGCGTCATCGAGAGCGATCTGTCGCGTACGGGCTCGCCGCTCATCAAGGCGTGGCGCGGCGTACGCCGCATGGTCATCGGCATCGAAGCCGACTCGGTCGGCGACGGCCCGGGCTGACCACACCGGAGTCAGAAACGAGCGTCAGAGCCGGGGTCAGATACCGCAGGTGTCTGTCCCCTTTGTCGTAGGAGCCCGACTCCAACGACTCTGACTCGCTAGCGAGGCGACGAAGGTTCTCCGCGCTCCCGCGCTCGCAGCCGCCCGTCGCGTCCCACACGTGCCGACGTCGCCGGAAAATCCAATTGCCCCAGCGAGTCGACGAGCGTCGTCGCCCGTGACCGCGCGTCGCGTCGCAACACGCCCGGCGCGAGCTGCATCGTCGGTCGCAGCTCGGCGGCATTGGCGCGTCCCGTGCGATCGATCGTCGTACACAACACGGCACCGCGATTCGCCGGCTCTCGCAGTCGGAACGGACCATACGTCAGCAGATTCCCCAGCGAGTACGCGATCAGCGCGCCGCGATCGCGCCACTCCATCGCACGGAGAACGTGCGGCCCATGGCCGACGACGAGCGCCGCTCCGCCGCGCACCGCAGCGTCGGCGAACGCCACGGGATTGCCACGATCGATCCCGAGAAAGCGCTCCGGCGCATCGGACGTGCGCTGCGCGTCGCGCCCCTCCGCGCCGAGGTGCATCGTCACGATCACCGCCGGATAGCGCTCCGTGGCGCGCTCCACGAGGCGGCGCACCGCCGCGGTGTCCCGAGCGTCCGGCGTGGAATCCGAGGTGTAGAATCCCAGCACGCCAATGGTGTCCCCCGCCGGCGTCGGAACGGCAGTCGCGATGGTGTCTGCGCCCGTCACCACCACGCCGGCGCGCGCGAGCGCGGCGATCGTGCTGTCGCGTCCCGCGCTGCCCGCGTCCCGCGCGTGGTTGTTGGCGATGTTGCCCACCACGGTGTGTCCCAGCGACCGGAGCGCGGCCGCACTGGAGAGCGGCGCACGAAAGGCGAAGCAGTTGGTCGAGCGCGCGCCGCACTTCGACGGTGTCTCCCCTTCACCGATCGCGGACTCCACGTTCACGAGCACCACGTTCGCATCGGCGACGAGCGGCCGCAGCGGCCGGACGAGCGCGGCCGGCTCGTCGCTCTGATGGAATCGCGTGCGCAGCCGCGCCGAGGCCACGCGGAGCCATGCCGTGTCCAGGTTCGTGCCGAGGGTCACGTCGCCCGCCGCGCACACGCGCACGGGCGCGCGCAGCGCGCGCAGGGGGATCGTGTCGAGCCGCGACGCCGGCAGGACGCGCGCCGGCGCGACCCGCACGCTGTCCCGTCGCGCCACCGGTGGCGGAGGCGCCCGCTCGGGGATCGGGGTCGGCGCGGGGGCCGGAGGGCGCGACGGCGAACCGCACCCGCTCGCGATGCCGAGCAGCGCGAGCACACCCACCCGGATTCGAATGCCGTTCGTCACGTGCATCGTCCAAGCTCGTGCGCCCAGGGCGACTTCGTCAATCCACTGGCGCGTTCGCCGCGCTAGCTTTCAGCATGCGCATCGAACTGGGGAGCCTCGCCGAGCTCCACGCCACCACCCGCCGCGACTTCCTCCGCCTCATCGGCGTCGGCGGCGCGCTCGTGCTCCTGCCGAGCTTCGTGACCGCATGCGCCTCGGATGACGTCACCGGATTGCCCGCCAGCGGCGGTCCGTTCGTGATCGATTTCAAAGCCGGTGACGTTGCCATCCTCCAGTTCGCGTTCGTGCTCGAGCAGATCGAGGCCGATTTCTACAGCCGCGTCGTCGCCGCCTTCGCGCAGTCGAACTTCACGACCACGGAGCAGGCGCTGCTCACCGACATCCGGAACCACGAGGCCATCCATCGCGGCTTCTTCGAGGCTACCCTCGAGGCTACCCCCGGAGCCAGCGCTGCGCTCAAGGTCACGCCGGCCTACCGGGGCTTCGCCTTCACCGATCGCACCGGCGTCCTCGCCTTCGCGAAGCAGATCGAGGCTCTCGGCATCGCCATGTACAACGGCGTCGCGCAGTACGTCGTGAGCCCTGCCACGCTCACCCTCCTCGCCAAGGTCGCTGCGGTCGAAGGCCGCCATGCCTCCGCCATCGGCGACCTGATCACGCCGCGGACCGACAGCTTCGCCCCCGTCGCCACCGACGACCTGTTCAGCCCCGCGAAGGTGGCGACCGCCGCACAGTCGAACCTCGTCGAGAAGATCGGCTTCTTGAACCTGCCCGAGGGCTTCCTCCAGGGACCGAACGGCAATGGCTGACCGACGCAGCGCGATCTCCGTGATGCCGTTCACGTCGACGAGCCCCGCCTCCGCGGGACCGGCCGAGGTGCTCGCCGCGCTGCAGTTCCTGCTGCAGGTCGAGTATCTCCAGGCGGCACTGTACGCGGGTGCGGCGACGCCCGGATTGGTGCCCACCACCGACGCGACGGTCTACACCACCCTCACCGCGCACAGCACGAAGCATCTGAGCCTGATCACCGAGTTGATCACGACGCGCGCTGCACTGCCTGCGCCGAGCCCCGTCTTCGACTTCACCGTCAAGGGCGCGTTCCCGGGCTTCGCCTTCGCGGCGGGCCAGTACGCGACGCTGCAGATGCTCACGCAGATCGTCGAGGACTTCGCCGTGCGCTGCTACCTCGGCCAGCTCGGTGTGATCGCCGCCGACAAGGTGGCGCTCAACACCGTGGTCACGATCCTCACCGTCGAGGCGCGTCACGCGTCGCAGGTGCGACGCCTTCGCGCCACGCAGGGATGGATCACCGGCAACAGCCGCGGCGACCTGCCGGCGTTCGCGCAGGCGGTCTACGACGGCGAGGACAACGTGCAGCAGGGAACGGTGAACGTCACGTCGGTCGCGAGCGGATTCGGCGAGGTTGCCGGAGCGACGCAAGCGTTCGACGAGCCCCTCTCGGCCGCGCAGGCCAGCGCCATCCTCACACTGTTCGTCGTCTAGCGACGCCTGCAGATCGAACGCGCTGCGGCCGCTACTGCGGGCGCGCGCTCCCGCCGTCCACCACGTAGCGCCACGTTCCGTCGCGCTGCTTCTTCCAGATCGTCAGGTACTTCGAGAAGCGCTGCATCTGCGCGCCGTCCTCGCGGATGCCCGTGAACACGGCGTTCCCGACGGTGAATCCGAGATCGCCCGACGCGGCGACCTCGCCGTGCACGGGGTGCCAGACCAGCGTGTTCTTCTCCGTGGGCGGACCGAACGACTCGCTGATCGCATGTGGGCCGCTGATGAACTCTCCCGGCCCCGAGAAGATCTGCGCGTCGCCGGCCGCGTAGCGTCCGAACGCTTCACCCGTGCCGAACTTGGTGGCGTCGCTCGAGAAATCGGCGTCGGCGGCTCGGATGGCTTCGAGCGCTCCCGTGCGACGCGCCATCGGGACGTCGGACATCGCCGCCTGCGCGGCATCCTGCGGCGCCACGAGCGGGGTCGGCGGTGATCCGTACGTCTCGGCGTACGCGGCGATGCGCCATCCGACGGGAAGATGACGCCAGTAGGCGATGTAGCGATCGACGCGAATCGCCGGCGCGCCGGCGGCGGCCGTGCTGAGGATCGTGTAGCCGTAGCTGTAGCCGCTCTGTCCGTCGCGGCTCGTCTCGGCGCGCACCGGCTGCCACCGGATCGTGAACGGCGTCGCGATCGACTCGGCGGCCGCAATCGCCTTCGCGGCGCCGCGGCCTCGGATGATCGGCATCCCGCCGCGCAGGTAGACGACGTCGTCCGCGAAGCTCGAGGCAAGCCCGTCCGACATGCCGAGTCGCGCGACCGAATCTCCGCGTGCCAGATCGGCCCGCAGCAGCTCATCGTGCGCCGCTTCGGAGTCCGATAGCGGCTCCAGGAGCGACGCACCGACGAACGACGCGCCCGGCGACCGCGCGCTGTGACACGCCGCCGTCGCGATCGCCGCCATGAGGAGTACCGGAATTCGTCGCACGCCCACGCTCCATCGCGCTGGGTGATCGCGGGCCGGACGACCCCGCTCTCTGACACTATAGCTCGAACCCGGGCAGCGCCACTCCGGTCATCGTCCACCTGGCGGCCTGATCGAAAGGGAAGCTCCCGACATCCAGCGGAGATCTCCCGTCTCGAATCCGGTGCTCCGCCCGACGGACTCGCGCTCCCTCAACGGCGACCTTTGTCTCCGAATGACAGACCGGAGACGCCGTATGACTTCCGTTGCCAGTGGATTCGCCCTCGTCGCACTCGTCGCGACCACGGCCTTTGCGCCTGTCGCTACGGCGCAGGAGTCGCCGCTCCCGTTCGCCGTCGGCGAGCGGCTCGAGTACGTGGGCAAGGTCCGCGGGATCTCCGGCAAGGGCAGCATGTGGATCGATGGACCCGTCCTCGTGCGAGGCGTCTCCACCTACGAGCTGCACTTCGACTTCACGGCTCGCGTCGGCCCGATGTCCGTCACGCAGCGCACGGTGTCGTGGCTCGATCCGGAGCGCATGGCGGTCATGCGCTTCGCCAAGCACGAGCGGCGTCTCCTCGCGCGTCACGAGGAGGACGTCGAGCTCTTCCCGACCGAACGCCGCTGGCGCGCGAAGGATGGAGAGTCCGGTGAGAGCCCCACCGACGCTCCGCTGGACGAGCTCTCCTTCATCTACTTCATCCGCACCCTGCCGCTCGGCGCGGACTCGACGTTCAGCTTCTCGCGGCACTTCGACGCACAGCGCAGTCCCACGACGGTCCGCGTGCTCGGCCACGAGTTGATCACGACGTTTGCGGGCCCCGTCCCCACTACGGTGGTCGAGATGCGCGTGCGCGACCCCGAACACTACCGCGGCGAAGGCACGATCCGCTTCTCGATCTCCGACGATCCCTGCCGGATCCCGCTCCGCATCGAGAGCACGATCCCCGATGCCGGAACGGTCGTGCTCACCCTGGCGAGCTCCGGCGGCGACTCTCTCTGCTCCTCCCGCCTCGCACGGCGCTGATCGGAGCCTGGTCAGGGATTTCCCCGACCAGGACCAGTCGAATCACCGAGAAGGTTCCGCAAATCGCCCCACGGATCGGCCCCATCGAAAACTCGATCTTGGATCAACGAAAGCGACACGCAGGACCCCCGAAGTCGGACGCAAGGAGACCGACGATGAGAAACCTGAAGACCACCCTACTCGCTCTTACGATCCTCGTCCCCGCATCCGGTGCGTGGACCGTTGCCAATGAGTTGCTGGTGCTGCAGCCGCAGAGCCGCCTCTGGATCGATGGCACCTCGACCATTCGCTCCTTCACCTGCAAGGCCGTCGAAGTGAACGCGGTCGTCGAGGCGAACGGTGCGAATGCGATCTCCACGCTCTTCACGGGCGAGAAAGGCGTGAAGACCGTGCGAGTCACCGTGCCGGCTGAAAAGATCGACTGCGGCAACGGCAAGATGAACGACCATATGCGCAATGCGCTGAAGGTCACCGAGAGTCCGACGATCACCTTCAACCTCACCGACTACGACGTCACGAAGAACGCCGAGGGAATCGCAGGCACGATCAACGGCACGCTCGATCTGGGCGGGGTGAAGAAGCCGATCTCCCTCCAGGCGAATGGTACGACGGAAGGCGGCATGCTCCACGTGAACGGCGTCTACGATCTCCGCATGACCGACTACGGTCTCAAGCCCCCCTCGCTGATGTTCGGTCGGATCAAGGTCGGCGAGACCGTGAAGGTGGGCTTCGACCTGCTGCTCAAGAGCTGAAGAAAATCACTCTCTCCTCTCATCGAGGACCCCTACCATGACCACCACTCGATTCCTCCTCATTGCCGCCGCCCTCGCGGCCGCAACCCCCGCTCTCGCGCAGCAGGCTTCGGTGACCGTCGCATCCACCGACACCATGCCCAGGACGTCGTCGGCTCCGGATACGGCGCCTGCCGACACACAGCCCACGAAGACGAAGGCCAAGAACAACCTTCCACGCTACATCGCCTCGCCGATCGAGATCCAGCACATGCGCGCGGCCGATCAGCGTGGCATCAATGTCTTCGAGTCGCCGAAGGAGGCAGGTGCCGCCTACACCGGATTCAAGCTCGCGATCGGCGGTGCCTTCGCGCAGCAGTTCCAGAACCTCACGCACCAGAACACCGCCGCAGTGAAGCCGGGTAAGGACGCCAACGGCAAGGACGTGAACCTGAACGCCCTCATCCCGATCGGCTCCGGCTTCAACAACGCGACCGCGAACATCTACTTCAACGCGCAGCTCGCTCGCGGCATCCGCGTGGCGGTCGAGACCTACGCCTCGGCGCGGCACCACCAGGAAAGCTGGATCAAGGACGGCTACTTCCTGATCGACGGCTCTCCGTTCGAGAACGCGCTGGTCGACAAGATCATGGAGTACACGACCCTCAAGGTCGGACACTTCGAGGTCAACTACGGCGACCAGCACTTCCGCCGCAGCGATAACGGTCAGGCGCTCTACAACCCGTTCGTCGGCAACTTCATCATCGACGACTTCACGACCGAGATCGGCGCCGAGGCCTACCTCCGGCACGACGGCTACATGGGGATGCTCGGCTTGACCGGTGGCGAAGTGCATGGTCAGGTCACCGCTCCAGGACAGCGCGGCCCGGCGTATCTCGCCAAGGTTGGCGTCGACAAGCAGCTCGGCAGCGACATCCGCTTCCGCCTCACCGGCTCCATGTACAAGAAGGATCGCTCGGCCAGCAACACGCTCACCAGCGGCGACCGCGCCGGCAGCCGGTACTACGATGTGCTGGAGAACGTGACCTCGACCGAGACGGCGAACGCCTGGTCCGGCGCGATCCAGTCGGGGATGAAGAACATGGTCACCGCCTTCGTGCTGAACCCCTTCGTGAAGGTCGGCGGCGCAGAGTTCTTCGGGAACGTCGAGACCATGACGGGCGCCGCGGCGAACGAGATCCAGCGTCGCACCCTCCGCCAGCTCGTCGGTGAAGGCCTCTACCGCTTCGCCGGCAACAAGCTCTACGTCGGAGGCCGCTACAACGCCGTCAACGGCGAGCTCGCCGGCATCAAGAACGACATTACCGTCAAGCGCTCGCAGATCGGTGGCGGCTGGTTCGTCACCCCGAACGTCCTCTCGAAGATCGAGTTCGTCCGCCAGAACTACGAGGCCTTCCCCAGCACCGACATCCGTAGCGGGGGCAAGTTCCAGGGCTTCATGGTCGAGGGTGTGGTCGCCTTCTGACGACGAGGCGGGATGAAAGGAGGGGCTCCGAAAGGAGCCCCTCTTTCTTTTTTGGCGACCGCAGCGTCACTTGGCGACGGCAGTAACCTCTGTAACGATCTAGCGGTAGAGCCCGGTACCCCTGGAGCAACTGGGTCGTCCCTGGGGTAGATTACCCATCACGCCGGTATGTACCGGCCGTAACCGAGTTCAGTTTCTGCAGACAGTATTGAAGACAAAAACCGGCCAGAAGCGCCGGCGCTCCCGGAGAGGCGGAGGGGGCGGCAGCAATCCGCAGCTGACGTCGTCATCGACCAGCCGGACCGCATACGCCGAGACGAGGCGTTGGTTGATCGCAAAGCACGGATCCGTCTGTGCGTACTGCGGTCAGCGTGTGCCGGAGTCAACCATCACGCTCGACCACGTCACTCCACGTCGCGGCCAGAGCGCCTACGATCGTCGCGACAACCTCGTCCTCGCCTGCCAGCCGTGCAACGGCGCGAAGGCGGACATGCCGATCCTCTGCTTCCTGCTTCGCAAGCGGGAGCGAGCGACCACCCTGATGCGCTATGGGGCGCACCTGAGCCCCATGCTCGTCGATCTCGTGCGTGATCTGGCCGGCGCCGCTGGCGAAGTTCCCACGCGCGTGAAGGAGCGATTCGACGACCTGTTCTTCGAGGACGGGGAATCGCCTTACCACGAGTCGCCCTACCGCGACTGATAGGATCGGGTCGGAACCGCGTCGAGGTCGCGGGTCACCCCGTCTCGGCGCGGCGTAGCGCGCGCTGACGGGACTTCTCCTTCGTCCCACAGACCTCCATCTCGCACCAGCGTCGCAGACCGTTCCGGCTGCGGTCGACGTACAGCCAGCCGCAGTCGTCGCCCCCGCATTCGCGAATTCGCGCCGACTCGTCCGACGCCAGCAGCTCCGCCGCGGCACGCAGCACCGGCCAGAGCACGCTGTCCGGACGCTCGCCGGCATCGCGCCAGCTCCACCGGAGTGCCGCGGTACCGCCGTCGCCAGCCCCGCGCGACACCAGCTCGAGCTGACTCAACGCCGCCGAAAGCGCCGCGTTCACCTCCGCGAGCTCTCGGACAGAACCGATGGGCCTCCCCTGCGCCACGGCGTGGAAGAGTTGGCGGAGTTGCCACCGCAGCGTGATCGCGTCGCGAAGCGTACGCTCGGCCACGCGCGGATGCTCGAGCGCATGCGCACGGAGCCGCGCTCCCTGCCTCGCGTTCAGCAATCCCGCGCCCTCGGCCCAGCGCGTCAGCCGGTCGTAGTCCGTGAGACGCTCTTCCGCCGGCCCCCGCGACGTCCAGTCGACCGTGTTGATCAGGTCGAGCGACGGATCCCCACCCACGTACTTGAACGGCAGGGTCGGCGCCAAGGTGAGTGGTGCAGGCACGGTCGGCATGACCGGAAACTAGCACCAGTATTCCGCCCTTGACAGGTGCAACTGGCGCGCCCTATCCTGCACCTGTATTCAATACTATACCGGTGACACGGAGGCGTCATGGTCGCGCGAACCTGGTGGGGAGCCACGCACGCCGACGACGCGGCGGACTATCTCGACTACCTTCGAAGGACGGGACTGGCGGAATATGCTCGCACTCCCGGTCATCGTCGCACGCTCACACTGCGACGGATCGACGAGGGGCGCGCCGAGTTCCTGATCGTCACACTGTGGGACTCGATGGACGCCGTCCGGCGCTTCGCGGGAGCCGATCCGGAGCGCGCCGTCTTCTATCCGGAGGACGATCGCTATCTCGTCGCGCGTGACGATCACGTCACGCATTACGAGGTGCTCGACATTCAACCCGACACGTTGTGAGTCACCCCGGTCCGCCACGCCTGACGCTGCTCGCCGCCTTCGCCGCGATCTACCTGTTCTGGGGTGCGACTTTCCTCGCGGTCCGCTACGCCGTGCTCGTCGTGCCGCCCATGCTCATCATCGTCTTCCGATGCGCGGGGGGAGCGCTGATCCTCTTTGCCTGGCTCGCCTGGCGCCGTGAGCTGGAGCGCACGACGTGGTCCCAGTGGCGCACGGCCGCGATCGCGGGGCTCTTCCTCTTCCTCGGCAGCCATGTGTCCCTCGCATGGGCCGAGCAGCGGATGTCCTCGGGCCAGGCGGCGCTGTTCACGTCGGCGATCCCGCTCTGGATCCTGCTCATGGAATCCACGAAGGCCCGGACGATGCCGACTGCCCGCATGCTCGTCGGAATCGCGCTCGGTATCGTTGGCGTCGGCGTGCTCGCGGGTGGCAGCGCGCTCAACGCCGGCCTCGCGAGCGACCGTGCCTTCGTGACGCTCGGCGCGTTCTGCTGGGCGGCGGGCTCGCTCGTCGGTCGGCACGGTGCGCGGCCGGCCAGCGCCACGCAGTCCACCGCGATGCAGCTCGCGAGCGGCGCACTCTGGGTGTCCGCCGCCAGCGCGCTGCACGGAGATCTGGCGCACTTCTCCATGGCGCGGCTGGACCCGCGCACGGACCTGGCCCTGCTCTTCCTCGTGCTGTGTGGTACCGTGCTCGCCTTCGGCTCGTACACCTGGCTGCTCCGCGTCGCTTCGCCGGCGGCGGTGAGCAGCTACGCCTTCGTCAACCCGATGGTCGCCCTCGCACTCGGAGTCGCCGTGGGCGACGACGTCCTCTCTGGTCGCCTCGTGTTCAGCGCCGCGCTGGTGATCGCCGCCGTGGCACTGACGCGCGGGAACGCGCCGGCCCCGCGTGGCGTACGCGCCGAAGTGGCGGACGGTCGCCTGCGGATCGCGTCCTGATGTCGCCGAACGAACAAGGGCGACACCGCGTGGTGTCGCCCCTTTCAGATTCTCTCGCCGTACCGTTCGTCAGGCTCCGACAGTGCTCTGCTCGCGGACCAGATCGCGGATGAACGGGAAGCGCGAGCGGATCTCGGCGACGCGCTCGGCGCTCAGCACCACGTAGCCCGGCGCGCCGTCGGTGTTCGTGGTCGGCACGAGGCGCTCGCCCCACGGATCGTACGCAGCCGAGCCGCCGTTGTACGACAGGCCGCCCGCTTCGCCGGTGCGATTCACTCCCACGACGTAACACTGGTTCTCGATCGCGCGCGCCGGGAGCAGTGCATCCCAATGCGGCCGACGTCCCGCCGGCCAGTTGGCGATCACGAACATCGCGTCCACGTCGGGCGCCACGGCACGGAACAGCTCCGGGAAGCGCAGGTCGTAGCAGATGAACAGGCTGATCCTGACACCGCGCACCATCGCGATCGCCGATCCCTCGCCGGGCTCGTAGCTCGCGTGCTCCTTCGCGTACGCGAAGAGCTTCTGCTTGCGGTACGACGCCTCGAGCTCACCGCCGGGGCCGAAGAGGAGCGCGGTGTTCTGGAACACCTCGCGCCCTTCTACCGTCTCTCGCGCGGCGACACCGGCGAGGACGTGCACTCCGTTGCTCGCCGCGAGCTTGGCCAGCGCATGCACGTGCGGCGAATCGAGGCCGACGGCGTGGTCCTTCGGCTCCATCGTGAAGCCGGACAGGCACATCTCCGGCAGAGCGACGAGATGCGCGCCGTGGCTGGCCGCGCTCCGCACGAGATCCGTCGCCCGCTGCAACGAGACGACGGGGTCGTGCCAGCCCGTGTCGTACTCACCGAGTACGACACGAAGCTCGTTCGTCACGCCGACTTTCTCCCGTGGAGCACGTCCGGATCGCTCAGCGCCTTCTTCAGCGCCTCGGCGCCTTCCTTCACCATCGGCGTCGCGCAGCTGTACGCGAAGCGGATGGCGTCGTCGCACGTCGTGCCGAACGCGACGCCCGGCGCGCTGCCGATGCCGATGGCCGCGAGCTTGTCCGACAGGTCCGCGGCGTCGGTGACACCGAGGCGCTCGTAGATGGCGGGATCGAGCTCCGCCCACACGTAGAAGGCGCCGCGCGGCGTGAAGGGACGTACCCCCTCGATCGTGGAGAGCGCAGCAACCAACGCATCGCGACGATCGACGTACTCGGAGACCATCTGCGCGAGCTGCGACTGGTCACCGGTGACCGCCGCCAGCGCCGCCCACTGTGCCAGGCTGTTCACGCCGTTGATCGTGCAGCGAAGCAGCTTCGGGATGCGGTCGTGCAGGATCGGCGACCGGGCAACGATGTAGCCGGTGCGGAGCCCGCTCATCGCGTAGCTCTTCGAGAACGAGAAGATGCTGATGACCTTCTCGGCGTACTCGGGAACGAGCGAGCCGATGGAGAAGTGCTTGTGCGGCGCGTAGATGACGTCCTCGTACGCCTCGTCCGACACCAGCCACAGGTCGTGGCGCTTGGCGATGTCGGCGATCTCGCGGAGCGTCTGCTCGGAGAGCACGGCACCCGTCGGGTTCTGCGGCGTGTTGAGGAAGATCGCGACCGTGCGCGGCGTGATCGCCGCTTCGATCTCGGCCGTGTCGTACTCGAAGTCGTTGGCGGCCTTGAGCGGCACACCGACCGTGACACCGCCCGCCAGCCGGATGTTCTCGGCGACCTCGGTCCACATCGGGTCGGGCAGGATCACCTCGTCGCCCGGCGAGAGCAGCGAGCCGAACGCGACGTACAGCGCGTGCATCGCACCGTTCGTCAGGAAGATGTCCTCGTCCGTGACGCCGACGATCCCGTTCTTCCGGACGACCTTCTCCGCGAGCGCCTTGCGCAGCTCGGGGATGCCGCTGTTCGGGATGTAGTGCGTTTTCCCCGCCGCGCCGGCCTTGTTCACCGCCTCGAGCACGTGCGGCGGCACCGAGAAGTTCGGGTCGCCCGACTCGAGACGGTACACCTTTTTGCCGGCCGCCTGTGCCTTGAGGAGCCGCTCACGGATCTGCACGATCAGGCCGAGCGAGATCTCGTCGAGCGGATGTTGGGCGACTGCGGGCGGTGTCATGCGCGGGCTCTCCGGTGTGTGCGGGCGCGTGGAATTGAGAACTGGGGCGGCAGGGCTCGAACCTGCAACTTCCTGATTAACAGTCAGGCGGTCTGCCAATTGACCTACACCCCATCGTGCGTCTGACGGCACCATGCCGCGTACTACTTGTTACAGCCTGTCCACGTTCCTTTCTGGTGCAGTCCTGCTCTTGCTCGCAAAAGCGCCCGCCAGGTGAGACCTGGCGGGCGCTTCCTCTGCGCAACCTGCACGCGCGCGCTAGCCAAGTCTCCCGGAGAGGCTCCGATTAATATTATTGCCTGGCTTAAGCGTGCGCTTATTGGACATTGTGAGCGTGTGTGGGCCGCGCGTGCGCGCGACATAAGCATGGTAGGGTTGATATTCCGCTCTGTCAAGAGCCCGGTTGACTCGTCGCGCGCGCACCGGCGTCGTACGCTCCGCGGCGTTGCAAATCACGGCATCGACGCAGCCAAATCACCATCCGCCGCCGGGCGGAAGCCATGGCGCCAGGCGTTCGCGGAGATGGCGTAACGCGCGTCCCATCCGCGCCTCGACGGTCTTCACCGAGATGTCCAGCGCGCTCGCGATCTCCGGGTAGGTCAACCCATCCCGCCGGCTCATCTCGAACACCTCCCGCTGCGGCGGAGAGAGCTCCGCGATCGCTTCCGCGGCCGCGTCCTGCAGCTCCCGCGACGAGACGCGAGCGTCGGGGCGAGGCGCGGCAGTCGGATGACGCACAAACGGCTCGGACTGACGAACGGTGCGACCGTGTCGCAGGTGGTTCAACGCGCGATTGCGCGTCGACTGGTGGAGGTAGGCACGCAGCGGGCCGGTCAGCGCGATCTCCTCTCGACGGCGCCACAGCTCCAGCATGACGTCCTGCACGACCTCCTCGGCGAGTGAGCGGTCGCCGAGCAGGCGCGACGCGGAGAGCACCAACCACGAATAGTGCTCACGAAAGATCGTCGCATACGCCTCGTCGTCCCCCTGGCGCAGTCGTGCCAGCAGTTCCGATTCAACCACGGGTGGCGTATCGTTGCTGGCGGAGGCCGGACATGGCCGACCAATCTAATCCTGGGCCGGCCGCGCACGAGTCGGAGCAGCGGCGGTAGGGGACGTAGGGTGTCCTTCCACTCGGGTGTCTCAGCAGCATGACCGACGATCGCGCGCCGCAGCAGGACCTCGACGCCGAGTGGGAAGAGCTGGCCCGCTTCCTGGCCGGCGAGAGCTCCCCTGCGGAACAGCGTCAGCTGCGTGCCCGCCTGGCCCGTGACCCCGAGCGCGCCGCGCTCGTTCAGGCGCTGGACGCGGCGCTCACACCGGCCGAGGAACCGCCGCTCGCTGCCGAGGAGGTCGAGCGCGCCCTGGCGTCCGTGATGGCACGGCGTGAACCGGCCGCTCCCCGGACGGCCTCCGTCCCCGGCGTCGTCCCGATTCGCGGCCGAGACACGACGCGCATCGCCGCCGTCACCGCTCGCTGGCGTCGCTCCGCCCTTCTTGCCGCCGCCGCGGTGGTCGTCGTCGCCGGAGCCAGTCTGCTCTGGAGAGCGACGCAGGGAGCCGACCAGACCGCGCCCGGCGTGCAGGTGGCCGCCGCCGAGTTCTCGACAGGGGTCGGTCGCATCGACACGCTGAAGCTCGCGGACGGTACGTCGGTGGTGCTGGGACCCTCCAGCCGGATTCGACTCGCACCGGATTATGGCCGTCGGGCGCGAGAGCTCACCCTCGAGGGGCAGGCCTTCTTCGACGTCGTGCACGACGACGCCCGTCCCTTCGTGGTTCGGACCGCCAGCGCCACCCTGCGCGACGTCGGCACGACCTTCTCCGTCGTGAGTGACATGGATCTCGGCACGCGGGTCGCGGTAACATCTGGTGCGGTGGATGTCGCCGCTGTTGCCGTGCGCGACGGTGAGCCGACTGTACTGCACGGCGGGGATCGAGCCGAGATCAGCGGGGATCGCATGACGGTCGAGCGGGGCGTGGTCGGCGGTGACGCCATGTCATGGACGCGTGGGACACTCGCATTCCATGATGCGACGATGACGACCGTCGCTGCGGATCTGCGGCGATGGTACGGTATCCGATTGGTGATCGCCGACAGCGCGCTCGCCACGCGGCGCCTCACCGCGACGTTCGATCGGGTGAGCGGCGACGACGTGGGCCCGCTGCTCGCCGCCGTGCTCGGCGGTTCGGCGACCCGCTCCGGTGATACGCTCCGCCTCGGCGCGCGCTCACCCGCTCGATGAGCCGGAGGCGATGCCACTGAGCACGGTGGGGCGTCGAGCGACGCGCACTGCAGCGGCCACACTGGCTGCGCTCGTCATCGGCACCCGCGCCGAAGCACAGCCCGCGCGCAACTGCTCCGAGACCTCCACCGCGCTCGTCGCCGACACGGGATCGTGGTCCGGCCCGCTGGCCGCCACCGTGTCACTCTATGCGCGCGGCCTCTCGCTGCGCGATGCACTCGACCGGCTCGGCGCGCAGAGCGGCGTCCCGCTCGCGTACTCGAGCGACCTGCTCCCGCTCGATCGCCCCGTGTGTGTCGTTGCCGACCGTCAGCCGCTGGGACGCGTGCTGGCGACGTTGCTCGACGGCACGAACGTCGGAGCGCTCATCGTCGCGGGCAAGGTGGTGCTCGCGCCCAGCACGCGCACGGCACCGAAGGAAACACCCAAAGTGAGCGTGCTCGAACGCGTGATCGTCACGGGGAGCGCGATCGCGGCGACGCGTCGACCACTCGCTGTCGGCGTCGAGGTGATCGACGGTGACGAGATCCGCCGCAGCAGCTACACCGATCTCGCCTCCGCGCTCGACACCTACGTACCGGGCCTGTGGGTCTGGGCCCAATCGTCGGGAAGCCTCGTCGCGCAGTATGGCGGCGTACGCGGAGCGAGCTCGTTCTCGACGAGCTACCCGAAGATGTACATCGATGGTATCGAGGTCGCGAACCCACTCCTCGTCACCCAGCTGAATCCCGATGCGGTGGATCGCGTCGAGGTGATCCGCGGCCCACAGGGCTCCGCGCTCTACGGTTCGGATGCGATCAGCGGCGTCATCAACGTCATCACGCGTCACGACGGCGCGGCGCCCTCCGGCGCACGCGTTCGCGTGAGCAGCCTCGCCGGCGCGAGCGCGAGCGAGTTCGGACCGAGTCCCGTCCCGACGCACGACCAGCGGCTCTCCGTGCGCACGGGCACCAACCTCGGTTCCGCCGGACTCTCCGTCGAGTTCGGGCAGACGGGTGCCGTCTTTCCCTCCGCGCAGAGCCGGCAGCTCTCGGTCCTCGGCGATGGCCGTCGTGTCACGAGCAACGCGATTCTGAGCGGCACCGCACGACTGTTCGATCGACGCGCCGGCGTTGGAAACAACCCGCTGCTCGCAGGGATCGGTACGCCGTGGGTGGACACCAGCGGCGTGAGCTCCGGTCCCGGCGGCGGTGATGGCCCGGGCGGCGGAGGCTACGACGACCGGCGCGTTGCGTCGTCCATGACGCTGCGTGACGGCGACCAACACGTGCGTCTCTACACCCTCGGCGGCAGCGCGACCTTCGCGACGCATGGCGTGTGGACGCACACGCTGGTGGCGGGCATCGATGGCTATCAGCTCGACAACGTCGCGGACGCGACGAACCCCTTCGACGACGGTGTCGACGCCACACGCCGCGGCGCGGCGGGCAGCGGCGACCGGACGACGCTCCGCGCCAGCAGCGTCGCGCAGTTTGGTGGCCGGTCGGCCATCCCCGCGACGACGGTCACGTTCAGCGTCGAGCACTCTCTGCTGCGACAGCGTAGCAACGTCACCGACGTCCTCGCCCCGGTTGGCGGCGAGCGGTACCCCACCGCGGTGGACGGCTCTTCCCTCACCTGGAATCACAACAGCGGCGCGCTCGTTCAGGCGAGTACGGCGTGGCGTGATGCGCTGTACCTGACTGGCGGCGTTCGCGTCGAGCGCAACGATGCATTCTCGGGCAACGATCGATATCCCGTGCTTCCGTTGCTGGGCGCGTCGCTCGTGCGCGCGTTCGGGCCGCTCGAGATGAAGTTGCGCAGCTCGTACGGAAAGGGGATCAGACCGTTCCAGACCCCCGAGCGCCTCTCGTGGAGCGAATACGGGCCGGCGGGCAGCCGCGCTGGTCTCGATCCCGAAGTCCAGACCGGGATCGAGAACGGCATCGAGCTGTACGTCGGGGGCCTGCTGTCTTTCCAGGCGACACGCTTCGACCAGCGCGCGACCGGCCTGATTCAGAACGTCGCCGTTGCCGTCGACACGCAGCTGCGCGGCGGAACGCTCGAGCGACGCATGCGCTTCCAGCTGGAAAATGTGGGCGAGATCACAAACCACGGCTGGGAGATGCAGGCGGGACTGCGGCGCGGCGCGCTCGGTGTCGCCGGCACGCTCACCACGGTCGACAGCCGCGTACGCACCGTCGCGGAGAGCTACCTGGGTGATCTCCGCGTCGGAGACCGCATGCTCGCCGTCCCCGCACGCACCTCGAGTCTCACCGCGTCGTGGACGCCGCCGCGCTGGACCCTGGCCCTGACCGCAACGCGCGCCGAGGACTGGGTCAATTACGATCGCGTCGCACTCGCACGGGCGTACACGGGCGCCGACGGCGAGCAGTACGATGTCACGGGCGCGCGGTTGCGCAGCTACTGGCGCGATTACACCGGACAGACGCATCTTCGCCTGTCCACGTCGCGCGACGTTGGACGCGGACTCACCCTGCTCATGATCGGCGACAACCTGCTTGGTGGGCAGGTTGGCGAGCCCGACAACCTCACGATCCGGCAGGGCCGTACCATCAGTGGAGGGATCCGCGCGTCGTTCTGAGAGCGAAGACGCTCTCGTCGACTACTTGCCGTTCGAGCGCAGTATCGGCAGGTTGGCATGTTCCAGAATCACCAACGACTCCGTGTGGTCGCGCGAGCTGTGCGTGCGCGGCCGGGAGAAAGTGCGTGACTGCACGCTCTGGTGCGTTCGACCTGCCACACCGCGCGTACATCGAAGCGCTCGCTGAGGCCCCCGAGGGGAGTCCGGCGTGGCATGCGATCGTGGCCGGCTACGCCGCGCTCCAGCTCTTCGAGTGCTGGCTGGAGGGCGGACTGGGTGCGACGCCGCCGAGCATGGTCGAGGTGCAGCGCATCTGGCGGTACGTCGAGTCGGTGCCGGATACGCGCGTCGAGCGCCGCTGCCTCACGCAACTCGTCGATTGCATCGAGTCCACGCTGGTCGCCTCGACGCGCGACATCGCCGAGCGCAGAGCCGACGTCGGGCATGCGGTCGTGTGCTACGCCAAGCTGCTGCAGTACGAAGCGCAGTGGGGGCTCGCCGCCGACGTATATGCCGCGCTCATGGACTTCGCGCACAGCTCGAGCGATATGCATTGCTTGCTCGATTCGATGCTGATGCGCGGCTACAGCCTGCGGATGGCCGGGCGGCTGGACGAGGCGAGCGCCGCGTATGCCGCGCTGCGTGGTGCCGCCGAAAATGCAAAGGACGAGCGCTATCGGCTCGAGAGTCACCTCTCGGATGCGAAGATCGCCGTGGAGCGCGGTAACTACGGCGTCGCGCGCGACCTCCTCGAACGCACGATCGCGGAAGCGCGAGACGCGGAAAGCTGGGCCGTGGTCTCGAAGGGTCTCACCGACCGCGCGCGCGTCGCCGCGATGCAGGGCGACATGGAGCTGTCACTCCAGTGCTCGCACGAAGCGCTCGAGCTGAACACCGATCCGATCGGTCGCGAGCGTATTCTCGCCAACATCGCACTCATCTTCGCGCAGATGGGATTGCGCGAAGCGGCACGCGACGCGGGCCTGCTCGTCGCCGCCACGGCGCAGGATCGGACGACGCGACTCAACGCGACGATCAACCTGATGGAGCTGGCGCACCTCGACGCGCGTGAGCTCGTGTTCGAGCAGTACCGGCGAGAGCTCGCCCGCGAGGTGATGACGCCGAGCGTGGAGACCGCGTTCCTTCAGGCCTCCGCAGAGGGGCTTCGCAGCTTCGGCCGGATCGTGGAAGCAAAGCGCGTCG
This sequence comes from Gemmatimonadaceae bacterium, assembly GCA_036383935.1. Classification (GTDB taxonomy): domain Bacteria; phylum Gemmatimonadota; class Gemmatimonadetes; order Gemmatimonadales; family Gemmatimonadaceae; genus AG11. Next base: position 11,132 of record DASVNI010000535.1, on the reverse strand, counting down.
CCGAGCGCATGCTCGACGTCGCGTCGCGCCACTCACTACACGAGCACGTGATCAGGGCCGATTCGCTGCTCGTCGAGATCGAGACGCCGCTGGTGCGGCCTCGGTGCGAGGCGCCCGCACCCAGCGCAAACGTGGCGAACATCGCGCGCGCGATCGCCGAGATGCGCGTTGCGGCGGGGCTGCCCGCCTGACTGAGCGGACGCCCCGCCAACTCCACGTTCAGCAGCGCCCAACGCTCGAGGACCAACCTCCTTTACAGAGCGAGGGATCGGTCACGTCCCTGGAGGATGCACCGGCAGGCGCGAGCTGCGTACGCTGCGGCGCGGTGGACGGCTCTGCACAGGCAGCGAGTGCGGACATCGCGAACGTGGCTACGGCGACAGCGAGTATGCGGCGGGTCATCGAAGTGCCTCCCGCGAAATAGGGAAATGGCGCCGCCCATCACCGGGCAGTCGCCATTTTCGAGGATCGGCACCTCAGCTCGCTTTCTGTATACAAACATCCGTCGCTGAGACGAGGAGCGACTCCCGCTCGTCTCTCCGGTGCAGCGTCGCGCACTTCCAGGCTCCCCGCCTTCGGTTCCGCGGCGCACCTACCGATTCACATGCGAAGCTGGTTGGAGCGCGTGCTCTCCGGGCCGCGCTGGCGCCTCGCGCTCGAGGCCTGGGCCATCGTGGTCGTCGCGGCCGCGCTCTGGCAGATCGTCGGCAAGCTGCACGTCTATCAGTGGGACGTGATCGTCTACTGGTGGGGCGGTCGCGCGTTCGCCCACGGACAATCCCCCTACGGCACGATCCCCGGACAGCCGGAATACCTCCACTTCGTCTATCCGCCGATCGTCGCGGCGCTGTTTGCACCGCTGGCGATCCTGAAGCCGAGCGTCGCGAAGCTGCTCTGGATCACGCTCAAGGCGTTCGCGTTCTGGATCACCGTGCGCCTCTGGCGACGCGCCGTCGGCACCGAGCAGCACGCCGTGCCGCCGGTGTTCTTCTTCACCTTCGCCTTCGGCTCCGCCGCGCTCGTCGACTTCACCGCGGGCAATATCGCGGTGTTCGAGCAGCTCGTGCTGTGGCTCGCCTTCGCCGCGCTGCTCGCCCGCCGTCGCTGGACGTTCGCCCTGCTCGTGGTGCTGGCCGCGCAGTGCAAGCTCACCCCCGTGTTCTTCCTGGGCCTTCTACTCGTCGTCGACGAGCGTCCACACTGGGGCCCGTTCCTCGGCGGCGGCGCGCTGATGGCCGCCCTCGTGGGTGCGAACGTCGTGCTCTTCCCCGGGCAGACGCGGGAGTTCCTCGCCAGCGTCTCGGCACTCGCGGAGCGCGGATGGGGCGATCCGTCCACGCTCGGCGTGATGCAGGATCTCGTGGATCAGCTGCGTGGATTGCGGCTTCCGTTGCCCGACGCGACGGCGTACGCGCTCTATCTCGCGGCCGCGGCGTTCATTCTCGCACAGACGGTGCGCTGGTGGCGTGCGCAGCGCCTCGCGGGGACAACTCGACCTGTGGAGATCGTCCTCGTCACGCTCGTCACGTATGCGCTCGTGATGCCGCGGATGAAGGACTACTCGTACGTCGCGCTGCTTCCGGTCGCGTGGTACGCGCTCTCCGGGCGGCAGGCCGTCACCGCCTCGCTCGCGGTGCTCGCCGTGCTCGTGCCGCGCCCGCTCCCGCAGCTCAAGCTCTGGCTGCCCCTCGTGCCACAGCCGTACACCTACGCGCCGCTGCTCGCCGCGCTGGTGTTGTGGACGATGCTCACGAACGTCGAGCGCGAGCAGGCGGTTGCTGCGCGCGGCTCGGATGAGGACAGCGACGAGCTCTCGACAAAGACCGCCGCGATCAGCGCAGCGTGAGCCGCATCGCCAATCCGTCAGCCGTCGGCAGCAGTGCCGCCGAGAAGCGCTGTTCGCGCTGATTCACATGCCGCGCGTAGATGAACGCTTCCACGGCACTGCTCACCGCGATGGCGCCCGCCGTGGCCAGTCCCGCGACGAGATAGGGCCTGCCAGTGACCTGCCGCGTGGCGAAGTACGGCGGGAGCACGTTCCCGAACGGATCCTGATCCCCCGTGACGAGATAGCGCTCGTTGACCGGATCGGACTTTAGCGCGTAGGCCACCGCGCCCCCCGCGACGGCGAGCGTCGCGAGTCCGAAGAACGTTCGCCCCGTGTACATCTGCCCCGCTCCCGGAACGACGAGCCCGAGACCGAGCGCCGCACCGGCTGAGAGTGGCCCGCCGCGCAATCCGCTGATCCGCGAGATGACGACCTGGCGATCCTCGGCTTCGGGTCGCAGCCGCAGGTATTGCTGGAAATCAACGATCGCGAGCTCGCGCTGTCCGCGCGCCGCGTTGGCGAGCGCGCGATCGTAGTACGCGTCCGCCCAGTCGGGCTGCGCGGCGATGGCGCTGCCGAACGCGGTCGCCGCCTGCGCGAACCGGCCTGCCTCGTAGGCCGCGACGCCGGTGCGGAACGGCGCCATGACCTTCTCCACCGCCGTCTTCTGCGGCGTGGGCATCAGGGCATTGATTCGCTCGCGGGCCTCGCCCGCCTCCGCCGCAGTCGGGGCGAGCGCGACGAAGCGACAATACTCCGCCCTCGCCTCGTCGCCGGCACCGAGCGCATCCTGCGCGCGCGCCAGCTGATATGCGAGGTCGGGGTTCGTCGGATCGGTCGCGGTGGCCTGCCGCAGCTGATCGCGCGCCGCGTTGCGGTCGCCGAGGATGGCCGACTGCTGCGCACGCTGTGCGAGCTCGCGTGCGGCACGGCGCTGCTCCGGCGTCGCGGCTCGCGCGGGCGCAGGCGGCGTGCAGCTCTGTTGCCGCGTCGCTATCGCGGGAAGACCCCGCTTGAGCGGCACGCGACCCTGTGCCGCGACGGTGTCGGCCAGGAGTAGCTCGGCGGCGAGTATGGCAAGGAGGACGGCGCGCATCACTTCACGCTGATCGTCACGGAGTCGCTCTTGCCGCCGAGGAGCGCGGTCTGGGCCTTGATCGTCACGCTGCCCGACCGCTTGCCCGTCACGAGACCGTTCGCGTCGACCGTCGCGTTGTTCGTGTTGGAGCTCGACCAGAAGAATGTCTGGTTCGGCACCGTGTTTCCCTTGCTGTCGTACGCGGTGGCGGTGAGCTGCATCGTGTTTCCCACCTTCAGGTTGCTCGACGGAGCCGTGACGTTCACGGTCGCCACCGCGCCGGGGGTCACGGTGATCGTCGCCGTCCCGCTCACCCCACCGATGGTGGCGGTGATCGTCGCGCCGCCTGCTTTCGACGTCGACACGTCCGCCGTCAGCTTTCCGGTCGAACTCGGCGCTGCTACTTGTACGTCACTGGACGTCCACGTGACTGTGCTGCCCGTCACGAGATTACCGGCCGCGTCCCGCACCGTCGCTGCCAGCGTCACTACCTGGCCTGCCGAGGCGTTGGAGCTCGACGGGCTGATCGTGATCGACGCGATCGGAGGAGGTGTCACCGTCACGGTCGACGATCCCTTCTTTCCGCCGCTGGTCGCATCGATCGTGGTGCTCCCCACGCTCACCGCGGTCACCACACCGGTGTTCGGGTTCACGCTCGCGACCGCCGGGTCTCTCGAGGACCAGGCGACGCTCGGATTCGACACCGTGTTGCCTCCGGCGTCGACGACGGTCGCCGACAGACTCGCCGTCTGACCGACGGCGAGAGACAGCGCCGGCGGCGACACAGAGACGCTCTGAATCGGTACCGCGGTCACGGAGACGTCGCTCTTGCCCGAGACGCCGTCGACCGTCGCGGTGATCTTCGCGGTGCCGGCACTGCGCGCGAGGACGGAACCGCCGTTCACCGTGGCGACGGCCAGGTTGTCGCTCGCCCACACGACGGTCTTGCCGGTGAGCACGTTACCCCGGCCATCCTTCGCCGAGGCGACGAGCTGCTGCGTCTGCCCCACCTGCAACGAGAGCGACGCAGGAGTGATGTCGACGCTCGCGACCGCCCCCTGCGAGACGGTCACCGTGGAGGTGCTCGTCTTGCCTTCGCTCGCCGCGGTGATGGTCGTCGACCCTGCCGCGACGCCGGTGACGAGACCGGACGCGTTCACAGTCGCAATTCCGGGGTTGCTCGTGGTCCAGATGATCGCCCGATCCGTCAACGTGCCGCCGCCGGCGTCCAGCGCGGAGGCCGAGAGCTGGACGGTCGCGCCGATGGCCACACTCGCCTGAGTCGGCAGCAGCACGACGCTGGCGACCGGCGTCCTCGTGACCGTGATCGTCGCGATGCCCGACTTGCCGAGCGAGTTCGCCGCGACCTGCGAGGAACCGAGCGCCAGCGCGGTGACGACGCCTGCGGCGGAGACGCTGACGATCTTCGGGTCCTGCACGGTCCAGGTGATCGCGGCACCGGGGACCGCGGTCCCCGATCCATCCTGCACCTGCGCCTGCAAGGGAAGCTGCGCGTTGAGCGCGAGCGTCGAGGCGGCCGGAGTCACGACGATCGACGCCACCTGCGGCGTGGCGTCGGGCGCCGTGCTACTGCATGACCAACCCGACAGCGCGGCCACGATCATGGCCGTCAGCGTATGTCCGATTCTCGTCATGTAAGCACTCCTTCCGGGCTTCGCCTCGCGGCTCAGCCACCCGGACGCTCGACGTAGACCGGCTTCGCCCGATGCGTCCTCGTACCGTCGCCAAGCTGCCCGTCGCTGTTGTAGCCCCAGCAGAACGCCTCCCCAGACGCCGTCGCTCCACAGGTGTGAGAGCCGAACGCGCGAACGCTGACGAAGGAGTGACCACCGGCCACCTTCACCGGCTGGCCGCTGTCCGTGGTGCCACCGTTGCCCAGCTGTCCGTACGTGTTCCGTCCCCAGCACCATGCCTCGCCATCGTTCGTGACTGCGCACGTGTGCACGGCACCCGCCGCTATCGCCACGAAATGCTCGTCGCTACGCACCCGCACCGGAGTGGATCGCGGGGACGTGCTCCCGTCGCCCAGCTCACCGCTCGCGTTCCGCCCCCAGCAGTAGGCCTCACCGCTTGGCGTCACACCACAGGTGTGCGCGCTGCCCGCCGTGATCGCCTGGAACTCGATGTTCCCCTGCACCGGCACCGGCTGGCGCCGATCGCCATTCGTCCCGTCTCCGAGCTGACCCGCCGAGTTGTCTCCCCAGCACATCGCCCGTCCGCTGTCCGTCAGGCCACAGGTGAAGTTCCACCCCACATCGAGGCTGATGAACCTTTGAGGTCCGGCTACGGCAACGGGCGACGACCGGTCGAAGGTGCCTCCGTCGCCGAGCTGTCCATGCGCATCCGAGCCCCAGCACCAGGCGACACCATCCAGCTCCAACCCGCAGGTGTGTGCTGCTCCGGCCGCTATTGCGCGAAATGCATGCCCTGCAGCGGAGCGGACGGGGGAGGCGTGCGCGGCCTGCGTGCGGTCACCCAGCTGGCCGTGGTCGTTCTCCCCCCAGCACCACAGGGAGCCTCCACGCGCGATGGCGCAGCTGTGCGAGAGACCCGGTGCCACCGCTATGAAGCGGAGCTCCGGCCCTACCGCCGCGGGCGTCGAGAGCCGCGTGCTCCCTCCCGTGCCGAGCTGCCCCTCGTCGTTCCCACCCCAGCAGAACATGCGCCCGTCCAGTGCCACGAGGCATGTGTGCAGCCCGCCCGTCATGATGCTCATGCGCGGGCGCGCAGGCGGCGGAATCACCGGCGCCGCGGGCGGCGAGGGTGACATGGCCGGCGGCTTCGCCGCTGGCTCCTTCGCCGACGCCGTCGGCCCTGTCGTGCTGGGCCGAGGAATGGGCGCCGGACGGCTCGCATCGAGCTGGACTCCGAGCGGGGCATCGGTCGCTCCACTCGGAGTGGCGACGGTGGACGCCGACTCGGGAGGCGCGAGGGCCGACGCGACAGTCAGGGACTCGGGGAGCGGCCCCGGTCCCGCGGTGGCGAGCGACTCCGATTGGTCTCGAACGCTCGGCGATACCGAGACGACCTTGCCGATATCACCGCTCGACGCTGCCCGCGTGGCGGGCGGCCGACTGCGGACCGCGACATCCGGGCGTCCCTCGACCTGCGTCGCGAGAAAGCCCAGCGCGGCGAGGCCCACGATCCCGGCGGCGGCGAGCGTCACCTTACGCCGGCTGAAGGAGCTTCGCGCCGGCTGGACCTCCTCGAGCTCACCCGGCGAGAAGTAGGCGCCGACGAAGCTTGGAGCCAACGACGTCGACCCGACGTCTATCGGGCGCTCGACATCTATGGGCTGCGAGACCAATGGCTGGATCGCGGTCGGTTTCGACGGGGTCGATGCCGGAGTCGATGCCGGCGCCGGTGTCGCCGCCTGGCTTCGCGGCGTGATGGAGCCTCGCGTGAAGCGTATGGTCTCCGTGCTCACGGGCACGTGCGCCTTGGCCGCCCGCGACGGCGCCGCACCGTCCAGCGCCGCGATCAACTCGTCCATCGACTGCCAGCGCGCCGACGGCTCCTTCTCGATCGCTCCGGCGATCACGTCGGCCATCTCGTCCGACACGTCGGGACGCAAATCCCGGACGTCGGGCAGCTCGTGGTGTCGCTGGTGATACAGTACCGCGTAGAGACTCTCGCCCTCCCAGGGGCGATGCCCGGTGAACATCTCCCAGGCCACGAGCCCGAGACTGTAGATGTCCCCACGCCCGTCGAGGTCCGTACCGTCGATCTGCTCGGGCGACATGTACGACGGCGTCCCGATCGCCACGCCGTGCATCGTCAGCTGCGTGTCGCCCGACATCGAACGTGCGACACCGAAGTCGGCGAGCAGCGCCCGGCCGTCCTCGGTGATGAAGATGTTCTCGGGCTTCACGTCGCGGTGGACGATCCCCATCACGTGCGCCGCGGACAGCGCCGACGCCACCTCGCGAACCACGCGCACGACGAACTCCTGCGCGAGCGGGCGGTCGTCGTGGATCACCTGCTTCAGGGTGCGCCCGTTCACGTGCGTCATCACCAGCGCGATGCCGGAGATGCCCAGGTCGAGCACCCGATGCACGCCCACGACGTTGGGATGCGCCAGCGAAGCGACGAAGCGTGCTTCGCGGGCGAAGCGCGCCATGGCCTCTTCGTCTTCGAGGTATTTGGCGCGAATCAGCTTGATCGCGACTTCCGCCCCGCTCGCACGCTCGCGCGCGAGGTAGACGATCGCGGTTCCACCGCGCCCGATCTCCCCGAGGATCCAGTATTCGGAATCCAGCGCGGCAAGCCCTGCCGGAAGAGGCTCGCTACTCATCGCCGGTGACCGGGCGTGTGAATGTGCTGCATCCGCTACCAGCCGACGTCAGTGCGCGTGGAAGCGCAGCACGACCTCGCCGAGCTCGATGCGGTCGCCATCGGCGAGCTGGCGCTCGCCGTCCAGGTTCGTGAGCTCCTGATCGTTCACCACGACAGGATTCGTCTTCGACAGGTTGGCGACGGCCCACTTTCCTCCCGAGAAGGCGAGGCGGGCATGCTGGCGGCTGACCGTGCTGGAGTTGAGCGAGATGTGCTGCGGCGACCGGCCCGGGTTGCGGCCGAGGATGAGCTGCGGCTGCTGCCCCTGGACCCGGACAAAGCGGATCTCCTGGTGGCGGGTGTCGCCGCTCACCACCTCCAGGTGTCCGGGGAGCAACTGCACCACGTCGTCGTTCGGCCGCTGGAAGCGCACCGTCTCACTCGTCGCCGACAGCTGGCTCTCGGCATCCATCATCGTCGGAATCCCGATCGACCGCTCGCCCGCGACGCGCGGCGGTACGGCATTGGACACCGGCGGTGCGAAGCTCGACACCGGTACCTGACCAGGTGGTGGAGGTGCCTCCTTCGCCGACAGCGTGGATTCCCAGGCAATGCCCGAGTTCATCGGGAAGACGAGAGGGATCGGGGCGTACGCCGTGCGACGACCAGCACGCCACCGCACGTACGACACGGTGGCCGCGATGGCCGCTGCGATCACCACGACGGCGACGACGAAGATCACGAAATGAACGGTGAGGGTTAGTCAGCTAGGAAGACTGGCGGCCTCCTCCAGAAAGGCAAGAGGTGTTCCCTCGGCCGGATTCGAATACACCACATGTCGCCCCGAGTGCGCTTCGTCGCGGCAGGGAGAATGTGCGGTGGAGCTCGCTCGAGCGCTGTTGGATGGCCGAGGCTCGCCGCAGCCCGGGAGACATGCGAAAAACCGGCCGTCGGGCCGCGATTCCCGCTGTCAGGCAGCCAGGGTCACACCGTGCTGAACAGCTCGACGCTCACCGGCTCCGGAGGCGCGACCGCATCTTCGACCAGCAGGCGCACCTGTCGAAGCGGCGCGACGGATTCGATGCGTTCCAGCCTGCAGTGGCCGATCGTCGTCCCCCCGCCCACCCGCCTCCAGCCCTGCCCGTCGTTCCCCTCGAGCGTGTAGCGCGCGACGCGCTGGCCGTGGGCGATATCCTCGCCAAGCCGCACCACCGCCGGCGCCGCAACGCTGCGCAACGACCACTCGCCCACCGCGGTACGGTCGCCGGTGCGACGCCAGCTCGATCGGGTCAGCGGGATGTTCGACGCACGCATGGCCTCGAGCCGGCGATGCAGCCCGAGAAGTCGCGCCGCGTCGGTCTCGTGGAGAAGCCCGTCGCGCGTGGGAGGAACGTTCAGGAGGAGCTTGGCGTTTCGCCCCACCGAGGTGAAGTAGAGCTGCACCAGATTGTCCTCGGTGCGAACCGCGCTGTCCTGCGCCGGGTGATAGAACCAGCCGGGCCGGATCGACACGTCCACCTCGGCGGGACGCCAGACCGATCCGAGGGGATTTCCATGCTGGAGGGCGGGGCCGACCGCGTCGTCGCTCTGCCCGGGAAACCGAACGGTTGCGGGATCGACCGGCGACCAGTTCGGATCGCCGGCGACGCCACGTTCGTTCCCGCACCAGCGGACGTCCGGGCCGGCGTCGGAGAAGATCACCGCGCCCGGCTGCAGCTTTCGCACGATCCCCCACACCCGTGGCCAGTCGTAGACCTGGCGCCGGCCGTTCGGCCCCTCTCCGTTGGCGCCGTCGAACCAGACTTCCGAGATCGTGCCGTAGCCCGTCAGGAGCTCGGTGAGCTGCGCGGCGTAGACGTCGTTGTAGGCGGGCGAATCGCCGTAGGTCGGATGGTTGCGGTCCCAAGGCGAGAGGTACAACCCGGCACGAAGCCCCTCAGCGGCACAGGCGTCCACGAACTCTCGAACCACGTCGCCCTGCCCGCCTCGGAATGGGCTGGCGGCGACGGAGTGCCGCGTGGTGGCGGTCGGCCACAGGCAGAAGCCGTCGTGGTGCTTCGCGGTGAGGATCAAAGCGCGGAAGCCCGCGGCCTTCGCCGTCCGGGCCCACTGCCTCGCATCGAGCTGAGCTGGGTTGAAGATCGCCGGATCTTCGCGGCCGTCTCCCCATTCGCGGTCGGTGAAGGTGTTCACGCCGAAATGGAGGAACATCGCCAGCTCGTCGCGCTGCCAGGCGAGCTGGGCGTCGCTCGGCAGCGCGAGTGCGGCATGCCTCGTGATCAAAGTCCCTGCTGGAGTCAGAGTCGGGAGTCTGACTCCAACGCGGGCGGCGGCGATCGAGAGCGCGCCGGAGTGGAGGAAGGTTCGTCGATCCATGCCCGAGGATAGCGCCCAGCGAGTCCTCCGGGCAGGGTCAGCAGCGGCCGTCCGGCACCGGCTCAACGCTTCTTCTAGCGAACGCGTTTTCTGTATACCAAATTGAACACATACGCGGCCTGGAACGCGCGTTCGTGCGGAGCGGTATCTTCAAAACCCAGCCCCGAAGAGGCGGCCTCTCCATGAATGTTCCACGCTCGTTCAGACTCGTGATCGCGCTCGCGATCGCGATTGCTGTCGCCATTCCCGCGGGCACCGTCTCCGCACAGGTGAGTGGAAACGGCTACCTGTTTCACGCGCCGTACGTGACGTTCAACGTTCGTGGCGGCTACGCCAGCGCGACCGCGGGAAGCGACGTGTTCAACGACGTCACCCGACAGCTCACGCTGAACAAGCGCGACTTCGGCAGCCTCACCATCGGCGGCGACGTCGGGTTCAGCATCACGTCGCGCCTCGACCTCACGCTCGACGCCGCATACTCGCGCTCGAGCCACAAGTCGGAGTTCCGCGACTTCGTCGACAACAACAATCTGCCGATCGAACAGACCACCACGTTCGAGCGCGTCCCCCTCACCGCGAACCTCAAGCTCCGCCTGGCCTCGCCCGGCCGCGCGATCGGCAGGCTCGCCTGGATTCCGAGCCGCGTCGTGCCTTATGTCGGCGCGGGTGTCGGCGTGATGAGCTATCGGTTCAGGCAGCAGGGCGACTTCGTCGACTTCAACACCAACGCCGTCTTCCCCTCCACCGTCGACACCCAGGAGGATGGGAAGGACTGGGCGTTCATCCAGCAGGCGATGGCCGGCGTGGAATACAACTTCTCGCCGATGTTCGGTGTGACGCTCGACGCCCGCTATCTGCACGGCCGCGGCGACCTTGGCACCGCGTTCACTGGCTACGACAAGATCGACCTCTCGGGAGCGTCCGCCTCGGTCGGACTCTCCATGAGACTCTAGGCTTCCGCCATGAGGACACCTCCGATGAACGTCACGATGAAGTACAGCGTCGCCGTGCTCGGCATCATCGCAGTGACCGCGACCGCCGCCGGTGCGCAGCAGGCGCGCGTGGGACCGAAGTGGCAGGGTTGGATCGGCTGCTGGACGGCGTCCCCGCCGGGCGAGTCCGTGTTCATTCCTGCTCCATCGAGCGGACCGATCGTGTGCATCACGCCGTCCTCGTCGGGTGACGCGGCGGACTTCACGACGATCGACAGCGGGAAGGTCGTCTCGACGCAGCGCATCGACGCGAGCGGCATCGAAGGTCCGGTGGACGCGACGGGATGTACGGGCGTCCAGCGCGCAAAATGGTCGGCGGACGAGCGCCGGATCTATCTGCGCTCCTCGTCGACCTGCGATGGGGTGAAATCCACGACCTCCGCCATCCTCGCGATCTCGGCGTCCGGCGAATGGCTCGACATTCACAACGTGAAGAGCTACGGCAGCGACAACGTGCGCGTGGCGCGCTACCGGGATGCGGGAATCCCCGCGACGCTTCCGGCGCAGATCGCGACCGCCCTCCGCGACAGAGCCACCCCCGGTGAGGCGGCTCGCATGGCGG
>DASVNI010000534.1:0-22660 GCA_036383935.1 Gemmatimonadaceae bacterium | reverse complement strand
ATCACCGTCGCGGCGCCAACGCGCCGTGACTCGCGACAGTACGCGCGTCTCTCCGCCGCCGCCGACCGCGGCCGCTGGTCCGTCGAGCGCGACGTGCGCTGGACTGCGGTGGATCCCGTCCGCGCACACACGCGCCCCGATCTCCTCCACCAGCTTCGCGACGCGGCACTCATCGAGAGCTATCACCCGGTGCACCTCGGGTGGATGCTCCACGACACGTGGGACGACGTGGACGCCGGCGCGGCGATCGCCCTCGAGCTCTACGAAGGGTTCAAGCACTTCCATTCGCTGCGCACGTACCTCGACGCCGTCGGCTTCGAGCCGGCGATCACCGACGCGGAGCTCGTACAGATCCGCGCCGCAGCGCGGGCCGTTGGCCCGCGCGGAAATCTCATAAACAGGCTCGTCGAGTTCATGCTCTCCGAGCACCTCGCGTCGTACTTCTTCCGCCGCGTCGGCGAGCAGGCGCCCGATCCCGTGCTCGCCGAGCTGCTCGCCTTCATCGCCGCCGACGAAGTGCGCCACGCGCAGGCCGCGTCGGATCTCCTCGCCGCGCGCATCGCGCACGACCCGACGGTCGTACCCGCGGTGCTCGACGCGGCTGCCCACTTCCACCACTTCGGCGAACAGGCGGTCGACGACGTGCCGGTCGCACTCCCCGGCGACCCGCTCGCCATTCGCTCCTTTGCCCGACGTGTCGAGCGCCTGTGCGGCGTTCGTCTGGTCGATCACCTGAAGCAGCGCCTGTAGCCACTCATTCCATCTCGCGGAGCACGGCCATGGACATTACGCCACGAGAGCTCGGCTTCCTCAACTTCTATCGCGCCTCCGAGCTGCACGGAGGTCTCATCCTCGGTCAGCTGGCGCGCCGCGCGCGCGGCTCCGACCTCGTCCTCGAGCTGACCCGCCACTCGGCGGAAGAGGTGGTGCACGCGCAGCTCTGGACCGAGACGATCATCGCGGTCGGCGGCCAGGTGCGGCCCGTCCGCGAGACCTATCAGGTCCGGTACGCGCGCCACGTCGGCACGCCGATCTCGCTCGTCGAGGTGCTCGCGCTCACGCAGGTGTTCGAGCGCCGTGTCTACCGGCACTTCACCGAGCATCTGCATCGTGCCTCCACGCACCCGCGCGTGTGCCAGACGCTCGAGCGCATGCTCGAGGAGGAGAAGGGGCACCTGCGCTGGGTGAAGCGCTGGCTCGACGAGCAGGCCGCCGTGCGCGGCGCGATGGTGGCCGAGACGCTGGCGCGCTACACCGCCGCCGATGCGCTCATATACGCCGGGTTGACCGCCGAGCTCGAATGGCAGGTGGCCGCATGATCGCCCGCACGGTGCTTCCGGGCGCGGTGCACGACCGGCTGTTCTTCGCCCAGGTGCGCGAGGATCCGCGGGCGGAGATCACGGCACTGACGCCGGCCGCCAACGAGACGCACGTGGTCGTGAGCTCCGGCGGATGCACGGCGCTCTCGCTGCTCGCCGCCGGAGCGGGGCACGTCGTCGCCGTGGATCTGAACCGCACGCAGAACCACCTGGTCGAGCTCAAGGCGGCGGCCTGCCGGCTCGGCGCGCGCGACGCGATCGCGTTCCTCGGCGCACAGCCATCCGCCACGCGCGCGGCGACGTACGCAGCGCTGCGTGAGGCGCTGTCGCCGTCGGCCTGTTGCTACTGGGACACGCGTCAGCGTCAGGTTGCCGCAGGAGTGCTTGGCGCGGGGGTGAGCGAGCGGTTCATCGGCGCCGTCGTCGCCGCACTCACGCTCGCGGTACACCCCCGTTCACGTATCGAACGCATGCTCGGCAGTCGAACGCTGGCCGAGCAGCGCACGCTGTTCGCGCGTGAGTGGGACACGCGGCGCTGGCGCGCCCTGTTCACACTCCTCTGCAACCGGCTCGTGCTCCGCAACACCTACACGCCGCAGTTCTTCGCCCACGTCGAGAACCCGAGCTTCGCGCTCCACTTCCGGCGTTGCGCGGAGCACGCGCTCACCGATCTGCCGGCGGCGAGCAACTACTTCCTCCATCAGATGCTCACCGGCGCGTATCCCACCGACGAGCCGGACGGAGTTCCGCCCTACCTCAGCGACGCTGGGGCGAAGGCAGGGGCGGAAGCAGTCGCCACCCGCGACCGCCTCCACCTGATAGACGGTGGAATGACGGACTACCTGCGCAGCCGTCCAGCAGCGTCCGTGCACGGCTTCGCGCTGTCCAACATCTGCGAGTGGATGACGCCGGCGGAGATCGACGCGCTGTTTCGCGAAGTAATGCGCACCGCGGCGCCCGGCGCGCGGCTCGTGTATCGCAACTTCGTCGGCTGGACGGAGCTCCCGCCGTGGTGCGAGCGCGTCGTCCCCGACGAATCACTCGGCGCACGACTCAGCCGCGAGGACCGCAGCGTCGTGCAGCGGCGCGTCGTCGCCTGCCGAGTGGAGGCCGCATGACCGCCGCGCCGACCATTCCATTCACGGCGCCGGCTACGCCGCCGACCATCCGCGTGCGCGACGCCGAGGCGGCGGACAATGCAGCGCTCGTCCAGCTCGCCGCCGCCTGCCCGATGCGCGGCGACCTGACGATGTGCATCGATCGCGAGCCCGACTTCTTCGCGCTCGCGCAGCTCGAGGGAGAGCGCTGGCGCGTCGGCGTGACGGAGCACGACGGCGAGATCACCGGATGCGTCGCGGCATCGGCGCGCACGTCGTACGTCGACGGCTACGTCACGCCGACGGGCTACGTCGGGGATCTCAAAGTTCACCCCACGCATCGCGGCGGTGAATCGGCGGATGCACTCACGCGATTTGCCGCCGACATGCTTCGCACCTTCGGTGGAAACGCGCTGCTCACGCTCGTCACCATCCTGGAGGGCAATCGCGCGATGGAGCGTCGCACCATCGGCCCGCGCGGTCTGCCGCGCCTGACCCGCCTTGCCACGCTCGAGGTGCACGCGATTCCCTTCCTCTGGCCGCGCGCTGCGTCCGTCGATGGGATCAGAGTTGAGAGTGCGCGCAGAGAGGATCTCGACGAGATGGGCGAGCTGTGGCGCGGGGTCGCGCAGCGTCGGCAGTTCGCCCCCGTGCTCGACGCAGAGCGACTCGCCGCGTTCATCGACGCGGCGCCCGGACTCGCCATCGAGGACTATCTGGTCGCGCGTCGCGCCGATGGCCGCATCGCGGGGTTCGTGGCGCTCTGGGACCAGCGGCTCCTCAAGCAGCTCCGCGTACTCGGCTACTCACGCCGGCTCTCGGTTGCGCGCACAGCGCTCGGTGCGGTCGCGCGTGTGGCCGGCACGTCGCGTCTCCCCGACGTGGGAGACGTGCTGCCATCGCTCGCCGCGCTCCACCTCTGCGTGCCGCACACGGCGCCCGAGGTGCTTCGCGCCCTGCTGCTGCACGCGTACGCAGTGCATCGACGGTCTGGCCGACTGTTCCTCACCCTCGCGCTCGACCGGCGCGATCCCCTGCACGTGGCACTGCGCGGCCTGTTCGCGCAGCCGACGTACGTGGGCGCGTATGCGACGACCCCCGCCGGCCGGTGGCGCGGGCGTCGGCTCGACGGGCTCCCGCTGCACTTCGAGGCGGCGCTGGTATGACGGGCGACACGCACTCTGGATTCGGCGCCTCACTCGCGACGGCCATCGTGCGCCGCCGCCGCTGGGTTGGCGCCGCGTGGGTCGTCGTCGCGCTCCTCCTCCTCCCGCACACGCGCGAGGCGAAGACAAGGCTCGCGGTTGCCGCACGCGTCGAGGGGAGCGAGTCGGACGCCGTCGCGCGACTGCTCGCGGACCGCTTCGACTCGCCCTTCGCGCGATCCGCGGTGCTCGTCGTGACGGGGCTGCCATCTCCGAGGACACCGGCGGGGCGCGACGCGATTCGATCGCTCAGCGCCGCCGCCGCTCATGTCCCGGGCATCACACAGACTCTCTCGTATCTCGACGCCCCCGACCCGGCATTCCTCGGGCGTGCAGGGGAGCAGTTCGTCGTCGTCGGACTGGACGGACGCCGCGCGTCGGGCGACACGACGGTCGTGCAGCTCCGCGCCGCAGTCGCGAGCGCCATGACGCCGCTTCGCTCGACGTATCCGAGCGCCGTCGCGATGCTCACCGGCGAGGACGCGCTCAACCACGACCTGCGCCTCTCGAGCGCGCACGATGTCGCAACCGCGGAGCGACGTGCGCTGCCGCTCACCCTGGTGCTGCTCCTCCTGGCGTTCGGCGCCGTCGCGGCGGCGGCGATCCCGCTCGGCATCGGCGGACTTGCCATCGGGCTCGCGCTCGGCGCCGCGGCACTCGCCGCGCGCACCTGGCCGCTGTCGATCGCCCTGCAGAACGTCGTCTCGATGCTCGGCCTCGGCCTCGGCGTGGACTACACCCTGCTGCTCGTGACGCGCTTCCGCGAAGCGCGCGCTGCGGGGCGCGATCCGGAGGCCGCCGCCGTCGAAGCCGCGCGCCACGCCGGCCACAGTGTGCTCGTCTCCGCCGCCACGGTCGTGGTCGGGTTCGCCGTGCTGCTCGCCGTGCCGCTCGCCGACCTGCGGTCGATCGCCGCGGGGGGACTTCTCGTCGTGACGGCCTCCGCACTCCTCGCGACCACGCTGGTGCCCGGTGTGCTCGCCTCGCGCGGTGCGCGCGTCGAGCGCGGCCGCGTGCTCCCACTCGCACGCGCGCAGCGCGCGACGCGATGGCGCCGCTGGGCGACGCTCGTCGCGCGTCGGCCGCTGCGCACGCTGATCGTCGCGGCGCTCCCGCTCCTGCTTCTCGCTCTGCAGGCCCGTCGCCTCGAGCCGCGCCTGCCGCGCGGCGATTGGGTGCCGCGACAGGCCGAAGCCGCCCGCGGCGCGCGAGCCCTGCGAGCGATGGGAAGTGCCGGCGTCGTCCAGACGCTGCGTGTCGTGATCGTGTTGCCCGATGGCGTGCACGCGCTCGACGCACGCGGCTGGTCCGCGACCGCGCGTATCGCGACGGCGCTCGTGCATGATCCACGCGTTCGCCGCGTGCGGTCGCTGCCCGGTCTCGCCAACGGCATCGCACCGGACTCGCCGCTGTTCGCGCTCGTCCCCGACGCCGCACGGCGAACGTTCGTGAGCCGCGACCAGCGGCTCGCCCTCGTCGAAGTCGTGCCGGTGGACGACCTCGACGGCTCGGCGCTTCCCGCGCTCGCCCGCGACCTGCGCGCGCTCGACGCGAGCGTTGTGAGCGGCGAGCACGGCACGCGGATGCTCGTCGGTGGCGTGCCCGCGCTCAACGCGGACTACGCCGACACGATCCATCGCCGCACGCCGCTCGTCGTGCTGCTCATCGTCGGCGGTACGCTGCTCGCCCTCACCGTCGGCTTCCGCTCGGTGCTCGTGCCGCTGAAGGCCGTCGCCCTCAACCTGCTCACCGTTGGTGCAGCGCTGGGCGTCGTCGTGCTCGTGTTCCAGGATGGCATCGGCGCGCGTGCGCTCGGCCTCACCGCTCCGCTCGACGGCGTCTTCGCCGCAGTGCCGCTGCTGGTGTTCTGCGTCGTCTTCGGGCTGAGCATGGACTACGAAGTGTTCCTCCTCTCGCGCGTGGCCGAGGCGCGCCGGCGTGGCGCGTCCGAGGGAGTGGCGCTCGTCACCGGCGTCGGGCGCTCTGGTCGCGTCATCACCAGCGCGGCGTCGATCATGGTCGTCGTCTTCGGCGCGTTCGCGCTCGGCGACTTCGTGCTCGTGAAGATCCTTGGCGTGGCGCTCGCCGCTGCCGTGGTGCTCGATGCCACGCTCGTACGCCTGGCCGTTGGTCCGGCGCTGCTCGCGCTCGCCGGCCGATGGAACTGGTGGCCTGGTGCGCGGCTCCCCGCGCTCACCGCGGTGTCGCCGCTCGATACAGATCGGCGCGCGTCAGCGGCACGTCGGCCGAGCCGTCGGGTAACGGCTTCGCGAACAGAGTCTGGATCAATGTGAGGCGGCCACTCTGGAAGCCGAGCGTCGTGGCGGCCATGTAGAGACGCCACACGCGGTACGTCTGCTCCCCCACGATCGCGACGGCTTCCCGGTGGACGCGACCGAGCCGCTCCACCCAGTGACGGAGGGTGAGGATGTAGTGCTCGCGCAGGTTCTCCACGTCGCGCGCCTCGAGCCCGGTGGGCTCGGCCATGCCGAGCAGCGCTCCGAGCGGCACGAGCTCGCCGTCGGGAAAGACGTAGCGCTCGATGAACGCGTCGCGCTTCCAGAGTCGGCGCGCGATCCAGCGACCAACGCCGACGGGCTTCTCGGCCCCGCCGCGCATCAGCCCATGGTCGAGAAAGAGTCCTCCCGGCCGCAGCGCGCGATACACGGCGGCAAAGTAGTCGGGCAGTCGCGCCGCGCCGACGTGCTCGCGCATCCCGACACTCACCGCCTTGTCGAAGTGCCAGTCGGAGGGGAGGTCGCGGTAATCGCGCACCTCGATACGCACACGGTCGCCGACGCCGGCAGCAGCGAGCCGTTCGCGCGCGAGCGTCGCCTGCGGCTCGCTCAGCGTGATGCCGACCCCCGATACGCCGAAGCGTGTCGCCGCGTACTCGAGCAGCCCGCCCCACCCGCAGCCGACGTCGAGCAGATGCTCGCCGGCGTGGAGGCGCAGCTTCCGGCAGATGTGCTCCAGCTTCGCTTCCTGCGCCGCGTCGAGATCTTCCGCGCCGGTGGGGAAATAGGCGCACGAATAGATCATGCGTCGGTCGAGCCAGAGCGCGTAGAAGTCGTTGCCGACGTCGTAGTGATGCCGCACCACGATCGCGTCGCGCCGGCGCGAATGCTGGCCGAGGCCGAATAGACGTCGGACACGGTGCGGGTGAGCCGCATCGGTTGCACCTGCAAGGGCTCGCGGCAGATCGTCCGTCGGAAGCTTCCGGAGCACTCGCACCAATCTCGCCAACCTTCGTGGCGAGCGGAGGCGCGTCGCAGCGAGATCGCCGAGTCGCCCCGCCTCGCCCAGGTTCCCCTCGGAATCGAAGTCGTCGCGCAGATAGGCCTCGACGAGCGCGAGCTCTGACGGCGGCAGCAGCGCGCGCCGAAGTGCTCCCGCGCGTCGCACGATCAGCGTGAATGGTGCCTGGCCACCGGTCGGCTGGTCGACGCTGTCGTCCCAGAGTCGCACGGCAAAGCCCCGCGCCTGCACGGGGCCGAAGGCGATCTCGAGTGCTTCACGCGCCGTGGCGAGGGCGTCGGCGTCGTGCGGCGTCGTTGTGGGGAGAGAGGGCGCGGGAGCGACCTCGCTCGCGCTCATGTCACGAGCAGTCCCTGTCGGCGCGCCACGTCGGCCAGCTCGCCGCGCGACGTCACCTCGAGCTTGAGGAAGATGCTCGAGAGGTGCGTGCTGACCGTCCGCGGCGAGATGCCAAGCGCCGAGGCGATCTCCTTGTTCGACTTTCGCGACGCCGCGAGACGGGCGACGTCCACTTCGCGCCCGGTGAGCGCCCCGAGGCCGGCGGCGGCGGTGCGCGCCGGCGGACGCAGGCCGAGCTCTCGGATCACGTCGCGCGTCAGGTTCAGCTCCACCTCGGCGCGCATCCGGAGGAAGGCGTCGTGTGCACGCCGCAGCTCGCGCATCGCGCCGTCCATGTCGCCCGTCTGCGCGAGCACCACCGCGAGGTTGCGACGCACGCGTGCCGCGTCGAGCAGCCAGGGAATCGCCTCGAGCGCCTCGGCGCCACTCCGCAGAGCCGGCGCGGCCGTCTCGTAGTCCTTCTGCAGCATCGCGATGAGAGCGTTGCATGTATCGGCCCACGCGATGCCCAGCCGATGGCCGAGCTGTACCGAATCACGACGCAGCCGCTGCTCGTAGCTCTTCGCGAGGTCGAGGTTACCCATCCACAGCGCGGCCTCGATCGTCATCGGCAGCAGCCGATGGATGCCCCACGCCACGTAGCCGGTCCGGTCGACGAGCGCGAGGCCGGCGTCGCCGATCTCGATCGCGCGCTGATAATCCTTCAGCGCCACGTGATACGCCACGAGCCCCGCGTGCACCGGCACGGCGGAGTGAACGTCCGCCGCGCGCGGCTTGCCCTCCTCGTCGGTCGTGAGGCGCCATGCTTCGTCCAGGTATGTCTTGGCCTGTGCAACCGCGCCGCGATGCAGGTGGATCATCGCGGCCCAGGTGAGCAGTCGCGGCAGCAGCACGCGCTGGCGCAGCGCGCGCGCCACCGGGATGGTGCGTTCCGCGAGTGCGAGCCCGGCGTCCCAGTCCCCCGTGCCCGAATGCAGCTCCACGGCGATCTCCGCCGTCCAGCAACGCAGCACGGGAGAGCCCAGCTCGTCGGCCAGCCGTCCGCTCTCGGCGAGATGGAAGGCCATCGCACCGCTGTTCCCCGACAGGCCGCCGACCATCGCCATTGCCCAGTGCGCCGACCAGGCGACGCCGCGCTCGCCTGCCGCCTCCGCGAGCTCGATGGCGCGCAGGCCGTCCGCGTGCGCACGCGAGGTGGGACCGACGAAGACGTGGAATAGCAGCGACGAGCGATGCACGCGCGCGAGCACGCCCGCATCGCCCAGTCGCTCGGCCACCGCGAGCGCGGCATCGATCTCGGCACGCGCGGCGTCGGCGTCGCCACGCGCCTGCAGCGTCATCGCCTTGGCGACGCGGATGCGGGCGAGCATCGAGTCGTCGCCGGCGCGGGACGCCGCGTCGAGCGCGACGTCGAAGTGTCCGAGCGCCGCGTCGAAGCGCGAGCTCCAGAAAGCACCGAGTCCGAGTCGCCGCTCGATCGCCGCGACGCGCGCCGTCTCGCCCGCCCGCTCGGCCGATGCGCGCGCGCGCGTCCAGAGCGCGTGCGCCGCGTCGTAGTCGCCGAGGCGCTGACGGGCCTGCGCCAGATCCTCCACCAACGATTCCGCGTCGATCGTGCTCGTGTCGGATGCGGCGGCGCGGTCGTGCTGCTCGAGCGCCGAGTTCAGGTAGTTGGCCGCCTCGCGGTTGGCGTAGCGCGCGAGGGCATCGCGCCCTGCCGCGGCCAGGTAGCGGACCGCCTTCGCGGCCAACCCGCGCGCCTCGGCGCGTGAGAAGTGGTACGCCAGCTCGTCGGCGTGCATGCCGGCGGACGCGCCGTACAGCGTCTCGAGCGCTTCGGCGACCGTGGCGTGCAGCAGTCGCCCGCGCGCGATCCCCAGATCGCCATAGAGCACGTCGCGCACGAGCGGATGCGTGAACTCGTACATCACGCTCCCGTCGGCCTGGATCTCCTCGGAGAGCACGCTCTGCGCGCGGAGCTCGTCGAGCGCGGAGAGCACGTCCTGCTCGGCCAGGCCGCTCACCGCGACCAGCGCGTCGTGCGACGTGCGCGTGCCGATCACCGCGGCCAGGTTGGCGATGGTGCGCGCGCTCGCGCCGAGCCGGTTCACGCGTGCGACCACGGCATCCCGGATGGAGCGCGGCAGCCCGGGGAGCTCCGCTTCCCAGCCGTGCCAGCTCCCATTGTGCTCGTGGAGCGCCCCCGATTCGACGAGCGCCTTCAGCATTTCTTCGGCGAAGAACGGGTTGCCCCGCGTCCACGAGTACAGCCGGCCGGCGAGGGCGCGGGCGGACGCGGCGTCAGCGTGGAATGACTCCCGTATCAGGTCGAACAGCTCTTCGGCGCCGAGCGGCTCGAGTCGCATGAGACGGCCGGCGCCAAGCGAGAGCAGCGATTGCTCCGTCGTGCGCAGCGTCGGATTCGCGTCGAGCTCCGTCTCGTTGTAGGTGCAGAGCAGACCGACACGCTCGCTCCCGATCTGGCGTGCGACGAAGTGCAGGAGCTCGAGCGACGAGCTGTCCGCCCACTGGAGGTTTTCCAGGACGAAGAGGATCGGTCGCTGCGCGGCGAGCTGCCCGAGGAACTGGGCGAAGCTCCAGTACAGGCGCGCCTTCACGTCGCCACCGCTCTCGCGCGAGGTCGCACCGTGGGTGCCCGTCGCGAAGGCGGGACAGATGTTGGCCAGCGTGCCGCCGTCGCCGCGGGTGAGCACCGTCAGCGCCGCCGGCGTCAGGGAGCGCAGGATGCCGGTGAGGGCGTCGGCGAAGACCGCGTACGGGACTCCCGTCTCGACTGGATACGCGCGTCCCACCGCGACCGTCCACCCCTGCTGCGTCGCGCGCTCGGCCACCGTCGCGACGAGCCGCGTCTTGCCGACGCCGCCGACCCCCGCGACGAGCAGGGTCCCGCCTCGGCCGGCGGTCGTGTCGTCGAGCCAGTTGCCGAGCGCGGTCAACTCCGTGTCCCGACCAACGAGCGGGAGGGGAAACGGACCGCGCGAGATCGTCGGGCTACCTGGGGCGAGGCGAGCTGCCGAGACGTGCATGGCGCGAGAATGCGCGCTGGGAACGACTGAAGCAATACCTGACCTCGCTCCAGCTTGCCAAAAACTGCGCGTTGAAGCGGAATTGTGCGAACCAGCCTCGGGAAACAGGAGCCTCCCGAGGCCGTGACTCACTCACTCACCCACCCACTAACTCACTCACTCACTCACTCACTCACTCACTCACTCACTCACCGCTTCATCGTGTCGCGACCGAGCTTTGTCGCTCCGTGCCCAGGTAGAGCAGGCCGGTGTTCGGCGAGCGGATCGGATCGACGATCGTGAAGCGCGACGCGGCGTGGATGTAGTCGGCGACCGCGTCGGGCGTCGCCGTGGGATGCGCCTCCAGGTACAGCGCGATCGCGCCGCTCACGTAGCCGGCCGACATCGACGTCCCCGTCCAGAGCTGAGTGGTCGGTTGCCGCGTCCCCTCCATGCTGGGAAGCAGCACGGAGTCGCCGGGCGCGAAGACGTCGAGACAGGTGCCGTACGCCGTGCCCGGGGTGCGCGCGTCCACCAGCTGCGCGTCGGGGTCGATGCCGGCGCGCCGGATCCGCGACGCGCCGACGACGATCACGCCGGGCGAGTTGGCCGGTGCGATCCGGCAGGCGTTCATCTCGATGTTGCCTGCCGAGACGACGACGGGAATCCCGGCAGCGCGCAGTGAGGCGACGGCGCTGTCGAGGGCCGGGATCGTTGCCGCGGTGTCGGCGATGAACGACCAGTTGGCGATCGCCGGCCGTTCCGGGTGCTTGGCGTGATCGGCGATCGTCCAGCGCGCGCCCTGCACGATGGCGTCGATGGTGCCGCGCAGCCGGCGGCATTCCACCATCTTCACATCCACGATCTCGGCCTTCGGCGCCACGCCGAGAGTGGTGCCGGCGACGGCGCCGGCGACCGCGGTGCCGTGGGCGTTGCAGACGTGCTCCTCGCCCGGGAAGGCATCGAAGCCTCGCCGGACGCGGCCCGCCAGCTCAGGGTGCGTGTCGAGAATGCCGCCGTCGAAGACGTAGACCGTGACGCCGCTCCCCGTCCCGAAGTGCCGGTAGGTCCGGTCGAGGGGGAGGGAGCGCTGGTCGATTCGATCGAGTGCGAAGGAGACCGTCTGCGACTCGACGTACGGCGTCGGCACCGATGCTACGGTGTTTCCCGCCGAGGACACCACGCTGGTGTGCGTCCCCACACCCCGCGTTGCAGGCGCGCAACCGCCAAGCAGAATCGCGGCGATCGCGAGGGCGGTGCGGGACGGACGGCTTGGCGGTGCGACACGGCTCGGCATGCGACGACGGCGGTGAAATGGCCCGAGGCGGGGCAACGGGCCCCGCACAGGCCACTAACACAAGCGCCGTGCCACGCTCAATTTGGCCGATCCGATCCGCCGTCGAGGGCGCCGTGCGTCAAACGTGGCTTCCGGGCCACGAAAGTGGCGCTACCGCACCAACCCTTCGACCTCCGCAGCTTTGCAACGCTCGGCGTGGGCAGGGTAGGCATGCCCGCAGTGGACGCACTGTTCACCGAAACCGGTGCGCTTCCAGATCAGATAGTAGACGGCACGCTGCAACTTGGCGACGCGATCCTCGAGATCGCGGACGGTCGTGCTGGACTCCATGGCTCCTCCGTGGTCGAGGGCGCAACATCGCACGACGGGCCTCGGCGCGCTACTGGCGCCGGACCGGCCAAGTGCCGGTGCAGGGGCGCAAAAACATAAATATCAATTGATATAGGCACCGAGATCCGGCCGGTGTCATCGCGAGCGAGCGCCGCGAGTCGAGGGATCTGCACTTCGAGATCGCTGCGCCGCGGTTTCACGCGGAGCACGCGGAGGATCGCGGAGGCGCGCGGAGGACTGCACTGTCGATGCGCCGGCGCACCGCTCCTCTCCATCCACAATTCAAAATCTTTGAGGGTGCGGCGGAGAGATCTCTTCGCCAGGCTCCGCGTCCTCCGCGCGGGCCCGGGCGGTGAGTGGCCTACGTTGGCTCACCGCTCCGCGCCCTCCGCGTGAAACCGTTGCGCGCAGAAGCGCCCCGAGGCCGGCACCCCGACTCACCAACTCACCAACTCACCAACTCACCGTCTCAACGGCTCGAGCTCGTACAAGAGCAGCTTGCACGACGCCAGCGCCGGCTCGGCCACGGCGTAGTGCACCCATCGCCCCGAACGGCGGTCCACCACGAGACCACTCTCGCGAAGGATCCGGAGGTGGTGCGACATGAGCGACTGCCCCACCCCGAGCCGCTCCGTCAGGTCGCTCACCGACGCCTCGCCGCCCACGAGCTCCTCGAGGATGCGCAACCGTGTCTCGTCGCCCAGGGCGCGGAAGCGGAGGGCGGCGACGGCGCGCCGGCGGTCATCAGCGGGGGGCATTCGGAGAAAATATCAATTGATATTTATTTGACAAGAGCGCCGCGCAGGGGCGCGGCGCTCTGTCAGCTTGCTCGCCCGCGGGTCGCGCCCTCGGGCTACTGCCGCCGCGGGTCTTGCCGGTCGTCCGAGCTGGTGACCGGACGCCCGCCCGCGCCACCATAGCCGCTCCGGTGCTGCTTCCCCTTCTCGGGTAGCGGCTCGGAGCCCGCCCGCTGGCTCCCCTCGCGCGTCGAGTGGCCCGTCTCCTGGCTGGACAGGCCCGTCGCGTCTTCCTCGCGGCGCTCCGCCCCACCGCGGGCGTTGTGCACCCCCTCGGAGGCCTCGCTGCCGGCGCCGGTGTGGCGTTCCGGGCGATCGGATGGCGCATCCGAATGCTGTCGCGGCGCGCTCTGGTCGGGAGCCCCGACCCGTGTGCCCTGGTCGTCCCTGAACCCCTCGGTTGGTCCCTTCGTCCGATGATCGTCCATCTGCTTCGCCCTCCCGGCAATGCGCGTGGTGTGGCGCGTGTGGCCGATTCGTGGGCGCAACGCACATGCCACCCCCGGCCCGAGCGTGACCCCCCATGGAGCGATGTCGTCGGTCTTGGCACGACCGAAGTGCGCGCCGGACACGCCCGCCATCGACTCGATGCTCCCCTCCGCCACCGCGGCACGACGCCCCGACGCCGATCCCCCCTCCGAACGGCCCGCCGGGCCGGACACGGCGTCGCTCCCGAAGGAGCTGGCGGATTTTCTGATGGAGCTCGCGGTCGCGTTGCACAAGCACGCGATCTATCCGCCCGGTCATCCGCTGCTCGATCAGGCGGTCGATTCGGTCCACGTCTCGCTCACACGGCTGCTCGCGGACCGGCCGGCGCTCTCGATCGGCGTCGCGCGACGTGAGCTCATCATCGAAGGCGTCGCGACCGATTCCGATCATCCGCTGCTCGCCGAGCTCGCGGGCAAGCTGCATCGGCATCACCTCGGCGCCGTGAAGCTGTTGCCCGGCATCAACAGGCCCGAGCTGAGCGACGCACTCGCCGTGGTGGGTCTCGAGGCGCAGCGCGACGCGCAGCCGATCGGCCTGCAGCCCGAGCTGCTCCACTCGCGCTGGACGAACGTGAAGCTCTTCCCGCTCACGTACGATCGGCTCGAGCTCCTCGACGACGACGGTGCCGCCGCCGAGTCGGGCAGCGGCCAGGCCGCGCAGCTCTGGGTCGGCCTGGCGCGCGCCGCCATCGCGTCGGAGCTCGCTGCGCAATCGGAGCCGTCGGCGATGGAGCCGGAAGCCGTAGCGCACGCCATCGACGAGCACGGCCGCGAGCAGGCGTACGATCAGGTGATCGTCGGCTACCTCCTGCAGATCGCGCGCGAGGTCCGGCAGGATGGCGGGCACGAGGACAGTGGTCTGAAGCGACGCATCTCACGGCTCGTCGGCTCGCTCCAACCGGGCACGCTGCGCCGCCTGCTGGAGATGGGTGGCGACGCGACACAGCGGCGCCGGTTCGTGCTCGACGCGGCGCAGGGGATGACGGTGGATGCCGTCGTCGAGCTCGTGCAGGCCGCCGCGACGGCGGAGGGGCAGACGATCTCCCACTCGCTGGTTCGTATGCTGACGAAGCTGGCGTCGCATGCAGCCAGCGACGCGAGCGCGCGCAGTCGCGCCGCCGATGGCGCATTCCGCGAGCACGTCGAGCGGCTCGTCGGCTCCTGGTCGCTCGACGACCCCAACCCGGCGCAATACTCCGCGGCCCTCTCGCACATCGCGCATTCCCACGCCGCGGCGACACAGACGGCCTCGAACGATCTGGCCTGCGAGCCGGCGCGCGTGATCGGCATCGCCCTCGAGCTGGATGTCACCGGCAAACGCGTCGCCCACGCCGTCACCGCGATGCTCGACGCCGGCGCGCTCGGCGAGCTGCTCGACCTGCTGCACGCGGCGCCCGAGCCGCGCGGCGTGGCGGCGACCGGCGTGTGGCGGCAGATCCACGAGCGGGATCCGCTCCCGCAGCTCCTCGCCGCGCCGCGGCTCGACAACGCCGCGATCCGCCGACTGATCGCTCACGAAGGCACGGCGGCCGTTCCGGCGCTCCTCGCCGCGCTCGACGCCTGTGGCGAAGGGAGCCGCCTGGAGCGGCTGATGAGCTACCTGCTCTCGCTCGGCCCCGACGCCGCGCCTCTCGTGGCAGAGCACCTCACGCGCGCCGCGGCCCCGCTCGCGCGCGAGCTGCTCGCCGCGCTCGTGAAGCTGGCGCCGCACTCGCCTCCGGTGGAGGCGGGTCCGTATCTCACCCACTTCGACCCGACTCTCCGGCGGGAAGCGGCCAGGCTCCTGCTCGGCTACGAGTCCACGCGTGAGTCCACGCTGCTGACGGCCCTGCGCGACGAGGACGAGCGGGTGGTCTACAGCGGACTGCTCGCCGCGGCGACCAACTGCTCCGCGGAGGCGGCCGCGCTGATCCGGCAGCGGATCGACGACCGCGACCTCACCGACGGCCCCGCCCGCGCCGCCGGCATCCGTGCCGTCGCCACGCGGCGCGACGACGCGGCCCACGAGTGGGTGCTCGCGCACGCTCTCCTGCCGAGCTCACTGTTGCGGAAGGCGCGGCTCGCCCCGGCGTCGCCCGAGGTGCTCGCTTCCCTCACTGCGCTCGTGACGCACTGGGCCGACCATCCATCTACTGCGCCAGTGCTCGAATTGGCCCAGCGGAGCACCAGCCCCTCGGTACGTGCCGCAGTGCAGCGCGAGCACGCCCCAACTCCGCCGGCGCCGGACCAGTGAGCGAGCCAGTCCGCTTCCTGACCTCGTTCGCGCAGTCGGTGGCGACGATGGCGCTCTATGGGCCGTCGCATCCGGCGCGGCAGCGCGCGGTCGACAGTGCCTACCAGATCCTCCGCGACCTGCAGGCGCACGACGCACAGCCGGAGTTCTCCTTCCTCGGCGACGAGGTCGTGTACGGCGCCCGGCCGCTCCGCGAGATGCGCGACTGGGAGTGGGCGGCGCGGCTCGCGTCGGCGGGGGTGCAGCGGCTCGAGTTCGCCGCCGACGTCTCGCGCGACGAGTTCGAGCTGTTTCTCGAGGGAGTCGTGGCGCGGCTCGGCGTCGCGACGCTCGACACGGCCGAAGCGCGCACCGGCGGAACGGGTGCATCGATCCGCTACGGCGCGATCGGAATCCGCGGCGAGAAGCAGCTCGCTCCACTGATGACCCAGCAGCCGTTCGCCTCCGCGACACGCAGCTACGAGCTCACGGAAGAGGTCGCGACGATCGAATGGATGCACGAGCAGGTGGCGAACCACGCCGCACTGCCACTGCTCGAAGCGGAATCCGTCGTGCGCTCGCTCGCCGTCGCGATGCACGGCGACCAGGAGATGCTCCTCCCCCTGCTCACACTGCGTGAGTTCGACGAGTACACGACGACGCATTCCCTCAACGTCTCCGTGCTCACGATGGCGCTC
Organism: Gemmatimonadaceae bacterium; assembly: GCA_036383935.1. Lineage (GTDB taxonomy): Bacteria > Gemmatimonadota > Gemmatimonadetes > Gemmatimonadales > Gemmatimonadaceae > AG11. Next base: position 6,594 of record DASVNI010000534.1, on the reverse strand, counting down.
GCGGAGGCGATGGGGATGGGCGCGCGCGACGTGCGCGCATTCGGCGTGGCCGGCCTGCTGCACGATCTCGGGAAGACGCGCATCCCGCTCGAGATCCTCAACAAGCCGGGCAAGCTGTCGGACGAGGAGCGCGCCGTGATGCAGGGGCACACGGTGGAGGGAGCGCGGCTGATCCTCTCGAGCGACCGCGAGCTCGACCTCGCTGCCGCGGTCGCGTTCGAGCATCACATCATGCTCAACGGCGGCGGCTATCCGCACCGGCGCATCGCGCGAAAGTGCCACTGCGCGAGCGCGCTCGTGCATGTGTGCGACGTCTACGACGCGCTCCGCACGCACCGGCCCTATCGCGCGGCCTGGGAGCCGCCGAAGGTGCTCTCGTACATCGAAGACGGCGCGGGCACCGACTTCGACCCCGACGTCGCGCGGATCTTCGTCGACCTGATGCGCCGCATGGAAGGACGGATCGAGCACTCCGCGCTGGCCGATCTCCGCGCCGGTGTGCAGGACTCGGCCCCAACGACGTCTCCCTAAACGAAAAACTGACAAGGCGCCTTCTCGGAGCGCGGACGCCCTGCTGCCTTGCTGCCACTTCTGGTAGCGGGGAGCCTGTGGTGCCAGATTGGGCGCCATGGTCACACCCGACCGGCTCTCGGCGCTGTTCAAGGCCTATCACGTCCCGCTCGTTCGGTTCCTGACTCGCCGGCTCGGCGATCGCGACTGGGCCGAGGAGCTGGCGCAGGAGACGTTCGTGCGCGCGCTCAAGCAGGACGAGATCGCGAGCGAGCGGTCCTGGCTCTTCGCCGTCGCGTCGAACCTGGTGCGGGACGAGGCGCGGCGCGAAGCGCGTGAGCGGAAGCGCCACGACCTCATGCGCACGCAGGCGGAGGCGGAGTCGTCGGTCGAGCCCGAGCCGACGTCGATGGAGCGGGCGGAAGACCGGGCCCTGGCACGTCAGGCGATCGAGATGCTGGCGGAGCGGGATCGCGACGCGCTGCTGATGCGGGAGGAGGGACTGGGGTATGAGGAGATCGCCGAGGCGCTCGGGTTGTCGGTGGCTTCGGTGGGAACCACGCTGTCGCGGGCGCGACGGCGGCTGATGGAGGCGTACGAGTCGCTGCAGCAGGAGCGCTCGGCGGAACGCGCATGACGGAGCGACCGATGTGGGACGGCGGTCCCGGAGAGCATCCCGACGAAGGGACGATCCATGCCTGGCTCGACCACGCGCTCGACGCGGCGTCCGCGGAGCGTGTGGAAGCGCACGTGCGTGGGTGCGCGGTGTGCGCTGCGCTGGCAGCGGAGGCACGCGGGCTGATCGCGGGCGCGTCGCGCGTCGTGGCGTCGTTGGACGACGTGCCGGCGGGGACGCGGCCGGTCTGGGCGCAGAGCGAGGTTGCCGGAGGGGGCGCAGCGGGAGGGGGCACCACGGGAGGGCCGACGAGTGATGTCCCCGGGGCCGACCGGTCGCTCTGGCGCCGGCTGCGAGTGACGCCGGCTCGCGCAGCCATCGCGGCGACGATCCTCGTCATGGTGGGGCTCACGCTCACGCACGAGCGCATTGCCAAGGAGTCGGTCGTGCCCGCGACGCTGCCCGCCGGTCACACCGAGCCGCGGTCCGAGATGGGGGCGATGGCAGCCGCCCCTCGGGCACGGCAGCTCACCGACTCCGTGCTGGACTCGGCGGTGGCGCGCAACCTCTCGATCGCGCAGGGACGCCCCCGCATGGAAGCGGCGACGCAGCCGGCGATTCCCCAGGCACCGCCACCCGGCACCGCACCCGTGGAGGAGGCCCCGATGACGATGGCCGAGCAGCGCGTGGCGGCGGGGAGAGCGGCGGCTCAGGCGCAGCGGGACACGACGGGCGCGGCGGCCGACAAGCTTCGCGTGGGGGCGGGCCGCGAGATTACCGGCGCCGTGGCTTCGATCGCGGTCGATGAAGCGGCGGTGGGGCGGTCGGCGCGACGGGAGATGGCCGGCGCCGCTCCGATGAGCGGTGCTGTCGCCAATGTGTCGCAGGGCTATGCCGATGCAGCTGTCAGATCGTGCTACTCGCTGGAGAGCACGCAGGGCGGCGCGATGTGGGGCGACCAGCCGTTACCACTCGTCGTCGTGGTCGACTCGGGGCCGGCAGTGGGGACCAGGACCGCGACCCTGAGATCCGCGGCGACCGGAACGGAGGTGCGCGCCGCGTGGGTGCGCAGTGGCAAGGACAGCGTCGCGATCATGCTCCAGCGGGTCGGCATGACCGGTACGATCGCGCTTGGTCCGGACGCTGGCGGGCGCGCCGGCACGGCGAGCAGCGGCGCGATCGCGGCAGCAGCGGAGGTGGCGATGGCCGCCCCTCGAGCGGACGCCGCGGCCCCCGCCCGGGCGAAGTCGGCGAAGCCAAGCGCCCCGCCAAGCGCCGCCCCGAGCCCTGCGCCAAGCCGCTTAGCTCCGGGCAGCGCGCCGCTCCACGTGACGCTGCGCCCGATCCCCTGCCCGGTCCGCTGATCCACCCTGGGGGTCAGAGCCCAGGGCTCTGACCCCGACGGAAGCGTCCGGATACGCCTGGCGGAACTCGGCCTGGATGTTGCGCGAACCGGCGTAGCGCACGATACGCGTCATCGTCACGCCAGTAAAGAGCGCAAATTTTCTCTAGGATGGCGCTAGCATCGCGCCATCATCGTTTCACCTAGAAGACGCTATGGCGGCACGCACGAGACACGAGCCCTGGATGTCACCACTGCCGCCCGATCCCTCCTGGCACCACGACGCCATCATATACCAGCTCCACGTCAAAGCCTTCTGCGATTCCAATCGCGACGGCTATGGCGACTTTCGCGGGCTGCTCGAGAAGCTCGACTACATCGCCGACCTTGGCGTGACAGCGGTGTGGCTGCTCCCCTTCTATCCGTCGCCACTGAAGGACGACGGATACGACATCGCCGACTATTGCGGCGTCCACCCGAGCTACGGGTCGCTGGAAGACGTCGTCGCCTTCCTCGATGCCGCGCACAAGCGCGGGCTTCGCGTCATCACCGAGCTCGTGATCAACCACACGTCGGACCAGCACCCCTGGTTCCAGCGTGCGCGCCTGGCGCCGAAGGGTTCGGCGGAGCGCGACTTCTATGTATGGAGCGACGACCCCAACAAGTACGCCGGCACGCGCATCATCTTCACCGACACGGAGTCGTCGAACTGGGCGTGGGACCCGGTGGCGCAGCAGTTCTACTGGCACCGCTTCTTCAGCCATCAGCCCGATCTGAACTTCGACAATCCCGCCGTGATGGAGGCGGTGCTGGACGCCATGCGCTTCTGGATGAGGCTCGGCGTGGACGGGCTCCGCCTCGACGCCATCCCGTATCTCGTGGAGCGCGAGGGGACGAGCTGCGAGAACCTCCCCGAGACGCACGCCGTTCTCAAGAAGCTGCGCGCCGTGCTCGACGCGGAGTTCCCCGGACGTGTCTTTCTCGCCGAGGCGAACCAGTGGCCGTCGGACGTGCGGCCGTACTTCGGCGACGGCGATGAATGCCACATGGCGTTCCACTTCCCCGTGATGCCGCGGATGTACATGGCCGTCGCGCGCGAGGACCGGACGCCAATCGTCGAGATCATGGCGCAGACGCCGCCGATCCCGTCGCAGTGCCAGTGGGCGATCTTCCTGCGCAACCACGACGAGCTCACGCTCGAGATGGTGACGGACGACGAGCGCGACTACATGTACAACGCGTACGCGAAGGATCCGCGCATGCGCGTCAACGTCGGCATCCGCCGCCGGCTCGCGACGCTGATGGACAACGGACGAGACGAGATCGAGCTGATGCACGCGTTGCTGATGTCGCTGCCCGGCTCGCCGGTGCTCTACTACGGCGACGAGATCGGGATGGGAGACAACATCTACCTCGGCGACCGGAACGGCGTGTGCACGCCGATGCAGTGGAACGCGGACCGGAACTCGGGCTTCTCGAACGCACCGTCGGCGGCGCTCTACTTCCCGGTGATCGCGGATCCGCCCTACGGCTACCAGACAGTGAACGTGGAAGCGCAGGAGTCGACGGTGACGTCGCTCCTCCAGTGGGTACGGGCGATCGTGCGGCTGCGCCGGAAGTACCGCGCGTTCGGCCGCGGCACCTTCGAGCCGCTCAACCCGACGAATCGGAGGGTGCTCGCCTTTCTCCGTCGCTGGGACGACGAAGTGATCCTCTGCGTGAACAACCTCGCGCGCCACGCGCAGTACGTGGAGCTCGACCTGAGCGAGTTCGACGGCTGGTCGGCGATGGAGCTCTGGAGCGGCCACGCCTTTCCCCCGATCGGATCGCACCCCTACCTGTTGACGATGAGCGGACGTGATTTCCTCTGGTTCCGACTGATGCCGCCCGGTGGACCCGATCGGCTCGGCGCCATCGCACCGGTGGGCGCATGACACTCCCACCTGTGATGGATTTCGTGGAGCAGCCGGCGGTGCCTGCGCGTGCGGCATGGCAGCTCCGCCGAGGCGCGACGATGGCGCCGGCGGGTGTCACCTTCACCGTGTGGGCGCCGGACGCGAAGGACGTCGCGGTCCATGTCGCGGGGGGCGCCGCTGCGGGGGATCATGCGCTCACGCGCCTCGAGGGGGAGCGTGGCGTCTGGTCGGCGACAGTTCCGGGAGTGGTCGCCGGCGATCGCTATGGTTTTCGTCTCGACGGCAAGGACCCACTCCCCGATCCGGTGAGCCGCTCGCAGCCCGACGGCGTGCACGGGCTCTCGGAGGTCGTGGACCCGGCGCAGTTCGAGTGGCAGGACAGCAACTGGCCCGGCGTCGCGCTCCCCGACTTCGTCCTGTACGAGATCCACGTCGGGACGTTCACCCCCGAGGGAACGTTCGACGCGATCATCCCGCGCCTCGGCCAGCTCGCCGCGCTCGGTGTGACGGCGATCGAGCTGATGCCGGTGGCGTCGTTTCCCGGTCGTCGCAACTGGGGCTACGACGGCGTCCACCTCTACGCGCCGCAGCATTCCTACGGTGGGCCGGAGGGAATGCGACGGCTCGTGAACGCGGCGCACCAGCACGGCATGGGCGTCGTGCTGGACGTCGTCTACAACCACGTGGGGCCGGAGGGGAACTACCTCGGTGCGTACGGCCCGTACTTCACGGAGGTGTACCGCACGCCGTGGGGACGCGCGGTGAACTACGACGGGTGGGGGAGCGACCCGGTGCGCCGCTGGGCGCACGACAACGCGCTGTACTGGATCGCGGAGTTCCACATCGATGCGCTGCGACTCGACGCGGTGCAGGGGATCTACGACTTCGGCGCGCTCGCCTTCCTCGAGGAGCTGTCGGACGAGGTGCACGAGCTCGGGCGCCGGCTCGGTCGCAAGGTGCAGCTCATGGCGGAGAGCGACCTGAATGATCCGCGACTCATCCGCCCTCCGGGCCAGGGCGGCTATGGACTCGACGCGCAGTGGGCAGACGACGTGCACCACACCTTCCACGTCGCACTCACCGGCGAGCGGCACGGCTACTACCAGGATTTTTCGGGGATCGCGACGGTGGCCGACGTGTACCGCGAGCCCTTCTTCTACGCGCGGCGGTACGCGCCGCACCGCGACCGGGTTCACGGGCGCTCCTCGGCCGGCGTGCCGCGGCAACGGTTCGTCGCCGCGGCGCAGAACCACGATCAGGTGGGGAACCGGCCGCTCGGGGAGCGGCTCGCGGCGCTCGTGCCGGCCGACCGACAGCGGCTCGCGGCGGCGCTCGTGCTGCTGTCCCCCTACATTCCTCTGCTGTTCATGGGGGAGGAGTACGGCGAGACGGCACCTTTCCTCTACTTCATCGAGCACGGCGACCCCGAGCTCATCGAGGCAGTGCGGGCGGGGCGGCGGCGGGAGTTCGAGAAGCTCGGTCTGCCGGCATCGGCGGCAGCCGATCCACAGGCCGAGGAAACGTTCGCCCGCGTGAAGCTCGACTGGGAGCAGCGCGATTCCGCGTCGGGGGCACGGCTACTCTCCTTGTACAGCGATCTGCTCGCGCTCCGGCGCGAAGAGCCAACACTGAAGCCGGGAGCGAGCGTGGTGCATGTCGAAGGATCGCCTGATTGGTGCACGCAACTGCGGTCGATGCCACTGCAGGGCGACATCTTCGACGCGGTGCGCGCGCAGCGGACGCTCTGGTGTGCGTTCAATCTGACCGGGCGTGCGCAGGACATCCCCGTGCCGGCTGAGGCGCCGTGGGGCTGGCGACTCCGGCTCTCGACCGACGAGCCGTCGTACGGCGGTGCGGGGATGACGACGGCGATCGTGCCGCCGTCGGAGGACGCCCCGGCCATTGATGGACCGAAACGTCTCATGGCAGCGGCGCCTCCGGTGGAGCACCGCGCACGCACGGTGCGGCTCGCGCCGTGGAGCGCGGCGGTGTTCGTGCGCGATTTCGAAGACGGGGGGGGGAGCAGCACGTGACGCTTCGCGTCTGGCCTGGCCGTCCTTATCCGCTCGGTGCGACGTGGGACGGCGCGGGGGTGAACTTCGCGCTCTTCTCCGAGAACGCGACCGGGGTGGAGCTGTGCCTCTATCGCGAGGACGGCGACGCGGAGGAGGCGGCGCGCATCAAGCTCACGGAGCGCACCGACCAGGTGT
>DASVNI010000533.1:0-2110 GCA_036383935.1 Gemmatimonadaceae bacterium | reverse complement strand
CCATGCGCTGCTCGTCACGATGATGAGCCGGCGCCTCGGATCGATGTGGATCATCTGGCCGTAGATGCCGACCGCCGAGAAACGACCGCCGGCCGACGTCCACCACTGATAGCCGTAGCCGCGACCGGGAAGCGACGTCTCGACCTGCGGGCTCGTCGCGGCCTCGAGGTAGCCGTCGGGGACCCTCGGAGAGGTACTGCGACAGCGGCTTCTTCGTCGCCTCGGCCACGAGCACGCCGAGCAGGTGCGTCTCGCCCGTGCTGTAGCTCCACTTGGTGCCCGGCGGCGCCTCGCGCGGCAGCTTGCGCATGTAGCTCACCGTGCGCGTCATCCCGCGCGGTGCCTGCTCCGAGTAGAAGCGCCAGGTGTCGGTGGTCGTGTCGGTGTAGACCTCCGTCCAACGCACGCCGGACGTCATCGTCAACAGTTGGCGCACGGTGACGCTATCGTACGCGCTGCCGCGCAGCCCGGCGATGTAGCGCGTCACCGGATCGTCGAGGCTCTTGATGTAGCCGTCCTCGAGCGCCGCGCCGACGAGCGTGCTCGTGATCGACTTGGAGACCGACTGCGACGTCCACCGCTTCGTCGAGTCGTAGCCGAGTCCGTAACGCTCGAGTCGGATGCGACCGTCCTGCAGCACGAGCAGTCCGGCGACCTTCTGCGCGTCGAAGTAGCCGTCGAGCCAGCCGGCGTTCTCCGTACCGGTCGCGAAGGCGGCGAGCGGTGCGCCCATCGGCAGCGGATGCACCTTCGTGCCGCGCGGAATAGCGCGCGATGCGGCAACGCCGGAGAGCAACAGCAGCGCGATCACGCCGCGCCGGAACGACGTCGTCATGCGGAGGGCGATCGTGGTGGGATGATCGCGGAAGCTACCCCCGGACGACGTCGTCGCCAGAGAGGATGCGCGCTATGGCCGCCCGCCAGGATTTGTCCCGCCGGGCATCGCGCCGTTGTTCAGATCCCCGCCGAGCGTGCTCGGCGCATCCGCCAACGCGCGACGGCGGCGCATGTCCTCCTCGCGCCTGGCCTCGCGCTCACTCATCTCCAGGAGGTTCTGGTCGAACTTCGCGCGCTGTGTGTCGCTCGTCAGCACAGCGCGCGCGGCCTTGATCTCGGCCTCGCGAGCGCTGTCCGCCGACAGGCGCAGCATGCCCATGGTGCGCAGGTCGGGTTGTCCGCCAGGAGAGCGCGCGCGGTCCATCTGCGTGCGCAGTGCACTCGCGTACGATCTGAACAGCTCCCCATAGCGCTTCTCGAGCGCCTTGACCGAGTCCTTCTGCGCATCGGTGAAGTCGGGGATCTTCTTCACGGCGTCGCCGAGCGACGCGCGATCGCGCATCTGCCGCTCCGCCTCGGCGGAGCTGGGGCCACTGGGCCGGCGCTGGTCACCGACACCGGTCGGGACACCGAGCGAGTCGCCCATTCTGCTGCGCTGGGCGTGTGCGCCAACTAGAGGAACGAGCGTCAACGCGAGGACGACGAAGGAGAGGCGTCGCATGGGAGTGCGGGGCTCGAGTGAGGCGGGGCAACGGGGTGGGGCCTAGCCGCCGCCCCCGTTGACCCGCCTCCTCCTTCATCGGTCAGGGGTGTGGAGCGCGCGCTACGGTCGGCCCATCCCGCCGCCCATTCCTCCCGGCATGCCCATCGGGCGGCGCTTGCGCATCTCTTCCTCGCGCTTGGCCTCGCGATCTTTGATCTCGACGAGGTTCTGGTCGAACTTCGCGCGCTGGGCGTCGCTCGTGAGCAGCTTGCGCGCGCTGGCGACCTCGACGTCACGCGTGCTGTCGGCGGTCATGCGCAGCATCGCCATCGAGCGGAAGTCCGCCTGCCCGCCGGCCGAGCGCGCGCTGTCCATCTGCGAGCGCATCGCGATCCCGTACGACTTGAACACCTCACCGTAGCGCTTCTCGAGCGCCTTGATCGAGTCCTTCTGGGCGTCCGTCAGATCGGGGACCTTGTGCACGACGTCGCCGAGCGACGCGCGCTCCTGCATCCGCCGCTCCATCTCGGCGGAGCTGGGACCCTGCTGAAGATCACCGATGCCCGGCTGCCCGCCCATCGGGCCGCGGCTGCTACCGCCCATGCCGCCACCGCGGCGCTGAGCGTGTGC
>DASVNI010000532.1:0-2571 GCA_036383935.1 Gemmatimonadaceae bacterium | reverse complement strand
CACCGCGCGCGACTCCAACTTCGCGCTCGCGTACTACCACCGCGCCATGGTGCTGGGCTGGAGCCACGTCGGTGACAGTCTTCACCTCAAGCTCGCCTCGCACGCCGCCTCGCTCGCGAACCGGCTGCCGCCCCGGGAGCGAGAGCTGGTGCTGGGATACGCGGACCTCACGCGCGCGCTCGTGAGCGATGCCGCCAGTGACTCGACGACCGCACGCGCGAAGTTTTCATCGGCGCAGGCGCACTATCTCGCTGCCATCGCGCGCGACTCGGGCGACGCCGAGAGCTGGTATGGGCTCGGCGACGCGTACTGGCATTCCAAGCCGGACGGGTGGGGCAAGCCTGCAACGGTGCAGAACTGGACGCGCGCTCTGCGGGCCTTCGAGCGCACCCTCGACGTCGACTCGACGTTCTACCTCGCCTACGCGCACAAGATCGACATCTACCGGCAGGCGGCGGGGCAGACGTACAACGTCATGCTGGAGGGCGACTCGCTGCGTATCCTGGACTCCGCAGTGATGCAGCGGCCGCAGGTCGTAGCGCAGCTCAAGGCGGCGCAGCGCGCCGCGTACGAACTGGCGCTTCGCGACGCGCGCGCCTGGATCGCCGCCGCGCCCGCGACGTCGGCGTATTTTCAGCTCGCACTCATCTACTTCGGTCAGGACCGTCCCGACTCTGCGGCCGCCGTCTTGCGCGAAGCCATGGCGCGGCCGGAGACGCACAGCGCTCAGACACCATTCCAGATTGCGTATGCCGATTCGCGCGTCGATCCCCACGCGGGGCTGCGCTCGTTGCGCGCGGCACTCAAAACCGCCGACGAGCGTGGGCTCGAGTCCGACGGAACGAACAATCTGATGGAGTTTCTCTTCGGCGCTGGTTCGAGCGCGGCAGTCCTCGGGAGCTTCGCGGACGTGGATTCCGTCGCGGCGCTGGCCAATCGCACCCTTCCCGCGACGGCTGGGTTCGGGCTCACCGACGATCCGCTCGCGCGCCTCTGGCCCGTCGGCGTGCGTCTGGCCGCGGGTGTGCCCGCGCGCCAGGTCGCCGCAGCGTTGGCCTCTTCCATCGCGTCGCTGGAGCGACTCCCCGCGACCGGCTCGGCGAAGTACTACCGGATGCAGGCGGCGCCCGCGCTCTACGTCGCGTATCTCGCCACACACGACGCGCGCATGCTCGCCCTGCTTCGGAAGTGGCGCGGCTCGCAGCCACAGCACTCCGAGCTCGAGGCGCTCGAGGCGCTGGCGGCGAATGACACGGCGAAGGCGGCACGCCTCGCGAAGAGCTTTCCGTCGCCCGACTCGCTCCGGGCCGCGCACGCTCCCATCGGACTGCCGCGATGGATCGCGCGTGCGCAGGTGTACGAGGCGCTCGGCGATCCGCGCGCGGCGCTCGCGGCGTACGAGATGCTCGATCCGAAGATGCTCGCGCCGATGGGCCAGGCGGATCCCTCCTGGCCGCTCTATGCCAGGTCGTTCCTCTGGCGCGGACAGCTCTTCGAGCGCGTGAACGATCGGACGTCGGCGGTGTCGGCATACCGGCAGTTCCTCGCGCTCTGGGCCGACGCGGATTCGTCGCTCGACTCGCAGCGCGAGCAGGCCCGGGCCGCACTGCGTCGGCTCGGTGCGGCGCAGGTGATCGCCGACCGCTCCAGCTGAGCGGCCCGCGATCGCATGCTGCAACTGACTCCGTGGGCTTCGCTCCTCATCGTCGTCCTGGTCGCCGCGCTCCTGCGACTCGTTCCGCCGGGCGTGCACCTGCGCGGGCGCATCGTCGCGTACGCGAGACTGTTCGCGCACGGCCCGTGGATGCCGCTTCTGATCGGCTTCGCCACCGGCGCGGCGACGTGGTGGGTCTGGGGCTCGCTCGCGCCAAGCGCCGTCGTTCACGACGAATCGGCGTACCTGCTGCAGGCGCAGCTCTTCGCGCAGGGGCGCTTCACCGCGCCGACGCCGCCGCTCTACCACTTCTTCGAGCAGCTCTACGTCAACCTCGTGCCGGCGATCTCGTCCAAGTATCCGCCGGGCACGTCGCTGCTCATCGCACCGGGGATGCGCTTCGGCGTACCCGCCCTGCCCATCATCGCGGCCAACGCGTTGAGCGGTGCGCTGGTGTTCGTGCTCGCGCGCCGCTTCGCGGGCGTCATCGTGGCGATGCTCACGTGGGCGCTGTGGGCGACCTCGTTCCCGGTGCTCTACTTCCACGCGATGTACCTCTCCGAGGTGCCCACGAGCCTCGCCTGGCTCGCCACCTGGTGGGGGATCGCGCGCTGGCGGACGTCGGGGCGCACACGCGACCTGGCCATCGCCGCGCTGGCGCTCGCGTACTGCGGCATCACGCGGCCGTTGACCGCCGTCGCGCTCGCGATCGCCGTCGGCATCGTGATGCTGCGCGTTCGTCGCAGCACGCGGCCACGTTTTCGCCGCGCCGAGCCGTGACGCTCGGTACGGGCGCCGCACTGGCGCTCCTCTTCGTCGGCATCTGGAATTGGCGTAGCACGGGGAATCCCGCGCTCACGCCACTGTCCCTCTACACGCGCACGTACGTTCCATTCGACAAGCTCGGCTTCGGCGCG
>DASVNI010000531.1:0-3045 GCA_036383935.1 Gemmatimonadaceae bacterium | reverse complement strand
CGGCGCTTCATCGCGCTCGTCAGCCTGTGCGTGCTCGTCATGCTCGGGCTCATCGTGGTGGGCACGGGCTATTTCGTCACGCAGTCTTCGTACGGGCAGGAGCAGCTCCGCCGGTGGGTGCAGACCACCGTGGCGTCGCAGGTGCACGGCAAGGTCCACGTCGGGCGCATCAGCGGCAGCTTCCTCACCGGCGTCACGATCGATTCCGTCGCGCTGCGAGACGACGAGGATTCGCTGTTCGTTGCCACGGGGAAGATCCGCGTCGAGTACGACCCGCGCGATCTCGTCGACCGACGGATCCACCTCACGCGCGTGGACGTCGACCGTCCCAACGTGGTGCTTCGGCAGCACGGCGACTACACGTGGAACTTCAAGCGCATGTTCAAGCGCAACGGTCCCGAGAAGCCGAAGGGACCGGAGCGCGGGTTCGGCGACTTCGTTCTGATGGACTCGGTGCACCTGCGCGGAGCGCAGTTGCGCCTCACGATGCCGTGGCACCCGGACGACACGCTGCATGGCGCGAAGCTCGACAGCGCGATCCGGTTCAACCTCGCGCGAAAGGATCACGAGGTCCGTCGCACGCGCGAAGGGTTCACGCAGAACTACCGCTGGACCAACGCGTACGCGGCGATCCCGCGCGCGCGGCTCGCCGATCCCGACAGCATCGGGAAGCTCTTCCTCGTCGATACGCTGCACGCGGTGGAGACGGTCCCGACGTTCAACTGGCGCAACGTGTCGGCGACGGTGCGCGTGCTCGGTGAATCGGTGTGGGTCAAGGCTCCGCACTGGGACCTGCCCGCGTCCACCGGCCACGCCGAAGGGAAGATCGTGTGGGGAAGCGACCTGCCCGTGCGCTACGCCGTTCGCGTCTTCGGCGACACGGTCTCGCTGAACGACGTGAGCTGGGTGTATCCAACGCTCCCGCGTACGGGCAGCGGGTCGATGGTGCTGGACATCAAGAACGAGAAGAACCTGCAGCGCCTCGACTACGCGATCACGAAGATGGACGTGCGCACCGTCAAGTCGCGGCTCCTCGGCGACATGACGTTCGAGACGGGCGGTCCCGTGCTCGCGGTGCACGACGTGAAGCTGCGGGCCGATCCGGTGGATTTCGATCTGCTGCGCACGCTGAACGGGAAGCCGTTTCCCGCCGACTGGCAGGGGAAGATCACGGGTGATGTGACGGCGCGCGGCGGCCCGCTCACGCACTTCTTCGTCGACGACGCCAACGTCGTCTTCCGCGACGCGCACGTGCCGGGCGCGGAGTCGCACGTGAAGGGACGCGGCGAGCTGGACATCCTCTTTCCCGCGTTCACGGCGTTCCATCGCTTCTTCGCGTCGACGGACCAGCTCGACCTCCGCACGCTGGTGGCGATCTATCCCGCGTTCCCACGCGTGACGGGGATCGTGACGGGAAGCGCAGTGCTCGACTCGTCGTGGCTCGACGTCCGCGTCTCGAACGCGAACCTGACGCACACCGACGGACCAGCCGAGCCGACGCACGCGACCGGCGGCGGGCGGATCACGTACGGCGAGAAGTTCATGACGTACGATCTCGCGCTGCAGGTCGACCCGCTCTCTCTGACGACGCTCTCGCGCTCGTATCCGCTGCTGCCGCTGCGCGGCACCTTCGCCGGACCGATCACGGTGAAGGGGATGGCGCCCGCGCTCGAGGTGACGGCCGATCTCACCGGTGCGGCGGGGCACGTGACCTACGTCGGAGCGGCCGACGCGGACTCGATCGACGGATACGGCGCGCGCGGCAGCGGCACCTTCGACGCGCTCGACGCCGCCGTGCTGCTGGGACGCACCACGCCGCCGTCGCGGCTGGCGGGGACGTATCAGGTGGATCTCACCGGCGATCTCCTGTCCAACCTCACCGGCTCGCTCGGCGTGCAGCTCGGCAAGTCGGAGCTCGACGGCCAACTGTTCACGAATGGCATCGCGCGGGCGAAGTTCGACGCGGGCGTGCTGCACGTGGACACACTGCGGCTGGTGGGACAGGCCGGAACGCTGAACGCCTACGGCGGGTTCGGGCTCACGCGGCCGGCGGCGAACGATTCGCTCGTCGTCACGATGAACGTGGATTCGCTCGGCGGGCTGCGCCGCTATCTCGGACGTGTGATCCCCGCCGACGCCGACAGCGCGACGCGCGCACTCCCCGACTCGCTGCTCGGCTCGGCGTTCTCGCGCCTGACCGTGCGGGGATGGCTGGATTCGCTGAGCGTGCAGGGCACGCTCGAGGGACGTGACCTGCTGGCGCGCGCGCAGCGTGCGCGCGGCGTGCGCGGCACGGTGGACGTGCAGCAGATTCGCGGCCACACCACGGGGGCCGTCGCGCTCTCGGCCGACACCGTGGTGACGGGAGGGCTTCGCGTCGAGGCCGCGTCGATCATTGCACGGCTGCTCGACAAGGGACGCGCGGCGTTCAGCGCATCGGCCAGGGCATTGAACGGGACGTCGATCCGCGCCGCCGGCGAGTACGCGACGGTGGGGGACAGCACCGACGTGCGCCTGGACAGCCTGAACCTGGCGATCGGCGCGTCGCGCTGGGGGCTGCTGCATCCGATGTTCGTGCGCAACACGCGCACGGCACTGACCGTCGACACGCTGCTGCTCGGCAGCGGTGCGGCGCGCATCGCCGGTTCGGCGAACATGCCGGCGGGCGCACCGGTGCGCGGCCATCTACAGATCATGGGCATGCCGCTCGCCGACGTCGGCGTGCTCGCGCAGCTCTCCACGCCGATCTCCGGGAAGCTCGGTCTGGATCTCAACGTCGCCGGCACGCGCGAGGCACCGCTGCTCACGTTGACCGGTGCGGCCGACTCGCTCAAGGTGGGCGGCCTCGCGGCGGAGGCGATGCGGCTGACCGGCCGCTACGCGACGAATCGCGCCGCAGTGGATGCGACGCTCGTGCGCGGCGGCCGGTCGATCCTCGACGCGAGCATCGAGTATCCGATCGCGCTGACGTTGTTCACCGTCAAGCCGATGAGCGACTCGCTGCGTGGCCGGATCCACGCCGACAGCGTGGACCTCGCGCTCGTC
>DASVNI010000530.1:0-1787 GCA_036383935.1 Gemmatimonadaceae bacterium | reverse complement strand
GTGGATCGCGCAGACGGGGGAGGGGACTGCGCCGAGCCCGATCGTCCCCGACGCGTGCTCGGACGTCGTGATCGTCGGCAAGGCAACGCCGCACGTCGCAGGGCCGGCGACGGTGACGCAGCACGTGCTCGTTCCCGCGGGGACGACGGTCGTCGGCATTCGCTTCCGGCCCGGCGCGACACGCCTCGCATTCGGCTGTGACGCGGACGAGCTGCGCGATGCCGATCCCGAGCTCGCCGCGGTGTGCAGCTCGGCTGCGCGCGCCCTCGCCGATTCGCTCGGCCGCGCACAGGACGCGGACGATCCGACCAGCGCGCTGCGCTCCGCGCTCGAAGCATGGGCACGCGCGCGAATCAGCTCTCGCATTGACCGCGACGCGGCTGCGCTGCGCGCGGCGCGCCGGCTCGTGATCGATCGAACGGCGACGGTGCGCGACGTCGCCCGCGACTTCGGCTGGAGCGAGCGACGGCTGCATCGCGAGATCACCGCGACGTGCGGCTACGGCCCCAAGACGCTGCAGCGCATCGTGCGCCTGCAGCGTGCCCTGCGCGCCAGCCGCGCCGGTGTCGCGACGCGCCCGCCGAGCCTCGCACCCACCCTCTCCCGCCTCGCCTTCGACGCCGGCTATTCCGACCAGGCCCACATGACGCGCGAGTTCCGCGATCTCACCGGTTTCACTCCGCGGCAATTGCTTGGACGATGGGTGACGGACGTGGGGACATGGATGGACGAGCCGTGAGTGCGTGAACTGTCATCCCGAGCGAGCGTCAGCGAGTCGAGGGATCTGCACTTTGCGGTGAAGGGTCGCTGCGCCGCAGTTTCACGCGGAGGCGCGGAGAATCGCGGAGGCGCGGAGAACTACTCTCGGGGTCGAACTCCATGCACCGGCGCAGAACGCCGAACGGCCCCGGAACGCCAAAGCGTCCTGAGGCCGTTGTCCAACTCACCAGCTCACTAACTCACCAACTCACGGCTTCTTCGCGCTGGGATCTCCCGTCGGCGGCGGCGCTTCGTCCGTCGCCTTCGGCGGGCCGAGCACTTCCTTGAGGATCGGCTTCAGCGCGTCGGCCCAGATCTGGTAGCCACCCAGCGTCGGATGCAGGCCGTCCATGAACAATCCTTCGCGCTGCACGCCGCTCGAGTCGACGAGCTTGTCGTTCACGTTGATGTAGCGGATCGACTTCCCGTCGGCCATGCTCGCGAGGTTCGCGTTGATGCGCGCGATCTCGCTGTTGATCTCCTGCCTCGTCGCCGGGTTGTCGTTGCGCGGGAAGATTCCCGTCAGCACGATCGTCGCGTTCGGCGCCTTTGCGCGGGCGAGGTTCACGAGCGCGCGCAGACCGCGCGTGATGTCGGCGACCTTCTCCTCGCCTCCCGGCACCTTGCCCACGTTGTTCGTGCCGGCGAGGATGACGATCACCTTCGGGCTCACGCCATCCAGCTCACCGTTCTCGAGACGCCAGAGCATGTGCTCGATCCGGTCGGCGCCCCAGCCGAAGTCGGCGGCGTTCCATCCGGTGAAGTTCTCACGCCAGTTGGCGAGGAACTGCGGATAGTCCGTCGCCCCCCAGCGACGCGTGATCGAGTTCCCCTCGAAGTACACGTCGATCTTCCCCTGCGTGCGCTTCGCGAGCAGCTGCTCGTGCGCGAGCTTCGAGTTCGCGTCGGTGCGCGGCGTCGGCTTGTCGGCGGGCCACTGGGGCGCGCTCGCGGCGGCCGGCGCCGGCGTCGGACTGCCGGCGCTCGTCACCGCGCTCGTGCTCGTCGCCGGCACCGGCGGTGCCGCC
>DASVNI010000529.1:0-29081 GCA_036383935.1 Gemmatimonadaceae bacterium | reverse complement strand
GGCTCTGACCCCGGGCTCTGACCCCGGGCTCTGACCCCGGGCTCAGAGCCCGGGCTCTGACCCCGGGCTCTGACCCCGGGATCCGATTCCGCTTGACGGTCCGGCGTCCGGGGCGTAGCGTCTGGCAAGTTTCAATTCGTGATGGAATAAATATTCATCGCCCGCTCGCGCCCCGCCGCGGCCCATCACGCGCCCCCTCCGACCCGAATCGGACGCCATGACCACGCGACACGACCTCTCCTTCGGCGCCGGCCTGTGGATGTTCGGCCAGTTCGTCGACCGCTACGCCACCGACTGCTACGGCCCCACCGTCGGCGTCCTCGAGGCGATCGATCGCGCCGGTTCCGTCGGCGACCTCGTCGCCCTCGACATCAACTATCCGTTCGACCCGGGCGTCACCGTCGAGCAGATCGCCGACGCGCTGAAGCGGAACAAGCTCCGCTGCCACGCCATCACGCCCGCCAGCTACAGCCGGAAGTTCCAGAAGGGCGCCCTCACCAATCCGGACAAGGACACCCGCTGCGACGCGATCAAGCTGTATCAGGAGGCCGTCGTCGCCGCACGCGCGCTCGGCGCGAAGTACGTGAAGTTCTGGCCCGGCCAGGACGGCTACGACTACCCGTTCCAGGTCGATTACGAGGAGCTGTGGAAGCTCTCCGTCGACGGCGTGCGCGAGGTGGCCGAGAGTGCACCCGACATGCAGTTCGCCATCGAGTGCAAGTTCAAGGAGCCACGCTCGCACATGTTCTTCAGCAACGTGGCCACCACGTTGCTCGCGATCGAGGCGATGAAGGTCGACAACGTCGGCATCGTCTACGACCTCGGTCACTCCTTCTTCGCCAAGGAGACTCCCGCCGAAGCGGTGCAGCTCGCGGCGCGGCTCGGCCGGCTCACCAGCGTGGAGCTCAACGACAACTGGCGCGAGTGGGACGACGACATGTCCGTCGCCTCGGTTCACCTGATCGAGACGCTCGAGTTCATGCTCGCGCTGCGCACCATCGGGTGGAAGGAGGTCCTGCTGCTCGACCAGTTCCCCTTCCGTGAGGATCCGGTCACCGCGGCGCGCGAGAGCATCAAGACCGTGCGGCAGCTCGACGCCGTGCTCGATC
Organism: Gemmatimonadaceae bacterium; assembly: GCA_036383935.1. Lineage (GTDB taxonomy): Bacteria > Gemmatimonadota > Gemmatimonadetes > Gemmatimonadales > Gemmatimonadaceae > AG11. The sequence continues at coordinate 27,972 of DASVNI010000529.1, read as the reverse complement.
GACTCGACCTCGACGCGCTCCGCGCCGTGCAGAAGAAGCAGGACGCGCTCGCCGCGCAGCGCCTCGTGCTCGATCTGTTCCTCGGCGGTCGATGACCATTACCGCAGGCGCCGGACAGGATGTCGTCGCGGAGCTCCGGCGTCGCGCGACCGAGATCCGTCGGCGCGACCTGCAGATGGTCGTCGATGCCGGCAACGGCCACATCGGCGGCGATCTCTCGGCGACCGACATCCTCGCCACGCTCTACTTCGGCGTGCTGCGGGTGGATCCGTCGCGCCCGAACGACCCGCAGCGCGACCGGTTCATCCTGAGCAAGGGACACTGCGCCGGTGCGCTCTACACGACGCTCGCCTTCCGCGGCTTCATCCCCGTCGACGAGCTGCACACGTTCATGGCGCCCCTCTCGCGGCTGAACGGACACCCCGACCGCAACAAGGTGCCCGGCGTGGAGACGAACACCGGGCCGCTGGGGCATGGACTCCCTGTCGGTGTCGGCGCGGCGATCGGCGCACAGATCGATGGCGCGAGCTGGCGCACCTTCGTCCTCACCGGCGACGGCGAGCTGCAGGAGGGAAGCAACTGGGAAGCGGCAATGACCGCGGGCCATCGCGGCCTCGATCACCTCACCGTCATCGTCGACCGCAACCGCTTCCAGCAGGGCGACGCGACGGAGAGCACCGTGCGCCTCGATCCGCTGGCCGACCGCTGGCGCGCCTTCGGCTGGGCGGTCGCCGAGGTCGACGGCCACGATCACGCCGCGCTGCTCGATCTCTTTCATCGCCTGCCGCTGGAGCCGGGCAAGCCGACCTGCATCATCGCCCACACGACGAAGGGGAAGGGCGTGTCGTTCATGGAGGACCGCGCCGAGTGGCATCACAAGGTCCCGTCGCGCGACCAGCTCGCGAGCGCGCTGCAGGAGCTGAACGATGAGTGAGTCTCAGCTCTACGATTGCCGCCACGCCTTCGCCGACATGCTGCTCGAGCTGGGCGAGGAGGACGAGCGCATCGTCGTCGTCAACAACGACTCCGTGGGCTCGAGCAACACCGGAGCGTTCCGGAAGCGCTTCCCCGATCGCCTCGTGAACGTCGGCATCGCCGAGCAGACGCTCGTCGGTGTCGGTGCAGGGCTCGCGAACGCGGGGAAGATTCCCTTCGTCTGCTCGGCGTCCTGCTTCCTCACCGGTCGCGCGCTGGAGCAGATCAAGGCGGACGTCGCGTACTCGAACGCGAACGTCAAGCTGGTCGGCATCAGCAGCGGCATGGCGTACGGCGCGCTCGGCCCGACGCATCACTCCATCGAAGACTTCGCCTGGACGCGCGCGATCGCCAACCTCACGGTGATCGCGCCGGCGGATCCCGAGGAGACGCGCCAGGCGGTGCACCTCGCCGCCCACACGCCCGGGCCGTTCTTCCTCCGTCTGAGTCGCATGGGCGTTCCGGCGATTCACGGAAAGGACTACAAGCTCGCGGTCGGGCGCGCGAACGTGCTGCGTGACGGCTCCGATCTGACCATCATCGCGAACGGCGTGATGGTGACGCGTGCGCTCGCTGCAGCCGATCTGCTCGGCGCCGAGGGCATTCGGGCGCGCGTGCTGAACATGGCCACGGTGCGCCCGCTCGATCGCGACGCGATCGTCGCTGCCGCGCGCGACACCGGCGCGATCGTCACCGTCGAGGAGCACACCGTCTTCGGTGGGCTCGGCAGCGCGGTAGCCGAGGTCGTCGTGCAGACCGTGCCCGTGCCGATGCGCATACTCGGCGTGCCCGGTGTCTTCGCGCCAACGGGCGGCGCGGAATGGCTGCTCGAGCATTTCGGGCTCACCGCGGCGGGAATCCGTGACGCCGCGCTCGAGCTGGCGCGCTCGCCGCGAGCGGTGGCATGACCGGCCCGATCCTCGCCATCGATCAGGGCACGACGAACACCAAGGCGGTGCTCGTCGACGGCGAGGGGCGTTTTCTGTCGCAGGCGTCGCGGCCGGTGCCGCTCGCCTATCCGCGCGCCGGATGGGTGGAGCAGGACGCGGTTGCAGTCTGGAAAAGTGTGCAGGGTGCGGTCGACGAATGCCTCGCGGGTGCGAGTGGCGTCGTACCGTCCGGCGTCGCGATCTCCAATCAGCGGGAATCTGTCGTCGTGTGGGAGCGCGCGACCGGGCGCCCCGCCGGGCCGGTGGTGATCTGGCAGTGTCGCCGGACGAGCGAGCGCTGCGACCAGCTTCGACTCGACGGCGTGGAGCTCTCGATCCGCGAGCGCACGGGACTCCCGATCGACCCGCTGTTCTCCGCCACCAAGCTCGCCTGGTTGCTCGACGAGATTCCGCATGGGCGCGACCGTGCCGCGGACGGCGCGCTGTGCGCCGGCACGGTCGACAGCTGGCTGCTCTGGAACCTCACCGGCGGCGCCGTCCATCGCTGCGACACGAGCAACGCGTCGCGCACGCAGCTCCTGAACCTGCGCACCCTCGCGTGGGACGAGACGCTGCTCGAGCTGTTCGGCGTTCCCGCTGCTGTCTTGCCGGAGATCCATCCCTCCAGCGGCGTGTTCGGTGAGACGGTGGTGTCCGGCTCGATTCGAGCCGGACTTCCCATAGCAAGCATGATCGGTGACTCGCACGCCGCGCTCTTCGGGCAGGGCGGATTCCGCGCCGGTTCGGTGAAGGCGACGTACGGCACCGGCAGCTCGCTGATGACCACGACGCCGGAGCTGATCTCCTCGAAACAGGGTCTCTGCTCGACCGTCGCGTGGAGCATCGGACCCACGGCGACGTACGCGCTCGAGGGGAACATCTCGGCGACGGGCGCCGCGCTGCAGTGGGTCGCCGATCTGCTCGGCCTCGAGGATCCCGCGAAGGCGGCCGATCTGGCGGCGAGCGTGCAGGGCACCGAGGGTGTCTCGCTCGTGCCGGCATTCGTCGGGCTCGGCGCGCCGTACTGGGCGGAGCGTGCGCGCGGGCTGCTGACGGGGATCACGCGCGGTACGACGGGGGCGCATCTCGCCCGCGCCGCGCTCGAGGCAATCGCCTTCCAGGTGCGCGACGTCTTCGCCGCAATGATGTGCGACGGACGCGTCGACGCGGCCGTGTTGCTCGCAGACGGCGGTGCGACCCGCAGCGATCACCTCATGCAGCTCCAGGCGGACGTCCTTGGTACTCCGGTCGTGCGCAACAACGCAACCGACATCTCGGCGTTGGGCGCGGCGTATCTGGCTGGTCTCGCGCTCGGCACCTGGCGCTCGCTCGACGAGATCGACGCGTTGCCGAAGTCGCTGAAGCGCTTCGAGCCGCGGATCGACGACGCGGCTCGGCAGGCAGCGCTCGTCGAATGGCAGGGCGCCGTGGCCCGGTGCCTGTTCGAGCCCGCGGTCGCCCACGCGAGTCGCTGAGCAGCGGAGAAGACCATGGGCAGACTCGAGGAGCTCCGACTCATCACCAAGGTCGCCACGCTCTATCACCGGCAGGGGCTGCGTCAGGCGGAGATCGCCGACCAGCTCGACCTGTCGCAGGCGTCGGTCTCGCGCCTGCTCAAGCGTGGGGAGTCCGAGGGAATCGTGCGCGTCACCATCGCTGCACCGATGGGCGTCTACCCGCAGCTCGAGGATGCGCTGAAGGAGCGCTACGGGCTCAAGGAAGTGATCGTCGTCGACGGCTCCGACGATCCGTCCGAGCTGCTGCACCACCTCGGCGCCGCAGCGGCGTATTACGTCGAGAGCACGCTGCAGCCCGACGAGCAGATCGGCATCTCGTCGTGGAGCGAGACGCTGCTCGCCATGACGCGATCGATGCGGCCGATCCGCCGTTCTACGGGTGCACGGGTCATTCAGATACTCGGTGGAGTAGGCGATCCCGCCGCGGCGGTCCATGCAACGCAGCTCACGCGCGGGCTCGCGAGTCTCGTCAACGGGGACTTCAGCATGCTGCCGGCGCCGGGCGTCGTCGGCGCGGCGCGGGCGCGGAAAGTCCTCCTCGACGATCCGTACGTGCAGGAGGCGGTGCAGCGCTTCGACGCGATCACGCTCGCGCTCGTCGGCATCGGCACGGTGGAACCGTCGCCGATGCTCGCGCGCAGCGGCAACGTCTTCACGCAGGCCGAGCTCGCGGCGCTGAGCAAGGCGGGCGCCGTCGGCGACATCTGCCTCCGCTTCTTCGACGCCGAGGGCGAGCCGGTGGATCATCCGCTCGGCGACCGCGTGATCGGGATCGAGCTGCATCAGCTCCGTGGATGCCGGCGCAGCGTCGGGATCGCCGGCGGCACGCGGAAGCTGGCCGCGATTCGCGGTGCACTGCTCGGGCGGTGGGTCAACGTGTTGATCACCGACGCTCGTGTCGCCGAAGGGCTGCTGGCCGAGCAGAGCGAATCCACCAGTGCGCGGCCCAAGCGTGCGAGGCTTCGTGCCGCGCGCTGAGCTGATGCCGCATCGGGCATTGCGCCGCCTCGCCATCGCCGGAGCGCTCGTGCTCGCGGCGTGCGACCTCGGCACGGTGCGCAAGCTCGATCCCGCGACGGGCAAGGCGATCATCGAGGAGGAAAAGCAGGCGTTCGACGCGCGGACCTGGGTCGCGACGAATTGGAGCTCGCGCGTCGTACCGACCGTCGAAAAGGGCGCCATCCCGTTCTCCACGCTTCGGAGCGCGCTGGCCGAGGACCAGGACGCCGCGACGCGGCGTTATCGGAGCGGCACGGGAAGCGGTCGCCCGAGCTTCCTCGTCTCGGGGGTCGCGCGCGTGCTCGCGGTCGACACGACCTCGCGCTCCGGCGTCGCGCGGCTCGACCTGGAGCCATTCGATGGTACACTCGACGCCGAGCTTCAGATCGGACCGGTCTTTCGCGGCACCGCGCTGCGGGATGCGCTTCCGTTCATCCGCTTCGATGACTTCACCAACCAGATGGAGTACGCCAGCGTCTCGCGGGTGCTCCACGAGCGCATCGCGGACTCGGTGATCGCGAAGGTCGGCCGTGCCGGTCTGGCCGGCCGCGTGATCGAGTTCGAGGGAGCGTACACGGAGGACTCGGGCGTTCCGCTCATCACTCCGGTCGTGCTCCGGGTGAGGGAGTAGCGCATGCCTCCTTCGAACCGTCCGGCAAAGTCTCTCGAGCCGCTCCTGCGCGCTGAAGGCGTCACGAAGCGATATCCGGGTACGCTCGCCCTCGACGGTGTGGACTTCAACATCTATCCCGGCGCCGTGAATGTGCTGATCGGCGAGAACGGAGCGGGGAAGTCGACGCTGATGAAAATCCTCGCCGGTGTGGAGCAACCTTCCGGTGGAAGACTGATGCTGCACGGTAGGGCAGTGGAGCTCGAGTCGCCGCGTGATGCGCTGCGGCAGGGCATCGCGATCATCTACCAGGAGCTCAACCTCTTCCCGAACCTGAGCGTCGCCGAGAACGTCTTCATGGCGCGCGAGCGGACGTCGGCGGTTGGGACCGTCCGCCACGCCGAGCAGGAAGAGGTCGTGCGCTCGCTGATGGCGCGGCTGGAGCAGGACATCCATCCCGCCACGCTCGTCGAAGATCTCCGGATCGGGCAGCAGCAGCTCGTCGAGATCGCGCGCGCGTTAGCCCAGGACGTATCTGTCCTCATAATGGACGAGCCCACCTCCGCGCTGAGCACCGCCGAGGCCGAGATTCTCCTCCGTCTCGTCGAGGATCTCACGGCGCACGGCGTCGCGGTGATCTACATCTCGCACAAGCTCGACGAGTGTCTCCGCATCGGTGACCACTTCACCGTGCTGCGCGACGGCAAGCTGGTGGCCGAGGCGCCGGCGGATCAGGTGACGCTGGACTGGATCGTCGAGACGATGGCGGGGCGGAGTCAGGCGGAGCTCTTTCCGCGCTCGAACCACGCGGTGGGCGCGCCTCTGCTCGAGGTGCACGATCTCACGCTGCCGCGCGCTCACGGCGACGGGTTTCTCGTCGATCGCGTGTCGTTCACCTTGCGCGCTGGCGAAATTGTTGGGGTGTACGGGCTCATGGGCGCCGGCAGGACCGAGCTCCTCGAGTGCCTGTTCGGGATGCAGCCCTTTGCCTCGGGCACGGTGCGCATTGCCGGCTTCGAGCTGCGCGACGAGTCGATCGCTGAGCGGATTCAGAGCGGGCTGGCGTTCGTCACCGAGGATCGCCAGAAGCTCGGGCTCGTGCAGTCGATGTCCGTCGCGGAGAACATCACGCTGGCGAGTCTGCGTCTGATGCGGCGCGGGCCGGTGCTGTCGCGTCCGAAGGAGCGGGAGCGGGTGGGCGCGATGATCCAGTCGCTCGCGATCAAGACGTCACGCCCCGATCAGCCGGTCACCTCGCTCAGCGGCGGCAATCAGCAGAAAGTCGTGATCGCCCGCAGTCTTCTCACCGCGCCGAAGGTGCTCCTGATGGACGAGCCCACGCGCGGCATCGACATCGGCGCCAAGGCGGACGTGTTCCGCATCATGTGCGACTTGGCGAGAGATGGCGTAGCAGTGCTCTTCGTTTCCTCCGAGCTGAAGGAAGTCGTCGCGATGGCGGACCGTGCGCTCGTCATGGCGCGCGGACGCATCACGGCCGATCTGCCGCGCGAGCACATCACCGAGTCGGCCCTCGCGGCGGCCGCCGTCGCCGGAATCGACGCCGTTCCCTCACCGGTCCATGCCCATGTCTAGCAGCGTACAGGCCACCGGAGAAGGGCGCGCGATCGCCGCCCCCGCACGCCCGCGCGTGTCCCTCGAGGTGTTGCTCCTGCGGCTGCGCGCCTACATCGCGCTGATCGTGCTCGCCGTGCTGTTCGCGGTGCTCAGCCCCTCGTTCCTCACCACGGGCAACCTGATCATCCTCACCAAGCAGGTCGCGATCAACGCGATCCTCGGCATCGGGATGACCTTCGTGATCCTCGGCGGAGGGATCGACCTGTCCGTGGGATCGATTGTCGGATTGTGCGGCATGGTCGCCGGATGGCTGATCAGCGACGGGCTCGTGCTGCCGATGTTCGGCATCGCGGTGTTCTTCAAGGTGTGGATCGTCATGCTGCTCACCGCGCTCGTCGGCGTCGGTGTCGGCGTGGTCAACGGGCTCCTCGTCACGCGTTTCGCCGTCACTCCGTTCATCGCGACCTTGGGCACGCTCTATGTGGCCCGTGGCGCGGCGCTCCTCCTCTCCGGCGGCGCGACTTTCCCGAACCTCGTCGGGCACCCGTCGCTGAAGAACACGGGCTTCCCGACGCTGGGCGCGGGGAGCGCACTCGGGCTGCCCTATCCGATCTGGGTGATGGTCGTGCTGGCCGCGGTCAGTGCGTTCGTCGCGCGGAAGACGCCCTTCGGCCGGCAGGTCTACGCGATCGGCGGCAACGAGAAGGCCGCGGCCCTCGCGGGCGTGCGCGTCGCGCGCGTGAAGCTCCTCACCTACGTCATCTCCGGCTTCTGCGCCGCCGTCGTCGGGCTGATCATCACGTCGCAGCTCGTCGCCGCGCATCCCGCGACCGGTGGCTCGTTCGAGCTGAATGCCATCGCGGTGGTGGTGCTGGGGGGGACATCGCTGACGGGAGGACGCGGCACCATCGGCGGGACGATCATTGGCGCCTTCGTCATCGGCGTGCTGTTCAACGGGATGGTGCTGCTCGGTGTGTCGGAGTTCTGGCAGACCGTGATCAAGGGCGCCGTCATCGTGGTCGCGGTGATCGTCGACCAGCTCCAGCAGCGCATGCAGCAGGCGGCGCTCGCCAAATCTCCAACCTGACCCAAGTCATGCCCATCGCTCGCACGATTCGTATCCCCGCCGCGCTCCTGGTTGCGGCACCGATCCTCGCCGGCTGCAGTGGCGGCGAAGGCAAGGCAGCTGCGGCGGCGAACAACGCGTCCGGTCCGATCGCGATCATCACGCCGTCGCCGGCCAACGTGTTCTTCAAGTCCGAGTCCGATGCCGCCGCCGCACGCGCGAAGGAGCTCGGCTTCGAGCCGCTCGTGCTCAGCCACGACGACGATGCGGCGAAGCAGGACCAGCTCGTCGATCTCGCCATCTCGCGCGGGGCGAAGGCCATCGTCCTCGACAACGCCGGCGCCGACGCGTCCGTCGCCGCGGTGCGGAAGGCGAAGAACGCCGGGATCCCGACCTTCCTGATCGATCGGGAGATCAACGCCACGGGCGTCGCGACGGCGCAGATCGTCTCGAACAACTACCAGTGCGCCACGCTCGGCGCGCAGGAGTTCGTGCGACTGATGGGCGAGAAGGGGAAATACGTGGAGCTCGTCGGCAAGGAGTCCGACACCAACGCGCAGGTCCGCTCGCAGGCGTACAACGAAGTACTCGGCCAGTACCCGAAGCTGGTGCAGGTCGCGAAGCAGAGCGCGAACTGGAGTCAGACGGAGGCGTTCGAGAAGATGGAGACGCTCCTTCAGGCCCACCCCGACATCACCGGCGTCATCTCCGGCAACGACACGATGGCGAAAGGTGCCGCGGCGGCGCTCAAGGCGGCGGGGAAGGACATCGTCGTCGTCGGCCTCGACGGCAGCCCCGAGGCGATCGACGCGATCAAGACCGGGGAGATGGACGCGACGGTCCTGCAGCCCGCAGTGCAGATGGCGCGTTCGGCGGTGGACCAGGCGCAGTCGTACATCAAGTCCGGCAAGACCGATCACCCCGAGAAGCAGGCGCTCGACTGCGAGCTCGTGACGAAGGACAACGCGAGTCAGTTCGGCGTGTTCGCCCGGAAGTAGCCGCGTCGGGGTCAGAGCCCGTGGGGCTCTGACCCCCTAACCGAATACTCGAACAGGAGTCACATGCACGCTGTTTCGGCCAGGCGGCGCCGCTGCCCGCGTCCGCGTTGCCCACGCGGCCACGGACCAGCACCGCGGCGACCTTCGGCATGGTCCTCGGTAGGACTTATCCCGAGACCTTCATGACCGACGTCGTGCCGTTCGTCGAGCGCACGTATCGCGTCGCGCCCTACATGGCCGTGGGCGTCGACGACATTCTCCTCGACAACTCGCGCGTGCTGCTCCAGCACATGAAGAACGTCGGCCTCGCGCCGACCTACAAGGAGACACCGGGCGCGCACACGTTCTTCGTGTGGCGCGAGTACCTGAGCGACTTCGCGCCTCAGCTTTTCCGCTGATACCCACGAGAGGAATTTCTCCGATGAGATCCAGATACGTCCGGACGCTGGCCCTGCTCGGCATCACGCTCGGCGGCTGTGCCTCCGCGACCACACGATCGAGCACCGTACTTTCGCAGTCGGGCACCGCGCTCGCACCGCAGGCGTCGAAGCCGCGCGTCGTCGTCACGACCGATCCCGAGCTCGACGATTCGAACTCGCTGCTACGCTATCTCCTCTACAGCACCGACTTCCGGACCGAGGGGCTCGTCTACGCCAGCAGCCAGTTTCACTGGAGAGGCGACGGCAAGGGCACGATGTTCTCCGTACCGAACCGCGAGTACTTCCGCTTCGGGCAGAAGCTCTGCCCGTGCACGTCGTGGCGCTGGAAGCCCGGCGAGCGCTTCATCGACGACGACGTCGATGTGTACGAGAAGGTCTATCCGAACCTTCGCGTACACGACGCCAGCTACCCCACGCCTGCCGCGCTGCGCTCCAAGGTGCGGTGGGGCAACGTCGAGTTCGACGGCGACTTCTCGAAGGACACGCCGGGATCCGATCTCATTCGCGATCTCCTGCTCGACGACAAGGATCCCGAGCCGATCTACCTGCTCGCCTGGGGCGGCGCGAGCACCATCGCGCGCGCGCTCAAGTCGATCGAGGATCGCTATGCGTCGACGGAGGAGTGGCCAGCGATCCGCGCGAAAGTCTCGCGCAAGGCGATCCTCTCGCTCTCCGGCGACCAGGACGACACCTACGCCAAGTACATCCATCCCAACTGGCCCGACATCCGCTCGCTGCGCGCGGGGCAGGGCGGCGTCGGCGTGGGCTACGGTGCCTTCGTCTTCGCCTCCGCCGAAGACGCGCCGTACTTCAGCGTGGACTGGACGCGCGCCAACGTCTCCAGCCAGGGACCGGTGGGCGCGCATTACCGCGTCTGGGGCGACGGCAAGCAGATGGTGCCGGGCGACAAGTACGACTACTTCGGCCAGCCGCAGCAGAGCACGGCCGATCTCCGCGCGAAGGGCTACGTCGTCTGGCTGCCGGCGCGTCCCGCCGGCGAGTTCCTCGGCGAGGGCGACACCTTCACCTTCTTCAATCTCATCGGCAACGGACTCGGCGCGTACCGCGACGAGACGTCCGGCGGGTGGGGTGGTCGCGTCGTCGTGAATCCGTCGGCGCAGAGCGCCGCGCCGGCGCGCGGGGCGGCGGGCGGTTTTGGGGGATCGATTGAAGCGTTCATGAAGAGCCTCGAGGGCATCGGCCCCGAAGGTCCGAAGACACGCGCTCCCTCGGCGAGCCCCGACTTCGTGCCCGCGGCGCAGAACGACTTCGCCACGCGCATCAAGTGGTCGGTGACGCCGACCTACGCCGGCGCCAACCACGAGCCGCGCGTCACCGTTCGCGGCGCACACCTCTCGGCACGTCCGGGCGAGACCGTGCATCTCGACGGAGCCGCGTCGGATCCCGACGGCAACGCGCTCACCGTGCGCTGGTGGCGGTGGAAGGACGTCGACACGTATCCGGGCGAGGTGACGATCGCCCAGCCGAGCGCGCTCACGACGAGTGTGCAGGTGCCGGCCGACGCCGTCGCAGGACAGACGCTGCAGCTCGTGCTCCAGGCGACGGACAACGGCACGCCGGCGCTCACACGGTATCAACGCGTCGTCGTCACTGTCGTGCGCTGAGGCGTCGCAGCGGGGAGGGCGGCCATATTCGGCTCGACTGGGGGCGTACTTGCATGAGTACGCCCCCCTGTCGTTCCACCAGGCAATCGCATGGCGCGGAAACCGCGCGAGGACAACGCCCATGGAGATCGCACGCGCCGGATCGAAGCCGTCCGGTAAGGGACCGGCTGACTGGTTCACCGGCACCGTCCGCATCGACCCGCTCTTCACCGCGCCGGCGCCGGCGCGCGTTGCGGGCGCTGTGGTCACCTTCGAGCCCGGTGCACGCACGGCGTGGCACACGCACCCGCTCGGGCAGACCCTCATCGTGACCGCCGGTCTCGGCCTGGCTCAGTGCGAGGGCTGCCCCATCGAGCAGATCCGTCCCGGCGACGTCGTCTGGTTCGCACCGAACGAGAAGCACTGGCACGGTGCATCGCCGGCGACGGCGATGACGCACATCGCCATTCAGGAAGTGCTCGACGGCAAGATGGTCGACTGGATGGAGCACGTGACCGACGAGCAGTACGAGGCATGTTGACCTCGTGACACGTCCACGCGTGATCTGCCACATGCTGGCCTCGCTCGACGGCCGGATCCTCACCGAAGGATGGCCGCTGTCGCCCGAAGGGCGGAGACAGTACGAGCTCGTGCACGAGAGCTATGAAGCCGATGGCTGGCTCTGCGGTCGAGTGACGATGCAGCAGCACTTCGCGAGCGGTGTGCGTGACGAGTCGGACGTCGCCGAGGAATACCGCGGCCCGCCGCGCGACGATTTCGTCGCGCCCGGTGAGCACGACTCGTTCGCCTTCGTCCTCGACCCGCGCGGCCGGCTGCTCTGGGAGTCGGGCGAGATCGAGGGAGACCACGTCGTCGCGATCCTCAGCGAGCGTGTGTCCGACGACTATCTCTCGGCCCTGCGCGATAGCGGCGTCTCCTACCTGCTCGCCGGGCCGAGCGAGGTGGACCTCGCGCTCGCGCTCGACAAGATCGGCACGCGGCTCGGTGTCCGCACGCTCATGCTCGAAGGCGGCGGTGGCATCAACGGAAGCATGCTGAGCGCCGAGCTCGTCGACGAGGTCAGCGTGCTCGTCGCCCCGGTCGTGGACGGGCGTGTCGGCAGCCCGACCATCTTCGACGTCGAGGGGGCGAGCATGTCGCCGCGCCGGCTCGCGTTGCAGTCGGTGGAGCAGCGCGCGGACGACGTGCTCTGGCTGCGGTATCGCGTCGCATCGAAATAGCACGCTGAGCCTTGGCCTCGGCACGCTCGGTGCTCTCGCTGATGTCGTGAGCGTACCGGACAACTGCATCATCTACTACGGACCGCACACACGTCCCGCCACATTGCGTGGCGAGCGGTGGCGGCCCGCCGACGAGCTGTTTGCGACGGACACCTATGAGGAGCCCGCCGTGCTCGTCGTGGATGCGTCCATGCTCGCGCGCCGAGACATCCTGCGCAGGCTGCCTCGGCGCGTCGTGTTCGTCGCCGCCGACGATGAAGTGCAGGTAGCGCTCGAGTCCCGCATCACCATATCGATCGTCGGAGTGCACGATGACGTCGCACGGAACCGCGTGCTCGACGCCGCGTGCGTGCTCTCGTGCGCGCGGCACGCGGGCGTGCGCCTCCGGCGCCGGCTCGCCAGCCGCAAGCTCGAGTTTCGCGAGCTGAGCCGCATCGGGATGGCGCTCACGCTGGAGCGCGATCGCGACGCACTTCTCCGGCAGATCGTCGATCAGGGCAAGCGACTAACGGGAAGCGACGGGGGCGGCATGGCGCTCGCCGAGACCGATGCGCAGGGCGTGACGGTCTTGCGCGTGGTGCTCGCGCGCTTCGACCACTTGCCCGCGGTCGACCAGGCCCAGCACATCATCGCCATCGACGAGTCGAACATCATCGGACACGCGGCGCTCATCCGAGAGCCCGTCGCCGTGGCCGACGCCTACCATCTGCCCGCCGACGCCCCCTTCTCGGCAGATCCGCGGTTCGAGCAGGAGTACGACTACTACAGAAAATCGATCCTCGCCGTCCCGATGCTTGACCATGTCGGCGGGCTCGTTGGGGTGCTCGCGTTCATCAATCGCAAGTCCGATCCGAGTGCGTCCATCAGGACGAAGGAGGATGCCGATCGCTATGTGCTGCCGTACACCGCGCGTGAGGTGAGCCTCGCACGTTCATTGGCGAGCCAGGCCGCGGTGTCGATCGAGAACGCTCGGCTCCACATGCGGATCGAGCAGATCCTCGAGAGTGTCGTGAAAGCTTCCGTGACGGCGATCGACGAGCGTGATCCCTCCACCGCCGGGCACTCGCTGCGCGTCGCGGCCCTCACGATGGGGATCGCCGAAGCGGTCGAACGCAGCGGGCGCGGCGCATATCGCGATACACGTTTCTCGGGCAAGCAGATGCGCGAGCTGCGCTTCGCCGCTCTCCTGCACGACTTCGGCAAGGTCACGGTGGACGAGGACGTGCTGATGAAGGCGAAGAAGCTGCCGCCCGTCCTCTGGGAACGCGTCAACATGCGCTTCGAGCTCATTCGTCTGACCATGGAGCGCGATTACTACAAAGAGCTCGCGCGCCTTCGCCGCTCCCGAGATGACGAGCGAGTGTTGAGCGTGCGCCTGGAAGAGGAATTCGCGGCGCACGTCTACCAGCTCGAGCAGATGTGGGCCGTGGTGAGAGCGGCGAACGAACCGGACGTTCTCCCCGAGCAGTCGCCTGGGGAGCTGTCCGATATCGCTTCACGCACCTTCACGAGACGTGGCGACGGCGTGACGCCGTATCTCACGCCGGAGGAGCTGCGCTTCCTCCAGATCAAGCGCGGAACGCTCGATGCCGCCGAGCGCGCCGAGGTCGAGTCGCACGCGGAGCAGACGTACCGCTTCCTGAACACGATCCCATGGACGGACGACCTCGGAAACCTCTCCAACTTCACCCTCAGCCATCATGAGAAGCTGGATGGGAGCGGCTACCCGAGAGGCCTGAAGGGCGACGAGATCCCGGTGCAGGTGCGCATCATCACCATCGCCGACATCTTCGACGCGCTCACGGAGCGGAACCGTCCGTACAAGCCCGCCGTGCCTCCCGAGCAGGCCCTCGACATCGTTCGCGCCGAGGCGGCGGAGGGGCGCCTCGATGGTGATCTCATCGAGATCATGATCGAGAGCCAGGCGTATCGCCGGATACTGGAAGAGGACTGGCGCAGGCTGTAGTCTCTGGACACCCGCCACCGCGCGCCGGCTGATCGCGCGCACCCACCGCGATTTGCCCGCTACGACTCCGATGCGCTTCGACTCGCTCGCTTTCGCCGCGCTCCTCACGCTCGGCGCCGTCCCAGCTCTCGCGCAGCCCGCACCGCGCGCCAACGAGGCGGCACTCGGCAGATTCCGGGGTCAGATTCCGGGGTCAGATTCCGGGGTCAGATTCCGAAGGTATCTGACCCCTTCGGCGCGACCGCCGCAGCCGCGCCCGGATCGGCTCGTCCCACCACTTCACCGCCGCCCACGCGACGAACAACTGGAATGGCACCAGCGCGACGGCGAGCGGAATCGTCAGCCGCGCCGGCGCCTTCTGGATGAGCACGAGGTTGCTGTAGACGTACAGGAAGGGAAAGTGCGTGATGTAGAGCGGGTACGAGAGCCGCCCGCTCGCGTTGCAGAGGCGTGTCAGCCTCGCACCGGCCTCGCCGTGCACGCCGGCGATGATGATCGCCGGGAAGAGCAGCACCACGCAGGCTGCTTCGTACAGTCCGTTCCATTTCACACCGCTCGCCTCCGGCATGATCGGCGCGAGAAACGCGAGCGTGAGCAGCGCGGAGAGCGGAAGCCATCCTCCCCGCAGGTGCCGCAGCATGCGCGGCAAGCGATCGCGCACGCGGTAGAGCAGGAGGCCCGTGACGAACGGGTAGGCGAGCCGGATGGGAGCCATCCACCAGTTGTCCCACCCGAATCCTGCGTCGAGCGATCCGCGGTGGAGTGCCTCGCCGACGAGGACCGCGCCCGCGATGACCGCGACGACGCCGAGTGCGCGCGCGCTCAGCCGTCGCAGCCACAGTGCGTACGCCACGTTCGCTATGTACTCCTGGAGTAACGTCCACGCGGGCCCATTGAATGGGTGCGTGTCCAGCCAGCGGTTCGGTAGCGGCCGAGCCGGCAATACGAGAAGCATGAGCCCGAGCGTCGTGAGGAGCGTTCGCCCCGCCGCGCTCTGTATACCTCCATCGAACGGGTCGAGCACGTAGCTCGCGAAGCCGAGCAGCGTGCCGAGCACCAGCAGCGGGTGCAGTCGCGTGAGCCGGATGCGCGCGAACTCGGCCATGGTCATGCGCGGCCAGCGGTCGTCGTACGCATAGCCGACGACGAACCCCGAGAGCGCGAAGAAGAAGTCCACCGCGAGCGGCGCGTGGTGGAGCAGGACGCGCGGGCCCTCGAAGAGGACGGTGATCCCCTGGATGTGGAAGAGGAGGATCAGGAACGCCGCGCTGCCACGCAGTCCGTCGAGGACCTCGAAGCGTGCCTTGCCGCTGGACGTCGTGTCCGGTCGCTCGTACCGGTACGGCGACGTCGTGGTTTGCGGCGCGCTGAGCGTGGTGAGCTCGGCCGGGATTGGCGGGAGGGTCATGCGGTTCCGAGGTGGGTGAGTTGGCGAGCGAAGCTACGAATGGGCATGAGCGCGCGCCAACGCGGCATGCGGCATCTCGCTTGCACCCGACCCGCGACCGTGACGAGAAACCCTGGTGCACACCGCACCGCGGCGACACTTGCTCTTGTGCTCGTCGTCTGTGCGTCATGCGGGCGACAACCACCGCGCTCCGATACCGCGAACGCGCCACTCCCTGGTGCGACGCTGCCGCCGTCTGGCGGCGCGACCGTGCCCGCCGGCGTCG
Organism: Gemmatimonadaceae bacterium; assembly: GCA_036383935.1. Classification (GTDB taxonomy): domain Bacteria; phylum Gemmatimonadota; class Gemmatimonadetes; order Gemmatimonadales; family Gemmatimonadaceae; genus AG11. Next base: position 12,379 of record DASVNI010000529.1, on the reverse strand, counting down.
GCGCGACCGTGCCTCCCGCTGCCGGCGCGGCGCCGGCTGCGGGTTCTGGCCCAGCTCCTCGTCCTTATCGCATGAGCCCGCAGGGCCTAGAGCGCATCCGCGCACACGAGGCCTACGTGGCGAAAGTCTACGACGACGGCGTCGGCAACCAGACAGTCGGATACGGGCACATGCTTCACTCGGGGGAGTCGTTTCCGGGCGGGCTCACCGTGGAGCAAGCGCAGGAGCTCTTCGCGAAGGACGTCGAGCGCATCGTCTCGCCCGTGCTCGATCGCATCAAGGTCCAGCTCACGCAGAACCAGGTCGACGCGATCGGCAGCTTCACCTTCAACGTGGGGCCGGGAAACTTCACGCGCTCGATTCTGCCGAATCTGAATCTCGGCAATCATCGCGGCGTCCTCGCGTCGATGTTCAAGTTCATCACGGGTCGGAACCAGCGGACTGGCGAGCGCGTCACCCTGCGCGGACTCGTCAAGAGACGGCAGGAGGAGATCGCCCTGTACAAGCAGGGCGCTGGGCTGGCGCTCCACTTCCCCGGTCAGGAATGGTCGCGATCGGCACGTCAGCTGCTCGCGAACGGAATGCAGTACTTGCGCACGGAGTCCGTATGCGTCTTCGGTGTCTGCCTGGGATCGCGCTCGCCCTCCTGAGCGTCGTGGCGTGCACCACGTCCGACCGCGGCGCGGCGAAGGACACGACCGCTTCGCGCGCGAGTGTCGACACCACGTCCGTGACGACGCACGAGATGATCGAGAGGCTCTCTCAAGACGTGAAAGCCTCGGAGCGCGACATGAAGGCGACAGAGGATTCGGTCTACGTGTTCATGGGCGACACCGTGGCCGTGCTCCTCAAGCGCGCGCACGCGACCTGGGAGCAGTACCGCAAGCTGGAGTGTGACGCGATCAAGGTGGCGTTCTCGGAAGGGTCGATGGCACCGGCTGCCCAGATGGAGTGCTGGATCGACCTGACGGACGGCCATCGGAAGTTCATGTCCGACGAATACGGCTACATGCGCGGCGGGGAGCCGCCGGCTCCGGGCACGCGGCCCCGCTGATCGATCGGAAGTTCGCCCTTGACACGCGTTGCTCGAGAAGGCACGGGAAGCGGCCGAGCCCTAGCATCCGGCTCGGCGGCAGTCGCGAGTCCGCGCTCCTTCCACAACGAATAGACGGCGGGGATCACGACGAGCGTCAGGATCGTGCTCGAGATCATGCCGCCCACCATCGGCGCGGCGATGCGTTTCATCACACTCGCGCCGGTGCCATTCCCCCAGAGAATGGGGAGCAGGCCGGCCATGATCGCCGTCACCGTCATCATCTTGGGCCGCACGCGCTCGACGGCGCCTTCCACGACGGCGTCGTACAGATCGCGCAGCGTCGGCGTCGCGGACTGCGCGCACCGCTCGGCCCAGGCGTGGTCCAGGTAGATGAGCATGACGACGCCCGTCTCCGCCGCGACGCCGGCGAGCGCGATGAAGCCGATCGCCACGGCCACCGACCAGTTGTAGCCGAGGGCCCAGATGAACCAGATGCCACCCACGAGGGCGAACGGCAGCGAGAGCATCACGATCAGCGTCTCGCCCACGCTGCGGAAGTTGAAGTAGAGGAGGAGGAAGATGATGGCGAGCGTCGCCGGAATGACGACCTGCATCTTCTCCCTGGCGCGCTCCATGTACTCGTACTGCCCGCTCCAGACGATGCTGTAGCCCGGCTCGAGCTTCACCATGTCGCTCACCATCTTCTGCGCATCGGCCACGTAGCTGCCGATGTCGCGGCCGGCTACGTCCACGTATACCCACGCCGTCGGCATCGCTCCCTCGGTGCGGACGACCATCGGCCCCGCGACCTGTCGGATCGTCGCGAGCTGACCGAGCGGCACCTGAGCGACGCGACCTGCTGGCGCACCACCACTCATCACCGATGGAGCGCCCGCCCCGGTCGATCCAGCCATCCCCAACGCGGATGCTCCGGGCGGATCGTGGTTCACCGGTACGAGGACATTGGCCAGCCGCTCGGGGGTGTCGCGCAGCTCCTGTGGGTAGCGCACGCGGACGCCGTAGCGCTCGCGCCCCTCGACCGTCTGCGTGATCGTCATGCCGCCGATCGCCGTCGCGATCACCGTCTGCACGTCGGCGACGTTCACTCCGTGGCGCGCCGCGGCGGCACGGTCGATGTCGAGGTCGAGGTAGTAGCCGCTCACCGCGCGCTCGGCGAAGGCGCTCCGCGTGCCGGGAACCGTCTTCACCGCCGCCTCGACTCGCTTGCCGATGCGCTCGAGCTCCGCGAGATCGGGCCCGAAGATCTTGATTCCCACCGGCGTCCGAATCCCGGTGGCGAGCATGTCGATGCGCCCCTTGATCGGCATCGTCCACGCGTTGGTCACGCCCGGGAGGCGCACGGCGGAATCCATCGCCGCGCTGAGCCGATCGAGCGTCATCCCCTTCCGCCACTCGCGCTCGGGCCGGAGCGAGATGGTCGTCTCGAACATGTCGAGCCCCGCCGGATCGGTCGCTGTCTCCGCACGCCCGGCTTTGCCCCACACGTGCGCCACCTCGGGGAAGCTCTTCAGGATCCCATCCTGCTGTCGGAGGATCTCACGCGCGCGGGCGACGGGAATGCCTGGAAGCGTGGTCGGCATGTAGAGGATCGTTCCCTCGTCGAGCGGTGGCATGAACTCACTGCCGATTCGCGTCCACGGCACCCAGGTGGCGATGAGCGCCACCACACCGGCCAGGATCACCGGCCCGCGATGCGAGAGGACGAAGCCGATCACCGGCCGGTACGCGCGGATGAGCGCTCGGTTGAGAGGATTCGCTCGCTCCCGGTAGATGCGCCCGCGGATGAAGAGCCCCATCGCCACCGGCACGAGCGTCACCGAGAGCAGGCTCGCTGCCGCCATCGCGAAGGTCTTCGTGTACGCCAGCGGTTGGAACATCCGCCCTTCCTGACCCTCGAGCGTGAACACGGGGAGGAAGGAGACCGTGATGATGAGCAGCGAGAAGAAGAGGGCGGGGCCGACCTCCTTCGCGCTCGCCACGACGACATCCCAGCGCTCCGCCGCGCTCAGCGTCCGCGTCGAGAAGTACCGACCGTCGTCTTCGGCGGCCGGCGGGCCCGCAGCCTTCTCGAGATGCTTGTGCATGTTCTCGATCATCACGATCGCGGCGTCGATCATCGCACCGATCGCGATCGCGATGCCGCCGAGCGACATGATGTCGGCGCTCACACCCACGACGCGCATGGCGACGAAGGCCGTGAGGATCCCGATGGGCAGCGTGAGAACGGCCACCAGCGCGGAGCTCGCGTGGAGCAGGAAGGCGACGCACACGATGGCGACGATGACGGATTCCTCGAGCAGCTTGCCGCGCAGCGTCTCGATCGCGCGCTCGATCAGATCGCTGCGGTCGTACACCGGCGTCACCACCACGCCGGCCGGCAGGCCCTTTCGGACTTCGGCCAGCTTCGCCTTGACGCGCTCGATCGTCGCGAGGGCATTCTCGCCGGAACGCATCACGACGATCCCGCCCACGGCGTCACCGCGTCCGTCGAGGTCGGCGATGCCGCGCCGGATCGCCGGCCCGATGCTCACGCGGCCCACTTCGGCGACGCGGATCGGTGTGCCCGTGGCGGTCGCTCCCACCACGACGTTCTCGATGTCCGCGATCGACTTGAGGTAGCCGAGCCCGCGGACCATGTACTCACGCTCGGAGAGCTCCATCGTCATCGCGCCGACGTCGCTGTTGGCGCTCTGGATCGCGCTCATCACGCGTGTCACGGGAATGCCGAACGCGAGAAGCCTCGCCGGGTCGATGTCCACCTGGTACTGCTTCTCGAACCCGCCGATGCTCGCGACCTCACTCACGCCCGGTACCGCGGTGATGGCGTAGCGGAGGTACCAGTCCTGAAGGCTGCGCAGCTCGGCCAGATTCAGGCGGCCGGTGGTGTCCTCCAGCGCGTACTGGAAGACCCATCCGAGGCCCGTGGCGTCGGGGCCGAGCGTCGGCGACACGGTTGCCGGCAATCTGTTCGTGATGCCGTTCAGGTTCTCGAGGACACGACTGCGCGCCCAGTAGAGGTCCGTGCCGTCCGCGAAGATCACGTAGACGAACGAGACGCCGAAGAACGAATACCCGCGCACCGTCCGCGCGCCCGGCACCTTCAGCATCTCGGCGGCGATGGGATAGGTGACCTGATCCTCGACGATCCGCGGCGCCTGCTCGTTGTAGTCGGCCTGCACGATCACCTGCACGTCGGACAGATCGGGGAGCGCTTCGAGCGGCGTGTGCCGGATCGCGATCACCCCCGCGATGGCGACGGCGATCGTGAACAGCCCGACGAGCAGCCTGTTCGCGACCGACCATTCGATGATGCGTTTCAGCATGGTCGTCGCTCCTCAGGGCGTGTGTTGGTCGGCGTGGCCCCCGACGGGAGCGCTCGGCATGGGGAGCGGTTTCGGCGGCGTGCTCATGTCCATCCCCGGCATGTCGCCCATCCCGCCGGCCGCCTTGCCGAGATTCGACTCGGCGTCGACGAGAAAGGTCGCCGACGCGACGACGGTGTCGCCCGCGGAGAGACCGCGCAGGATCTCCACGCGCGCGTCGTTCGCCATGCCGAGTGCGACCTCGTGCGGCGCGAGCTGGCCGCTCGGCTCGCGCACGAAGACGAGATTCCGTTCGCCCGTGGCGAGCACCGCGTCGCGCGGGATCGTCAGCACGTTGCCGCGCTCGGCGCCCGCGATGCGGAGCGTCGCGTACATCCCCGGCTTGAGCCGCAGGTCGCCGTTCGGGAGGACGACACGCACCTTGGCCGTGCGCGTCTCGGCGTTGAGCGTCGGGTAGATGTAGGCGATGCGTCCCATGCGGTGCTCGCCAGGCAGCGCCTGAAAGTCGGCGTGCACGGTCTGCCCGACGCGCACGTTCGCGAGGTCCTGCTCGAACACGTCGCCCTCGACCCATACGGTGCTGAGGTCCGCTACGCGGTAGAGTGCGTCTCCGGCCATGATCCGCTGCCCCGCGACGACGTTCTTCTCGAGCACGTAGCCGCTCGCCGGCGACCGAAGGGTGAGCGTCTTTCGCACCTCGCCACTCTGCTCGATCGCCGCGACTTCGCTCGCGGAGACGTCCCAGTAGGCGAGCCGCCGCCGTGCCGACTCGAGCAGGTCGCTCGCGCCGCGCTGCGCATCGCCGCTGCCGCCGGCCACGTCGCTCTGGAGACGCCTGGCGAGAAGCAGCTCCTCCTGCGCCTGCACGAGCATCGGCGAGTAGATCGCGAGCAGCGGCTGCCCCGCGGACACTGGCTGTCCCGTCGCGTTCACGAGCAGCCGCTCGACGAAGCCGTCGATCTTGAGGGAGATCGTCCGGAGGCGCGTCTCGTCGTACGCGATCTGGCCGACGACGCGGACTTCCTTCTCCAGCGGCCCGATCGTCGCCGTCGCGAAGGTGACGCCGATGCGTCGCGCCTCCTGCGGCGTGAGCGATACCGGCCGCGCGGCGTCGGCGCTCGCGGTCGCGGCATGGTTGTGGCTCTCGGCGCTCGCCGTCACTTCGCGGCCGCTGCGAGTCATCCACCACACGCCACCCACGGTGGCGAGGATCACCGCGCCGTACGCGGCGGCGCGTCCCATCTGCTGTCTCATGGCTCGGCCTCCAGCAGCTCGCGACCGGTGAGCATCTCGAGCTCCGCCCACGCCTTGCCTTCGTCGGCCTCGAGCTGGGCGAGCTCCTCGCGGTACTTGTTCACGTTCATGCGGTTGTCGAGCAGTGTCATGAAGTCCACCTGACCCACGCGGTACGCCGAGAGCGCCGAGGCGACGGTCGCCTCGGCCTGCGGCAGCACGGTGGTGTGGTAGAGCCGCACGAGATTGCGTGCGCGCACGAGCGACGCGTACGCCTCGCCGACCTGTCCTTGCGTCTCGGCGCGCATGGACGCGACGTCCGCTTGCGCCATCGCTTGCATGGCGCTCGTCTCGGTGCGCATCTGGAGCTGTCGGTCGCGCGCGAAGATCGGGATCGACGCGCCGATCATCAGGCTCCCCATGTTCTCGACTTTGCGCTCCGTCGCCGGCATGCCGTCGGCGCCCACCGTCTGCATCGTCGTCGGCGCGCGGCCGTACTGAATGCCGACGGTGATGTCGGGGATCAGCTCGCGGCGCGCGCGTCTGGCCCGCGCGTCGGCGGCTCGCACCTCATCGACGCCGGCGCGGATCATCGGCCGTCCGGCGGCGGCGACTGAATCGAGCCAAAAGCGCGCGGGGAGCGAGTCGGGAAACTCGGGGAGCACCGGCGCCACGACGACGCCCTCGCTGTTCAGCAGCGCGTCGAGCCGAGCGACCATCGTCTGCCGCATCGCCTGCATGCGCACCGTGTCCTCGGCCATGCGCGCGATCTCGACCTGCGCGCGGAGCACGTCCGCCTGACGTCCCTGACCCACGCGGTACATCGACTCCGTCGTGCGCGCGATGTCCTGCAGGAGACGCAGCGTCTCCCGAGTGACCGCGAGCTGTCGCTCCGCGGCCCAGAGATCGTAGAACGCCATCGCCGTCCGGGTGCGCAGCTCCCACGTCACGTCTCGGGCGCGCTCTCCCGTGGCGGCCGCCTGCGCACTCGCCGCGCGGCCCGCGAGCGCGAGCTTGCCGCCGAGCGGCACCATCTGCATGAGCTGGAGCTGCGTCATGCCGAGCGGCTCCATCGGTGCGAGGCCGGGGAGCGTGTAGTTCATGAACCCCAGCTGAAGCTGCGGATCCGGAGGACGCTTCGCGCCCGGCACGCGCGCCTCGGCGGCACGCACGAGCGCCTGCGCGCCCGCGACTCTCGGGTTGTTCCGCAGCACTGCACCGTAAACGTCGGCGAGGCGAGCCAGCGGCGAGGCGATGCTGGCGACGGGCGCCTGCTGCGCGGTTGCCATGATGGGCAGCACGCCACCCAGCAGAGTCGCCAGGGTGTGCCGGAACGCACGACGCACGTGGCGTCGCGAGACGATTCTCATTGTCGTTTCCCTCTCGTTGCGCTCCGACCAGTCGGTGTGGAGCGGGGTGCCTACGATCCGTCGGGCCTCGTCGCGCCGGCGCTCAGCGGCGCGCGGACGACGGGCACATCACGCCTGGAGAGGTCAGGCGCGTGGAGGGGGTAGCTCGGGTGCGGCTGTGGGACCCGTGCGCAGTAGCGTCGGGTCCGGCAGCTCGGCGGTGCGCGCGCGCTCCTGATCGAACGCGACGGCGACAGGCGGCAGCGCGGCGACGGTCGCGCAGGCGGTCATCGCGGCGCAGGAGCCGGACGACCATGGGACGCCGCAGTCGTGAGCTCCGCCTTTCGTGTCACATCCGGCGGGGGCGGACGGCGATCCATCGTCCTGCTGAGTACGGGTGCCATTCCCGCTCTGATGCTCCACCATGCCGGGCATGGGCGGCATCCCGTGCGCGCTCGCCGCGCTCGTGCGAAACATTTCGTGCGGCGCGCGCAGCGTCCCGCTCCCGAGCAGCGAGAGCTGCAGGAGGAGAAGCGCGGCGAGCGCAGCGGAGAAGCGGCGAAGGAGCATCAGAGGGGGAATCGCACAGCAGAAAGCTGCCGGTGATGAGTCATGACCGCAGTCGGGGTACTGGGGTTCCCGATGTCGGGGATTCCCTCACTTCCCACCACGGGCGCCCGACTCACCTTGGGTTCTCTGGCACTAGCTTTCGTCCGAGCGTCGATCGGAGAGGCGCAGATGAGCGACTCGCATACGACAGAAGGTCACGCCGCGCAGAGCCATCACGAACACGCGGGGCACGACGAGCACGCCGGCCACGCCGTGAACGCCGAGCACGTCGACCACGAGAAGCATGCGGGCCATGAGACGCATGCGGGCCACGACAAGCATGCTGGCCACTCCGTGGCGATGTTCCGCAACAAGTTCTGGATCACCCTCCTCCTCACCATCCCGACGCTGATCTGGGGGGAGATGATCCCGCACGTGCTGGGCTTCACGCCGCCCGCCGTGCCCGGTGCGCGCTGGATCCCGGTCGTCTTCGGCACCGCTGTGTACTTCTACGGCGGCTGGGTGTTCATCCAGGGAGCGTGGCGCGAGCTGAAGGACCGCCAGCCGGGGATGATGACGCTCATCTCGCTGGCGATCACCGTCGCCTTCCTCTTCAGCGTCGCCGTCACGCTTGGCTTCCCCGCGATGTCGCTCTGGTGGGAGCTCGCTTCGCTCGTGACGATCATGCTCCTCGGCCACTGGATGGAGATGCGCTCCATCTCGCAGGCGCAGGGCGCGCTGAACGAGCTCGCCAAGCTGCTGCCGAACACCGCCACGCGTCTCGAGGGTGATCGCGTGGTGGAAGTCCCCGTGGCCGAGCTTCGCGAAGGCGACGTGCTTCTCGTGCGGCCCGGCGCCAGCGTACCGGCCGACGGGGTCGTGCGCGAAGGCCGGAGCAGCGTGAACGAGTCCATGATCACCGGCGAGTCGCGTCCCGTGGGGAAACAGCCGGACGCCGAAGTGATCGCGGGGACGGTGAATGGCGATGGCTCGCTGCACGTCGAGGTGACGAAGACCGGTGACCGTACCGCGCTCGCGGGCATCATGCGTCTCGTCTCGCAGGCGCAGCAGTCGCGCTCGCGTGCGCAGGTCGTTGCGGATCGCGCGGCGTTCTATCTCACGCTCGTCGCCGTGGGTGCTGCCGTCGTCACCGCAGTGGTGTGGACGGTGCTCTCGGCATCGCCCGCGTTCACCGTCGAGCGCGTCGTCACCGTGCTCGTCATCGCCTGTCCGCACGCGCTGGGGCTCGCCGTGCCACTCGTCGTCGCGATCTCGACGACGATGGGAGCGAAGAGCGGACTCCTCGTCCGCGATCGACGCGGGCTCGAGGAAGCCCGCCAGGTCACGGCGGTCGTGTTCGACAAGACCGGCACGCTCACCCTCGGCGAGCACCGCGTCGTGGCGATGCGCACGGTCGAGGGCATCTCCGACGCGGACGCACTGCGTCTGGCCGCCGCCGTCGAGCGGGACGCCGAGCATCCCGTGGCGCGCGCCATCGTGAAGAGTGCCGAGGAGCGCGAGCTCACGCCGCCAAAGTCCGCCGACTTCCAGGCGATCCCCGGGCATGGGGCGCAGGCCGTCGTCGAGGGACGTCATCTCGCTGCGGGCGGGCCGAACCTGCTCGCGCGTCTCTCCGTCGAACCGCCGCCGCCGCTTCGCGCCTTCGCCGACGAAGCGGCTTCGCAAGGGCAGGGGGCCGTCTACCTCCTCGAACAGGCCGACGGCGCTGCGCGTGCGCTCGCCGTCTTCGCCGTCGCCGACGCGGTCCGCCCCGAGTCCTCAGACGCGATCCGACGGCTGCACGACGAGGGTGTCGAGGTGGCCATGCTCACTGGCGATGCGAAGTCCGTCGCGGACGCTGTCGCCCGTGAGCTCGGCATCGATACCGTCTTCGCGCAGGTCCTCCCTGAGCAGAAGGCCGAGCGGATCAAGGAGATGCAGGCAGGCGGGAAGCGTGTCGCGATGGTCGGCGACGGAGTGAATGACGCTCCCGCGCTCCTCACGGCGGATGTCGGCGTGGCGATCGGTGCGGGGACGGACGTCGCCGTCGAGGCCGGGGACATCGTGCTCGTGCGCAACGACCCGCGCGACGTGCCGCGCATCGTCGCGCTGAGCAAGGCGACCTATCGCAAGATGATCCAGAACCTCTGGTGGGCGGCAGGCTACAACATCCTGGCGATCCCGCTCGCCGCCGGCGTGCTGCATCGGTGGGGGATCGTGTTGAGTCCCGCGATCGGTGCCGTGTTGATGTCGCTGAGCACCGTGATCGTCGCGGTGAACGCGCAGCTTCTCCGACGCGCCAGGCTCTGACGGTCGCCGCCCGGCCGCGTTTCTCGCGGTACGCCTGCTCGATGGTCGCCGCGGCAGTCCGGCGAATCGCGCGCACGGTAAATGCTCGATTCTGACGGGCCGAGCACTACCGTAACCCGTTCCACCACGCAATGCAGACGCAGAGTATCCAGCCATGCGCGCGCGCGCTTCGCCGTGCCGCCGCGAATGCCATTCTCGTCATCGTCGCGATGTTCGGGCGGACCGCCGCGGCGAGCGCCCAGACCGACTTCTACAACACGGACGCCGGTCGGCCGATTCGCACGGAGGACGCGTATCCCGTCGAGCGTCGCGCCGTCGAGCTGCAGCTCGCGCCCCTGCGCCTGGAGCGCGCGAGTGGTGGGCTGTACACGTGGGCCCTCGAGCCGGAGATCGCCGTCGGTGCGCTGCCACAGACGCAGATCGAGATCGGCCTTCCGCTCGCTTTCGCCGACGCCGGCGTTGGGCGCACCACGAGCACCTCGGGCGCCGCGGGACTCGAGATTTCGGCGCTCTACAATCTGAACGTCGAGACCACCCTTCCGGCCCTCGCGATCGCCGGTGACGCGCTGCTCCCTGTCGGCGGGCTCGCTCCGGATCACGCGCTCACGTCCGTGAAAGGGATCGTCACGAAGACCTTTCCCTTCGCCCGCTTTCATGTGAACGGTGCCTACACCTTCGGCGCCGAGCCGCAGCTCGGTCTGCCGAACGTCCTCGAGCTCTGGCGGTGGTTCGGCAGCCTCGCCGTTGATCACACGCTCCCGCTGCGATCGCTGCTGCTCACCGCCGAAGTCGTGACGGAACAGCCGATCCAGGACGAAGAGGATGTCAGGTGGGCGGTGGGCGGCGGCGCCCGTTGGCAGCGCAGCCCACGCTGGGCGCTCGACGCGGGCCTCGGGCGCTGGTTCACCGGTGCCGACCAGACATGGTACGCGACGTTCGGCGGCGCCTACGCCTTCGGTCTGCCCTGGCGGGGACGCGGACGATGACGGCGCGCATGCTCGCGACGCTGCAGCGAACGACGATGCGATCGAAGTTGCTCGGCGCGCTCCTCGCGTCGTTGCTCGCAATGGAATTCCCGGTGCCCGCTCACGCGCAGTGGGTGCAGCAATCGCGGCAGTTCTACTTGCAGGCGCCGCACAACTGGCGCTTCCGCGATCAGTACCAGTCCGCCGACCGGCTCTTCAACGCCTTCGACTACGGCCACGCGATCCTGTACGAAACACTGTGGACGAAGCCGAACGCGTCGCCCGACGTGCTCGAGGTGGACGAGTACGCGCACCTCGTACGCGGGATTCTCGTGCATCCGCCGCGGTTACCGCTCGAGGAAACGGTGATCGAGCCACGCTACGCGCAGCTCGCCCCCGAAGCGAAGCTGATGTTCGAGTGGGCGCACGTGCTCCATCGGCAGATGTACGACGTGCTCGCCGACGAGCGGCTCTCGCCGGCCGGCAAGGACACCGCGGTCGCGCGATTGCTCGCCTACTACAAGAGTCGGCCCGACCTCGCCTTCAGCTCGACGCCGAAGAGCATGAAGCTGATGCAGGAGCAGCCGTACTCGCTCGCCTTCCGAACGAAGTATCCGAAGTTCAATGGCCTCATCTGGGCTTACCACTGGATGCAGGTCGGCCTCTACGAGCCGTTGCTCGTCGGCCGCTCGCCGGAGGAGCGCCAGTCGCTGGTGCGCGCGACGGTCGCGCGCTTCTGGCAGATGCTCGAGCACCCCGTCGAGACGATGCCGCACCAGATGCCGATGACCGCGGCAATTTCCCCACACTTCGCCGCGCGCTACCCCGAGGCCGCGATCATCTTCGACAACCTGCACTCGATGCACGACGTCATCTCCGACGTGCTCGCGAACCCGATGGTGCCACGCAACCGGAAGCGCGCCGAGATCCTGCGCGCGGCTCGGCTCTTCCGCGACGACACCTCGTACGTCATGACCGTGCAGGCGTGGCGTACGATGTCGGAGCACATGGGGATCGAGAACATGGGCGGTCCGTCCGTCGGCTTCCTCGCCCCACTACCTACGCCCACGGTCACCTACGGCGCGGTGATGACACACGATGACCGCACCGGCGAGATGACGGGGTTCAAGCACGGCAACGCCGTCGGCGGCGAACACGCCGGCCACGGCAACGCTGCAGCCGCCGATACGTCTGCAGCGCACGCCGCCGATCACATGGGTCATGCGATGCCGATGTCTCCCGCGCCGTCCGCCACGACACCGAAGCAGCCCGCGGCGAAGGCGGCGCCAGCGAAGAAACCAGCCGCGCCGAAGCCTGCACAACCCGCCAATCCGCACGTCGGCCACCCCCTGCCGATGGAATGACCCGCGCCATCATGTTCAATAACAGGCTCGTCATCGCCGCGCCGCTCCTCGCCATCACTCTGCAGTCGGCGTATTCGCCACACACGTCGCGCGACGTGGCATCGCTTCACACACCACGCCGCGACATCGTCGCCGAGCAACAGCAGCCGTTGGAACGTGCCGAGTATCAGGTGAAACTCGGCTCTCTCGACGCCGGCACGGGCGAGATGACGGTGACCGGCCACGACAC
>DASVNI010000528.1:0-4999 GCA_036383935.1 Gemmatimonadaceae bacterium | reverse complement strand
GCGTCCCGAGGCCGGCTTGTTACTGATCACCGATAACCGCTAACAAGGTTCTCGTATGCACGATCGCGTCCAGCTCACCCACGATCTCCGCGCGCTCGGCCTTACCGCCGGCGACACGGTGATGGCCCACGCTTCCGTCCGCGCCGTCGGCGAGATTGCCGGCGGCCCGGACGAGATCCACCTCGCGATCAAGGACGTCATCACGCAGACGGGCACGCTCATGATGTACGCGAGCTGTCCGCAGTACGTCGACGAGGTCGGACGCGGCAACCTCTCCCACGCGCAGGAAGCCGATCTGCTCGAGAAGCTCCCCGCGTTCGATCCGGAGACGGCGCGCTCGGCGCGCGACAACGGAGCGCTCGTCGAGCTGTTCCGCACCTGGCCCGGCTCGCGCGTGAATCACCACGTCGTACGCTTCGTCGCGTGGGGCCGGCACGCCGAGGATCTCTTCGTCCTCCAGCCGTGGGACTACGCTTTCGGGCGCGGTTCGGCGCTCGAGCGCTTCCTCGATCTCGACGGGAAGCTCCTCCTGCTCGGCTCCGATCACGACACCGTCACCTTCCTGCATTACGTCGAGCACATCGCGGACTTTCCCGGCAAGCGCGTGTCGCGCTACCAGGTGCCCGTGCTCGAGAATGGTGCGCGTGTGTGGCGGTGGATCGAGGAGATCGACACGAGTGAGGGTGGCGCACACCCGAACTGGCCCGACCGCTTCTTCGCGCGCCTCGTCGACGCGCTTCTCAAGGCGACGGCGAACGACGGCGGCTGCGTAGGGGACGCACGCACTCACCTCATCCGTGCACGCGACCTGTTCGACTTCGCCCGGCCGATCATGGAGCTCGTGGCCCGTGATGCGCGCGCGGCGGACGATTTGCTGGGTGCTGTTGATGGTTGACGGTTTTCGGTTTTCGGTTTTCGGCCGACCTCGGGCAGCCTCCGCGTCCCAAGGTCGGCCGTCAACCGTCAACCGAGAACCGTTCACATCGCGGCGAAGCCGCGCGCTAGAACAGCAGCCCCACCGTCACCGGCACATACTGCACGTTGCCCCCCGGCATCGGCACGTAGTGGTATCGCACCTCGGCGAAGCCGTGGATCAGGAGCGCGCCGAAGTAAACGCCGAGCCCCGCATTGTAGCCCACGTGCGTCGCGCTCTCGCAGCTCGCGGGACCAGAGCAGCTCGTGTGATACGGTCCGAGGCCGGCGATCGCATACGGTGTGATCAGCGGCAGCGGGGAGAGCCGAAGCGTTCCGTTCACGGTGCCCGCGAACACCGACTGCGAACCGGTTTCCGATCCCGACGCGCCGACCAGCGTGCGTTGGTACCCGAACCGATCGTACGACGCGTCGAGCCTGAGGCCGACGGGCACCAGTGGCACACCCACCTTGATCGTGCCGAGCGCGCGCCATCCGGTGTTGGCCACGTCGCCCAAGGAACCAACTGGCATCGCCAGTCCCCCACCGACGCCAGCCGAGATCAGTCCCTGTCCATCAACACGCGTAGCGGGCGCGAGCAGCAGGAGCGCCGCCGGCAGCATCCGCCAGATATTCGAGAGTCGCATCGTCACCTCCAGTAGGGGAACGCAACGAAAGTTGCGCGCCACCACCGACTGGCGACGACGATGCGCGGTCAAAGTGATCGGCGTCACCGAGCAATTTGGAGTCAGATACCGAAGGCAGATACCGAAGGTGTCTGACCCCTTGGCGCGCAGCCGCTCAGCGCCCCACCTGCACCGTGTCCGTCGCAAACGTCCCCGCCGCCGACGTTCCGACGGACACGATGTATGAGCCGTCGCGTACGACCCATTGCTTTCCCGCCTCGTCCCACACGCCGAACGGATGGCTCGTCGCGCGCGGATCGATCGTCATGCGCACCGTCGTCGACTGTCCCGGGTCGAGCCACACTTTCCGGAACGCGACGAGCCGCTTTGGCGGCTCACCCGCATCACTCGGCAGAGCGAGATACACCTGCGGCACTTCGGCGCCGCGTCGCTTGCCGGTGTTCGTGACGCGCACCGACACGGTGATCGGCGTCCGGGACGACGCGACGCGCGGCGACACTGCGAGCTTCGTCAGCGCGAACGTCGTGTATGAGAGCCCGAAGCCGAACGGGAAGCGCGGCTTGATGCCGCCCGCGTCGAACCAGCGATAGCCGATCCGCAGTCCTTCCGAGTAGTCGACGCGCGTCGGCATTCCGGAGCCGCCGAAGCTGGCCGGCGCGCTCGCCGACACGGCGACACCAAGAGTGTCGACGCCAGGCCAGCGCTTCGCATCACTGGCCGGCAGATCGGACTCACGCATGGGGAAGGTCACCGGCAGCTTCCCCGACGGCGTCGCGAGCCCGAACAACAGTCGCGCCATGATCGCGCCGTCCTCCTGGCCGGGGAACCAGGTCTCGAGGACCGCCGGTACCGCGCCGATCCACGGCGTGAGCGTCGACGCATTGTCCTTCAGTACGACGACGGTGCGCGGGTTCGCCGCGGCGACGGCGGCGATGATCGAGTCCTGTACGTTCCCCAGCGCGATGCTCGGCCGGTCGCGTCCTTCTTCGGCGATCGTTCCCGCGAGCACGATGGCGACGTCCGCCGCGCGCGCCGCGTCCACCGCCGCCGAGAGTCTGCTCGAGCCGTCGGCAAGGGCGGCGCGATCGTCGGCGACGACAGTCAGTGTCACGGTGGCCGACGACTTCAGCTGCGCCAGCAGCTGCCGCACGCCATCGAGCGGCGTCACGGTGGTGAACGGGATGACGTCCGAGCTTCCACCGCAGCACCCCGATACGGCCTTCGTCGCGTACTCGGCCTGACCGATCAGCGCGATGGATTTCACGCGACTGGCATCCAGCGGGAGGAGCGCGCCGTCGTTCTTGAGCAGCACGGCCGCCTGCTCGCCGATCGAGCGCGCGATCGCTGCGTCACGCGCGACGTCCACCGGCGTCGTCGCCACGGGCCGATCGAAGATCCCCAGCCGGAACATCTGCCGGTATCGCCGAGCAAGTGCGGTGTCGATCGCGGCCTGGGTGATCTCGTGCTTGTCGAGCGCCGCCTGGAGCCGCGCCGCGCTGAACCAGGGCTGGAGTGGTCCGAGTGAAACGCCCGGCATCTCGTGGTCCATTCCGGCGAGCAGCGACGGCGCCGTCGAATGCGTGGCGAAGAAGTCCGACTGCACGTAGCCGTCGAACCCCCACTGCTTTCGCAGCACGTCCGTGAGGAGCGCTGGGTTCTCGCACATGTACGCGCCGTTCACGCGATTGTACGAGCACATGACCGAGGCGACCTTGCCGTCGCGTACCGCCATCTCGAAGGGCAGCAGATAGAGCTCGTGCAGCACACGGTCGGCGACGATGGCGTTCTCCGTCGTGCGGTTCGTCTCGTGCTCGTTCGCGATGAAGTGCTTGGCCATCGCGATCACGCCGTGCTTCTGCATCGCGCGGACCTCGGCGACTGCCATCGTGCCCGTCAGAAACGGGTCTTCGCCGAAGTACTCGAAGTTGCGCCCGCCCTGCGGAACGCGCGCCAGGTTGACGCCGGGCCCCTCGAGCACGTGCAGCCCGTGGTTGCGCGTCTCGACGCCGATCACGTCGCCGAACTGCGCGGCGACACCGGGGTCGAACGACGCGGCGACCGCCATCGCCGACGGCAACGCGGTCGCCTTCGCCGACGCGGTGCTCATCATCGCGGCGCGCGGAAGATTCGGCGTCGTGGTCGGCACACAGTCGCTCTGGCCGACGCCGACCGGGCCGTTCGTGATGCGGAAGGTCGGGATGCCGAGCCGCGCGATGCCCGGCACGTGTCGCGCGCCGTAGCACGTCGGGATCTCCGCCACCACGCCCGGCGCCCCGACGAGCTGCTCGAACTTCTCCGCCGGCGTCATGGCAGCGAGCAGCAGGCTCGCGCGCCGCTCAGGTGAGAGCGACTTCACCTGCCATGGGCGCGATGGCTGCTGGCCGAGTGCGACGGACGGAGCGAGCAGCACGACCGCGATCGACGCGCGACCAACGCGCGGGAGCATTGGGATTCTCATGTCTGATGTACGCACGAACCCTGAGGTCTGGCAATGCCGGCGTGCCCTGTCATCGCGAGCGAACGAGTCGAGGGCTCTGCACCTTCCTCGCCGCCGATCGGCGCCCGAATAGCGTGGTCGCCCACTGGACCGACGCCCAGTTCATCCAGACGATGCACACCGGCGTCACCCCCGAGGGGCGCAAGCTCGATGGCAAGTACATGCCCTGGCAGGCCGTCGGCACCCTCGGCGACGACGAGCTGCGGGGCTGCTGATGGCCTGAAGGAGAAGAAGGGGGCGTAGCGCGGCGTCGGTACCAACGGTAGCGTGAAGGACCACCCAGTTCCCTCCCGCTGCCCCCAAAAACCGTGAAGCTCAGATCACGCGCCCGGCTCCTGCCGATCGCGCTCGTCGGCCTCGCCGCATCAATCGCTGGTCAGGCCGCCGCTGCGCAGACGTCCACCGAGTCGCACGCCGCCACCGGCGCTGGAGCATCCAGCCCGGCGGCCGACTCGGCGAAGGACCCCGCTTTCAAGCTGAAGTCCACCTTCGGCGCGAACCTCGAACGCTCCGACGCCCGCAAGCTGCTCGGCGAGATGCAGCAGCTCACGCAGCAGGCACTCGCGACGAGTCGCTCCGCCGAGAAGGCCTCCTCCGTCGCCGACGTGAAGGCCGCCGCCGGAAAGGTGATCTCGATGGTCTGGGGCTCCGCCGCCGCGCGCGGCGAGGGCAACACGGCCGAGCTCACGGTGCCCGGCTGGAAGGAGCGTTGGCAGGTCACCGGCGGCGAGTGGGCGCCTTCGTACGCCAAACGGCTCGGCACCGCACAGCCGAAGATCACCGATCCGCGCCAGCTCGGCGTGATGGGCCGCGGGCGCGCCGTGCGCGGCCGGCTCACGAAGATCATCTATGACTCGACGACCGCCGCACCCGCGCGCGAGTCGGCCAAGCAGGTGTACGCGTCGGTCAACGACGTGATTGGCTGGACCTACATCGGTGAAGG
>DASVNI010000527.1:0-3639 GCA_036383935.1 Gemmatimonadaceae bacterium | reverse complement strand
CTACTCGCAGTCGCAGGATTGGCACGAGCCGAATGGTGCGGGGAACAACTGGGACTTCGGCCCCGACTCGACCAAGCGCTACGACGACTATCTGCGCGGCAAGGCGGAGCCGCAGGTGCGCGAGCTGCTCACCCGCTACGGTCCCGTCGCGCTGATCTGGTTCGACACGCCCCGCAACATGACGGGCGAAGCCGTCGTGATGCTTGGAGGTGATGACGATGTATTTCATCCCGGCATCCTTGGCGAGCTTCACCCAGGCGTCGGCGTCGAACTTCACCGGATTGAACTGCGTGGCGAGCTGCTCGTAGTCCTTCACCGGGATGCGCGCGCGGTTCATGATCCATTCGCCGATGCCGGGCACCGTCTGACCCTTCCACTGGCCGGCCGGGATCGCGTAGAGCCCCCAGTGGATGAACAGCCCGTACTTCGCGTCGCGGAACCAGGCGAGGCGCGCCTCACGTGCGGCGTCGGCCCGCGGATCCTCCTGCGCGCGGGCCGTACGTGCGAGTCCGGCGAGGGCGAGTGCCGCCGTGAACGCGGTTCGTGCGATGCGTCGGAACGTGCGGTGCTGCATCGAGATCATTGGCCGTTGGTTCCGGTCGTGGCGGCCTGAGACGTGGCCGGCGCGGAGTAAGGATACTCGAACGCATAGTCGCCCGAGCCGATCTCGATCACGACTGCGTCACCACTCTGTGTAGAAGTCGCGATGCCCGCGGTTCCCGCGAGCGCACGACCACCCTCGGTGACACTCGCGAGCGTCGCACGCGGGAGGCGCACGGTGGCGTGCGTGTTGGGCGGCACACGCACGGCGAGGCTCAACTTGCCGGCATCGAGCTTCCAGCCCGACAGGGCGCTGCCGTACTGCGTCGCCAGCTCGGCGCGCGCCGAGGTGAGCCCGCCACCCGGCTGCGGATGCACGACGACATGCCGGTAGCCCGGCGACTTCTCGTCGAGGTCGAGCCCCGCGACGGTGTGCACCATCCAGTCACCGATGGCCCCGTACGCATAGTGGTTGAACGAGTTCATGCCGACGTCCTGGAAGCTGCTGTCGGGCTTCTCGCCGTCCCAGCGCTCCCAGATCGTCGTCGCGCCCTGCGTGATGGGATACAGCCAGGACGGGTACTTCTTGTTCATCAGCAGCCGGTACGCCTCGTCGAGATGACCGCTCTCCGTGAGCGCGTCCGTGAGATACGGCGTGCCGAGGAAACCCGTTGTGAGATGGCCGATCTCCTTCACGTTCGCGGCGAGCCGGTCGCCCGCATCGGAGCGAAGCTGATCCGGAATGAGATTGAACTGCAGCGCGAGCGCGTACGCCGTCTGCGTGTTGGAGCCGACGCGGCCGGTCGCGCTCACGAACTCCTTCGTCCACGCGGTGCGGATGCGCTCGTAGAGATCGTGATAGGTCCGCGCATCCTCCGTCTTCCCGAGCGCCTGCGCGCTGCGCGCGAGGAGGTCGGTGGAGTGCGCATAGAACGCCGTCGCGATCAGGTCCTTGTCCGTCGTGGCGCCCGGATAGTCGGAGCGCGTCGTGGCAAAGGCGAGCCAGTCGCCGTAGTGCCAGCCGGAGTTCCAGAGCAGCTTGTCGCCCGCCGTCTTGCGCTGGTACTCGACATAGGCGCGCATGCTCGGGTACTGCCTTTCGAGCAACCGTACATCTCCATAAGCAAGATACATCGTCCACGGGACGATCACCGTCGCGTCGCCCCAGCCGGCGGAGCTGGTGCCCGTCTTCTGGCCGCGCGAGAGGACATCCGGGATCACGTCGGGGAGCGAGCCGTTCTCCCGCTGGTCGGCGGCGAGGTCGCCCAGCCAGTTCGTGAAGAAGCCGGCGACGTCGAAGTTGAAGGCGGCCGTGCGCGAGAAGACCTGCGCGTCGCCCGTCCAGCCGAGTCGCTCGTCACGCTGCGGGCAGTCCGTCGGCACGCCGACGAAGTTCCCCTTCTGCCCCCACACGATGTTGTGGTAGAGCTGGTTGAGCATCGGGTCGGAGCTGGCGAAGGCGCCGGTGCGCGGCATGTCGGAGTGCACGACTATGCCGGTGATCGCGTCGAGCGCCGGCGTGCCGGGCAGCCCTTCGACCTTCACGAAGCGGAATCCGTGGAAGGTGAAGTGGGGCTCGAAGGTCTCCTCGGCGCCGCCGCGCAGCGTGTAGCTGTCGGTCTGCTGCGCGGTGCGGAGGTTGGCCGTGTAGAAGTTGCCGTTCTTGTCGAGCACCTCGGCGTGGTGGAGCTTGACCGTGGTGCCGGCGGGTCCGGTGACGCGCAGCCGCACCCAGCCCACCATGTTCTGGCCCATGTCAAACACCGTCTCGCCGGCCGGTGTGTGGATGACCTCGAGCGGCTTGATCTCCTCGACGCGCCGGATCGGTGGGCCCGCGGGCGCGACGATGTTCGTCAGCGGGAATGACGCGACGCGCACGGGCTTCCAGTCGGCGGCCGCGAAGCCGGCCTGGCTCCAGCCGGCGCGCGCGAGGCGCGCATCGTACGTCTCGCCATTGTAGATGTCGGAGGCGAGGATCGGTCCCGTCGACGCCTTCCAGTTCTCGTTGGTCGTGACGACCTGCTCGCGGCCGTCGGTGTAGCGGACGACGATCTGCGCGAGCAGCGCGAGCCTGCCCCCGTAGGTGTTGCGCCGCTTCTCCCAGGCTAGCCGACCGCGCCACCAGCCGTCGCCGAGCGTGACGCCGACCGCGTTCGGCCCGCGCTTCACGAGATCGGTGACGTCGTACGTCTGATACTGGAGCCGCTTGTCGTAGCTCGTCCAACCGGGAGCGAGCACCTGATCGCCGACGCGGCGGCCGTTGATCTCCATCTCGTACAGGCCGTGGCTCGTGACGTAGGCGCGTGCCGACGCGACGGTGCCATCGAGCGCGAAGTCGGAGCGGAGGATTGGCGCGGGATTGGAGCGCGTCGTGTCCTCGAGGAGCTCGGGGACGATCCACTTCGCCGTCCAGCGCGTCGGGCCCATGAGTCCCGTCTCCCAGAAGGCGGGCTCGCTCCACGGCGATGCGGCGCCGCGATCGTCCCACGCGCGCACCTGCCAGTGGTACCGGTGCCCGGGCTCGAGCTTCGGACCGCCGTAGGCACGGTTCACTGATTCGTCCGACGCGACCTTTCCGGAGCTCCAGAGCGGCGCGCTCGCGAGCGCCTCCTTCGTTGCCGCGACGCGTAGCTCGTACGCAGTCTGCCGCGTGCCACGTCGCTCGGCGTGGAGCATCCAGCTCATCCGAGGCGTGGCCTCGTCGATGCCGATCGGGTTGGTGGCGTACTCGGTGCGAAGCCGCTCGAGGTGGAATTGCTGCGCGCCGGCGCTGGTTGCGGGGGCGACAGCGAGGGCGAGGGCGAGGAGGAGCCGGGGTGAGGCGAGTCGGTCCTGGCGCATGAGGTCGGTGCTCTCCTGGGGGGGCAGAAGCGCGTCGTGGCGAGCGCGGGAGGTCAGAATTGCAACATCGGGCTCGGTAGGGGGAGGGTCAAGAACTCGCGGGGATGCGGGGACGCGGGGATGCGGGGATGCGGGGATGCGGAACGGCGTCTTGTAAGTGCAGATCCCTCGACTTCGCTCGGGATGACAGCGGGTATTGTCATCCCGAGCGAGCGTAGCGAGTCGAGGGATCTGCACCTGGCGAGGAACTTCGGCGCG
>DASVNI010000526.1:0-25582 GCA_036383935.1 Gemmatimonadaceae bacterium | reverse complement strand
ACGCCTTCTTGCCGGCCAGCGTCTGAGCGGCCACGCGCAGCGCGACCTCCCAGTCGGCCGAGGCGAGCACGCCGCCCTGCTGCACGAGCGGCGTGTCGACGCGATCCTTCCGGTTCATCCAGCGGTAGTTCAGGCGACCGTGGTCGCACATGAAGAACTTGTTCACCTGCTCGTTCGGCCGCGGGCGGAGTCGCACGACCTGATTGTCGCGCGTCTCCACGATCATGTTGCAGCCCTGCGAGCAGTGCGGGCACACGGACGCGGAGCGATCGAGCTCCCATGCGCGTGCCTTGTTCAGCGAGTCCTTCGAGAGCAGCGCGCCGACGGGACAGAGGTCGATGACGTTGCCCGCCCAGGCGTGCGTGAGGTCGTGGCCGTCGAACTTCGCGATCAGCGCGCGGTCGCCGCGCTCGGCGACGGCGAGCACCGGATCGCGCGCCACGTCGTCCATGAAGCGCACGCAGCGCGTGCAGAGGATGCACCGGTTGGCGACGTACATGACGTCGCCGCCGAAGTCCTCCACCGGGTTGAACCGCTTCGGGTCGCGGTAGCGCCCTTCGGCGCGGCCTTCCTGATACGTGTAGTCCTGCAGCTCGCACTCGCCAGCCTGATCGCAGATCGGGCAGTCGAGCGGGTGGTTGATCAGCAGCATCTCGAGCACGCCCTTGCGTGCCTCGAGCGCCTTCGGCGAGTGGACGTGCACCACCTGTCCCTCGGCGACCGCGGTCGCGCAGGAGGGCGCGAGCTTCGGCGCCTTCTCCACCTCGACGAGGCACATGCGGCACACGCCGGCGACGGGAAGGCCGGGATGATAGCAGTAGTGCGGGATCAGGACGCCCGCCGTCTTCGCCGCTTCGAGAATCGAGGTGCCGTCCGGCACGGTGACCGGGCGTCCCTCGATCGTGAGATTCACCTGCTTCACGTCCGCCATCAGGCCACCTGTGCGGGCACCATGTGAACCTTCTTCTTCTTGATGAGCGCCTCGAAGTCCCCTCGGAACTTCTCGATTCCCGACTTCACCGGCGTCGCGCACGAATCGCTCAGCACGCAGATCGTCTTGCCGGTCATGTTCTCGCCGATTTCCAACAGGGTGTCCAGGTCCTCGGTCGAGCCTTCCCCGGCGACGATGCGCTCGAGGATCTTCGTCGTCCACGCGGTGCCCTCGCGGCACTGCGTGCACTGCGCGCAGCTCTCGTGGGCGAAGAAGCGCGCGGCGCGCGCGATCTGCTTCACGAGGTTCTGCGCATCGTCGATCACGATGACGCCGCCGGAGCCGAGCATCGTCCCGTTCGCGACGAATCCCTCGTAGTCCATCGGCGAGTTCTCCGCTTCCTCGCGCGTCTGGATCGGAACCGAGATGCCGCCCGGGATGATCGCCTTGAACTGGCGGCCGGGAAGCGGCCCGCCGCAGAGATCGTACAGGAAATCCTTGAACGGGAATCCCATCGCGACCTCGTAGTTGCCGGGCCGCTGGATGTTGCCGCACACGGAGAAGAGCTTCGTGCCGGTGCTCTTCGGGTTGTCGGCGCGGCCGAACTTCTTGTACCAGTCGGCGCCGTTGTTCAGGATGTGCGGCACCGCGACGAGCGTCTCGACGTTGTTGATCGTCGTCGGCTGGCCGAACAGCCCCGCGACGGCCGGGAAGGGCGGCTTGATGCGCGGATTGCCGCGGCGCCCCTCGAGGGAGTTCATCAGCGCCGTCTCTTCACCGCAGATGTAGGCGCCGGCGCCCTTGTGCACGTAGACGTGCACCGTCTTGCCGGTCCCCATCGCGTTCGTGCCGAGGATCCCCGCCGCGTACGCCTCCTTGCACGCCGCGTTCATCCTCTCGAGCGCTTCGGTGTACTCGCCGCGGATGTAGATGTACGCGATCTCCGCCCCGATGGCGTAGGCGCCGATCGCGCATCCCTCGACGAGGGCGTGCGGCGTCCAGCGCATGATCTCGCGATCCTTGAACGTGCCGGGCTCGGACTCGTCGGCGTTGCAAGCGAGGTAATGCGGCTTGCCGTCGCCGGGCTTCATGAACGACCACTTCACGCCGGTCGGGAAGCCGGCGCCGCCGCGGCCGCGAAGCCCCGACTCCTTCACGATACCGACGATCTCCGCGGGCGTCATGCTCAGCGCCTTCTGGAGCGCGACGTACCCACCGCGCTTGCGCCAGCCCTCGAGGCCGATCGCTTCCTTGTCGCCGAAGTACTTGGAGAGTACGACCGACTCGCGATCGTGTGGCGGATGCGGGAATCCCATGTCAGCCCAGAGAGGCGAGGAGCGCGGGCACCGTCTCCGGCGTCACCGACTCGATGTATTTCTCGTTGACCATCACCGGCGTCGCGAAGCCGCACGCGCCGAGACATTCCACCTCGATCACCGTGTACTTCCCGTCGGCGGAGGTGACGCCGAGCTCCTCACAGCCCGTGTGCTTGAGGAAGGCGTTCACGACATCCTCCGCGCCGCAGACGTTGCAGGGCGAGGTCGTGCACACCTGGATGAAGTGCTGCCCGACCGGGTGCTGGTGGTACATCGTGTAGAACGACACGACGCCCTTCACGTACGCCGGCGTGAGGTCGAGCACCTGGGCCACCTCGGCCATCGCGTCGCTGCTCACCCAGCCCCGCTCTTCC
This sequence comes from Gemmatimonadaceae bacterium, assembly GCA_036383935.1. Lineage (GTDB taxonomy): Bacteria > Gemmatimonadota > Gemmatimonadetes > Gemmatimonadales > Gemmatimonadaceae > AG11. The sequence goes on along the minus strand of DASVNI010000526.1, from coordinate 22,961 downwards.
TGCACGATCCAGAGCGCAGGCAGCAGCGCCGCCATCTTCTGCGGGTAGCGCGTCAGGAGCTCGTCGAGCTCGGCGCGCCGCGCGCCAGTGAAGACCGGGACGTGCGGTCCCGACTCGTGAAGCCCGTGCGCCAGGTCGCCGGGAGCGCGCTCGCCCCCCATCTCGTTAGGGGTCGCGCTCACCGGCCAATCTCTCCATGAGAACAGGTCGCGCGCTCCCGATTCGCGTTGCTCATCGGTCGATCTCTCCCATCACGATGTCGATGCTCGCGTTGATCGCGATCACGTCGGACAACAGGTGGCCCTCCACCATCTTCGGGATCGCGGAGAGGTTCACGAACGACGGAGGACGGATGCGCCAGCGCACCGGCTTGGACGTACCGTCCGACACCATGTAGTAGCCCTTCTCGCCCTTGGGGCTCTCGACGGCGACGTACGACTCGCCGATCGGCGGGCGCGGACCTTCCATCACCTGCTTGAAGTGATGGATCATGCTCTCCATGTCGCTCGTCGCCTTCGACTTCGGCGGGAGGATGACGCGCGGATCGTCCACGTTCACCGGTCCGTCGGGAAGGCGCTTGAGCGCCTGCTCGAGGATGCGGATCGACTGGCGCATCTCCTCCATGCGCACGAGGTAGCGGTCGTACACGTCGCCCGCCTGGCCGATCGGAACGTCGAAGTCGTACGTCTCGTAGTCGAGGTACGGGAAGTCCTTGCGCACGTCGTAGGCGACACCGCTCGCGCGCAGCATCGGCCCCGACAGCCCGTAGTTCACCGCCTCCTCGGGCGACATCGCGCCGAGTCCGACCGTGCGGCCGACCCAGATCGCGTTCTTCGTCAGCATCGTGCTGCACTCTTCGAGCACCTTCGGGAAGGTGCGCACGAAGTTCGCGAGATCCTCGGTCCAGCCGTCGGGAATGTCCGCGCCCATGCCGCCGATGCGGGTGAGCGTCGTCGTGAGGCGCGCCCCGATCCAGCTCTCGAGCATCGTGTACACGCGCTCGCGCTGCTGGAAGATCCAGAGGAAGGGCGTGAAGGCGCCGATGTCGATGCAGAACGTCCCGAGCCAGACGCAGTGCGAGATCAGCCGTGACAGCTCCATCGCGATCACGCGGAGCACCTTGCAGCGCTCCGTGATCTCGATGCCGAACAGCCGCTCCGCGCCGAGCGCGAACGCGACGTTGTTCCCCGGGCTGTTGAGATAGTCCTCGCGGTCCGTCCAGGGGATGATCTGGTTGTACTGGCGATACTCGCCGATCTTCTCGAACCCGCAGTGCAGATAGCCGATGTGCGGGACGCAGCGCACCACCGTCTCGCCGTCGAGCTCCAGCACCAGCCGGAGCACGCCGTGCGTCGCCGGGTGCTGCGGGCCGATGTTGATGAGCATGTGCTCACCCTCGAGCTCCGGCTCGACCGCCGGCGCGGCGGTGATCGGGACGAGATTCCCTGCTTCGTCGGTCGCGAGCGGAACGCGCTGTGGGCGTCCCTGTGCGTCGAGGCCGGTCGTCGAGAGATCGACTTCGACCGTGCGTGTCTTCGTCGCCATGCTACTCTCCCACCTTCTCGCCGGCGCGCAGCCGCTGACGCTGCTCGAGCGAGAGCTCATCGAACGCCTCCAGCACCGACAGCTCTTCCATCGAGTATTTCGCCTCGGGATTCAGCGCGAGGATCTGCCGGAGCTGCTCGGAGCGGCTGAACCGCCCGCGGAGCGGGAAGTCCTTCCGCAGCGGGAAACCTTCCTTGTACTGCTCCCACATCAGGATGCGGCGGAGATCCGGATGTCCCTCGAACCGGATCCCGAACATGTCGTAGCACTCCCGCTCCATCCAATCGGCGCTCTTGTAGATCGACCAGACGCTGGGGACGACGAGCGGCTGCCCCTTGAAGAGCAACGCCTTCACGCGCAGGAAGCGGCGATACGGGAGCGAGCGCAGATGCCAGACGACCTCGATCGGCCGGTCCAGGTCGCGGTACTCCACGGCCGTGACGTCGGAGAGGTAGTCGTACCGCTGCGCCTCGTCGTCGTGAAGCCACTGAATGACTTCGCCGACGCGCGCCTTGTCGACGAACACCGTCGTCTCGTTCCACACGACGTCCACGCGCTGCACCGCATCGCCGAACTTCGCGCGCAGCGCGTCGGCGGACGGGTTCCGGGTCCCGTCGCGATACGGGACGTTGCGTGGGGTGGTCGGCGGCGCGACCTCGGTTCCTTCGGCGTGTCCGGCGAGGACCGGGAGGAATCCGTCGCTCACAGGCCGGACCGCGTCTGATGGATCGCGTTGCCGAACGGCTCCGACACTTCGTCGATGAGCGGCGGCGGAATGTAGAGCTGACTGCGCGGATCCGGCTCCATCTCGTTGCGCAGCGACTTGTCCGACATGCGCTCCCGCTTGACCTTCTCCTGGAGCATCATGATCCCGTACATGAGGCCTTCGGGGCGCGGCGGACAGCCCGGCACGTAGACGTCGACGGGGATGATCGTGTCGATCCCCTGCACCACGGCGTAGTTGTCGAACATGCCGCCCGACGACGCGCACGCGCCCATCGAGATGCACCACTTGGGCTGCGGCATCTGCTGCCAGATGCGCCGGATGACGGGGGCGAGCTTGAACGGCACGCGGCCCGCGCAGATCAGCACGTCCGCCTGGCGCGGGGAGAAGCTCATGCGCTCCATGCCGAAGCGCGCGAGATCGAACTTGCTCGCCGCCGTCGCCATGAACTCGATCGCGCAGCACGCCGTGCCGAAGGGCATCGGCCACAGCGAGTTCGCGCGTCCCCAGTTGACGAGCATGTCGAGCCGCGTCGTGACCCAGCTCTCCTGCGACTGCGGATCGACCGTGACGACGTTGGCGTCCGGACGTGGACTCAATCCCATTGCAACGCCCCCTTCTTCCAGACGTAGATGAACCCGACGAGGAGGATGGCGATGAACACGACCATCTCCCACAGCCCGAAGAACGAGAGGTGTCCCGCCGGGCAGACACCCGCGACGAGATCGACCCCGCAGGAGAGACGCCGGAAGTGCGCGCCCCACGGGATCATGAACACCGTCTCGATGTCGAAGAGGATGAACAGCACCGCGACCATGTAGAACTTCACGGAGAAGCGTTCTCGCGCGTCGCCGAGCACCGGCATGCCGGACTCGTACGCGGTCTGCTTCTCCGCGGTCGGCCGCGGGCGGAGGGTCAGGTGGGAGATGAGGAGGATCAGCGCCGCGTTCGCGACGACGAACCCCAGCAGCAACAGGACCGGCAGGTACGTGCGTTCCATGAGTCTCCGCACTTCGTGAAATCTTTCACTAAGTCGCAGCACCGCAAGTTACCCAGCGCGTGGAAGCAGTGTCAACGGCGCCGAGCACGACGTTTCACGCGCGCGTTACGCGCGTCGCACGCACTTTCGTCGTGCGCGAGTTCGCGGTGCGCGCGTCCGTGGCGTACGTCCCGCCGCTCGGATACCTTTCGCGCCGCTCCGGCCGCGTGCCGGCCCCTCCCGCCCCCCCTCCCTCCGAGCAGAGCGCGCATGACGATCATGTCCGATCGCTGGATCACCCGCATGGCTACCGAGCACGGCATGATCGAGCCCTTCGAGGGCCGACAGGTTCGCCAGGGGGTGATCTCGTACGGCGTCAGCAGTTACGGCTACGACATGCGCGTCGCCCGCGAGTTCCGGATCTTCACGAACGTCCTGAACTCGGTCGTCGATCCGAAGAACTTCGAGAGCAGCTGCTTCGTCGAGTTCGAGGGCGACGTCTGCATCGTCCCGCCCAACAGCTTCGCCCTCGCCCGGTCGGTGGAGTACTTCCGCATCCCGCGGAACGTCCTCACGGTCACCGTCGGCAAGTCGACGTACGCGCGGTGCGGGATCATCACGAACGTGACCCCCTTCGAGCCGGAGTGGGAGGGCTACGTCACGCTCGAGATCTCGAACACGACGCCGCTCCCCGCGAAGATCTACGCGAACGAGGGAATCGCGCAGGTGCTGTTCTTCGAGGGGCGCGAGGAGCCCGAGGTCTCCTACGCCGACAAGAAGGGGAAGTATCAGGCGCAGCACGGGGTCACCCTCCCGCGCCTCTGAGTCAGCTCAGCGACCGAATCCGAGCAGATAGACCAGCACGGCCATGACGGCGAGGAAACCGATGATCGCCCATGTCGCGCCGTGCCCGGAGCCCGAGGGCACGCGCGCGGTCGGCGTGCCCTGTTTGTGGATCGTCTCGGGCTCCCCGCCCTGCCCCGTGACGTAGGTGGTCTTCTCCACCGCGTCGGCGCCGCCGAGTGCCGTCTCGGGATTGGTGTAGCGATCCTTCGGAAAGCTGTTCTCTTCGGGCGGGCGTTCCGCCATCGACGACTCCAGGAGCGAGAGTGTGGAGGCGTGCACCAAGCGGGCCAGCGGTGGCGTCAGCCGTCGCCACCTCCGCCGATGCGCTCGCTGGGCTTGGTGACGGATGCGCGCAGGAAATCGCGGTTCATCCGGGAGATGACGTCGATGCTGATCTCCTTCGGGCACGCGGCCTGACACTCGCCGAAGAACGTGCAGCCACCGAAGCCCTCGATGTCCATCTGCGCGACCATGGAGAGGGCGCGGCGGTAGCGCTCGGGCTGTCCCTGTGGCAGCATACCGAGGTGGGAGATCTTCGCACCAGTGAACAGCGACGCCGAGCCATTCGGGCAGGCCGCGACGCAGGCGCCGCAGCCGATGCACGCGGCGGCGTCCATCGACGAGTCCGCGTCCTGCTTCGGCACGGGGATCGAGTTCGCGTCCTGCGCACTGCCGGTGGGGGCCGTGACGAAACCTCCCGACGCGATGATCCGGTCGAACGCACTGCGGTTGACGACCAGGTCCTTGATCACGGGGAACGCCCGTGCCCGCCACGGCTCGATGACGATCGTGTCGCCGTCGTGGAAGGTGCGCATGTGGAGCTGGCAGGTCGCCGTGCCACGCGAGGGGCCGTGCGCCACGCCGTTGATCATCATGCCGCACGAGCCGCAGATCCCCTCGCGGCAGTCGTGGTCGAAGGCGATCGGCATCTCGCCCTGCTCGATCAGCCTCTCGTTCACGACGTCGAGCATCTCGAGGAACGACATGTCCGGACTCACGTCCGTCGCCTTGTACTCCTTCAGGCTGCCCTCGGCCGTGGGGCCGGACTGCCGCCATACCTGCAACGTCAGGTTCATCGCTCCGCTCACTTGTAGCTCCGCTGCGAGAGCTTGATGTTCTCGTAGACGAGGGGCTCCTTGTTCAGGATGGGCGCCTTGCCCTCCCCCGCGTATTCCCAGGCGGCGACGTACGCGAAGTGCTCGTCGTCGCGTAGCGCCTCACCGTCCGGTGTCTGGTGCTCCGTACGGAAGTGGCCGCCGCACGACTCCTCACGGTGCAGCGCGTCGCGGCACATCAGCTCGCCCAGCTCGAGGAAATCGGCCACGCGCCCCGCGTGCTCGAGCGTCTGGTTCAGCTCCGCGCCGCTGCCGGGAATCGTGACGTCGCGCCAGAACTCCTCACGCAGCTGCGGGATCAGCTCCATCGCCTTGCGCAGTCCGGCCGCGTCGCGCGCCATGCCGCAGTACTCCCACATGATCTTGCCCAGCTCACGGTGGAATGCGGCGACCGTGCGCTTGCCCTTCACGTCGAGCAGTCGGCTCGTGCGCCGTTCGACGTCAGCGACGGCGCCGCGCACCTGCGGATCGTCGGCGGTCACCTGCTCGAGCTTCGACGAGGCGAGGTAGTCGCCGATCGTCAGCGGGATCACGAAGTATCCGTCCGCCAACCCCTGCATCAGCGCGCTCGCGCCAAGGCGGTTCGCGCCGTGGTCGGAGAAGTTCGCCTCGCCTGCGACGTGCAGCCCCGGGATGGTGCTCATGAGGTTGTAGTCCACCCAGAGCCCGCCCATGGTGTAGTGCACGGCGGGATAGATGCGCATCGGCACCTTGTACGGATTCTCGGCCGTGATGCGCTCGTACATCTCGAACAGGTTGCCGTACCGCTCGCGAATCTTGTCCTCTCCGAGGCGCCTGATCGCGTCGGCGAAGTCGAGATACACCCCGCGGCCACCCGGACCGACTCCGCGCCCGTCGTCGCAGGCCTCCTTCGCCGCGCGCGACGCGATGTCACGCGGGGAGAGGTTGCCGAAGCTCGGATACTTCCGCTCGAGGTAGTAGTCGCGATCTGCCTCGGGGATGTCGGCCGGCGCCTTGCCAACGTCCTCCCGGCGCTTCGGCACCCAGACCCGACCGTCGTTGCGCAGCGACTCCGACATCAGCGTCAGCTTCGACTGGTGCTCTCCCGCGACGGGGATGCACGTCGGATGGATCTGCGTGTAGCAGGGGTTCGCGAATGCCGCGCCGCGCTTGTAGGCGCGCCAGATGGCCGTGGCGTTGCACCCCTTCGCGTTCGTCGAGAGGTAGAACACGTTGCCGTAGCCGCCCGTCGCGAGGACGACGGCGTCGGCGAGATGCGGCTCGATCTTTCCCGTCAGCTCGTCGCGCACGACGATTCCTCGCGCGCGTCCGTTGACGACGATGAGGTCGAGCATCTCCGAGCGCGGGAACATCTTCACCCCGCCCTTCGAGATCTCCTTCTCCAGCGCCTGGTACGCGCCGAGCAGCAACTGCTGTCCGGTCTGGCCGCGCGCGTAGAAGGTGCGCGAGACCTGCGCCCCACCGAACGATCGATTGGCGAGCAGGCCGCCGTACTCACGGGCGAACGGAACCCCCTGCGCCACGCACTGATCGATGATGTTCACGCTGTCCTGCGCGAGCCGGTAGACATTCGCCTCGCGCGCGCGGAAGTCGCCCCCCTTGATCGTGTCGTAGAACAGGCGCTGAACGCTGTCGCCGTCGTTCTGGTAGTTCTTCGCGGCGTTGATGCCGCCCTGTGCGGCGATCGAGTGCGCGCGGCGCGGCGAATCCTGGTAGCAGTAGCAGCGGACGTTGTATCCGAGCTCGCTCAGCGAAGCGGCCGCCGCACCGCCGGCAAGGCCGGAGCCCACCACGATGACGGTGTATTTCCGCTTGTTCGCCGGGTTCACCAGCTTCATCTCGAACTTGTGGCGATCCCACTTGCCGGCCAGCGGGCCCGCGGGGATCCGGGCGTCGAGTTGGAGAGTCATCTATCGGATCACTCCGAGAAACACGGCGACCGGGATCGCGCTGAAGCCGAGCCACACGACCACCGCGATCACGGTGGAGATGCGCCGGTGCAGCGGATCGTTCGATGGCTTGCTGAGTCCCAGGGTGCGGACGGAGCTCCACGCGCCGTGAAAGAGATGCAGGAGGAGGAACAGCATCGCCACGACGTAGAACGCCGTCACCCACGGAGTCCGGAACGCGCTGATCACGTTGCCGTAGACGTCCGTGTGGCTGAAGGCGGGATACTGTGCGTCGGGGCTGCTGGCGACGGGGAACACGGTTCCCGTCGTGAAATGCAGGATGTGGAAGACGATGAAGACGAGCAGGAAGACGCCGCCCCAGCGCATCGTCCGGGAGGCGATGGTGGAGACCTGCGGCTCTCGCTTGTTGTAGCCGACCGGACGGGCGGCACGCTTGATCTGCGTGAGCTGCCACGCCATGAGCACGTGCAGCACCGTGGCCGCGATCAGCGTCAGCCGAGCGATCCAGAGCAGCTCGCCCGTGCTCTTGAGGAATGCGGCGTAGGCATTCATCCGCGCGGGGCCCAGGAACTGCTGCAGGTTGCCCGCCATGTGGCCGATGACGAACACGACGAGCACGAGTCCCGTCACGGCCATGATGATCTTCTTGCCTATCGTCGAGCGGTACAGCGTCAGCGCCCACATGGTTCGTATGGCTCCACGCCACCACTGGCGGATCCGGGAGCCCCTCACCGGATCAACCCGCGGCGGCCGCTTCGAGTTCTTCGGAATGCTCGCGCGCGTTCGCGCGCGTCGAGCGGCGATGTGACGACGGGCGTCGTGCACGGTGGCACGGCGCCCGTCGTCGTTGCATCAGAGCTTGACTGCCCGCATCGGCTCTCGGACCGCCTCGGCGCTCTTCTCCAGCGCCGTCCGCTCGTCGGCCGTCAGTTCGACCTCGATCACCTGCTCGAGACCATTCTTGCCGAGCTTGCAGGGCACGCCCAGATAGAGCCCCTTCATTCCGTACTCGCCCTCGAGCCACGCCGCGCACGGCAGGATCCGGCGCTGATCCTTCACGATCGCCTCGGCCATCTGCACGGCGCCCGCCGACGGCGCGTAGTACGCCGCGCCGGTCTTGAGATGCTTCACGATCTCCGCGCCGCCGTTGCGCGTGCGGTCGACGATCGCATCGAGCGTCGCGCGGTCCATCAGCTGGGTGATCGGGATGCCGCTGACGCTCGTGTACGAGATCAACGGGACCATCGTATCACCGTGGCCGCCGAGCACCATCGCCTGGATGTCGCGCACCGAGACGTCGAGTGCCTCGGCGAGGAAGGCGCGGTAGCGCGCGGTGTCGAGCACTCCCGCCATGCCGATCACGCGCTCGCGCGGGAACCCCGTCGCTTCCTTCGCGACGTAGCACATCACGTCGAGCGGGTTGGACACCACGATGACGATCGCGTTCGGCGACGTCTTCTTGATCTGCTCCGAGACCGACTTGACGATGCCGGCGTTCGTGTTCAGCAGGTCGTCGCGCGACATGCCCGGCTTGCGTGCGATGCCGGCCGTGATGATGACGATGTCCGAGTCGATCGTCTCCTCGTAGCCGTTCGTTCCGATGATCCGGGAGTCGTAGACCTCGATCGGGGCGCTCTGCCACTGGTCGAGCCCCTTGCCCTGAGGGATGCCCTCGGCGACGTCCACCATGACGACGGTGCGCGCCAGCTCCTTCTCCGCGACGCGCTGGGCCGTCGTCGCGCCCACGTTTCCGGCGCCGACGACGGTGATCTTATTGACCATGAGTGCGATAGTCTGAAGGTGAGTTGCTAGTCATTCAAAAGTATCGCGCTCGCGTGTCGATGCTATCCCCCGACCTGCGAGAGCGCGCGTAATCCACCGACGCGACGCGCGAGCAGCGCGTGCTCCTGCGGCTTCTCGGCCAGCGCGCGGTGGACAAATGGCTCGAGCGGGACGCCCGAGCGCAGCGGAGTGCGGAGATCGACCTCGTGATCGCCGAACAGGCAGGTCCGCAGTCGACCGTCGGCGGTGAGGCGAACGCGGTTGCAGCTGCCGCAATACGTGTGTGTCATCGGCGTGATCACGCCGATCGAGCCCTGTGCGCCGGCCAGGCGATGATACGCCGCGGGTCCGTTGCCCAGCGCCGGCCCGGCGACGGCCTCGAGCGGCCCGAGCTCCGCCGCGATGCGACGCAGCACCTCGTCGCTCGGCACGACGTGGTCCGCGGAGAGCGCCGCCATCTCGCCGACGGGCATCAGCTCGATGAAGCGGACGTGCCAGGGATGCTCCAGCGTCAGCCGCGCGTAGTCGAGGAGCTCGTCGTCGTTGATGCCGCGCATCACGACGACGTTGAGCTTGATCGGCGCGAGACCGGCTGCCTGTGCGGCCTCGGCGGCGGCTTTGGGATCGAAGTTCAAAGTACGGCGAGCAATCGACGCGATGCGCTCCGGGCGCAGGCTGTCCGACGACATGTTCACGCGCACGAGTCCCGCGTCGGCCAGCTCCTGCGCGAGCTCGGGGAGCCGCACGCCATTCGTCGAGAGTGCGATGTCCTCCACCGCCGGCACGCTGCGCAGCATGCGCACGAGCGTCGAGAGCTGCGGGCGGATCGTCGGCTCGCCGCCGGTGATCCGCACCCGCCGCAGGCCGAGCGGCGCGAGCTGGCGGACGACCTCGGCGATCTCCTCGTAGCTCAGGATGTCCGACTTGGGCAGCCAGGGCAGCCCCTCGAGCGGCATGCAGTAGGTACAACGAAAGTTGCACCGGTCGGTGACCGAGATCCGGAGATACTCGATCGTTCGGCCGAACTGATCGCGCAGCCCGGTCATCGCGGACTCCCGGCGGAGACGTGGCCGGTAGGATCGACCCACTCGCGCGTCCCGTCGGTGTAGTGCTCTCGCTTCCAGATCGGGACGCGGCGCTTGAGCTCCTCGATCACCCAGCGCGAGACCGCATATGCCGCGTCACGGTGCGCATGTCCCACGGCGATGCCGACGCTGATGTCCTCGACCTGCAGCTCGCCGAGCCGGTGCTCGACGACGACGTCCGCGGTGCCGAATCGTGTCGCACCCTCGTCGACGATCGCCTGCAGCTCACGCAGCGCCATCCCCTCGTAGGCAGCGTAGTCGATCCCCGTGACGTCGCGTCCCTCGTTCACCTGGCGGACGGCGCCGAGGAAGAGGATGACGGCGCCATTCCCCGGGCCCGACGCGGCGCGCACGAGCGCCATCGGGTCGATCGGCGTGAGGACGAGGGTCGCAAGCGGGGTCATCCGCCCGCAACCGGTGGAATGAGCGCGACTTCGTCGCCGTCGCGAACGCGTGCGTGTGCGTCCGCGTACTGCTGATTCACGGCGACGAGCGGCATCGGCGGCAGTCTGTCGGCGCCGGGTTGCGCGCGAACGTTGGAGAGCACGTCGGCCACCGTTGCGTCGCCCGCGACCTCGACGGCAAGCGACGATGCGCCGAGTGCCTCGGCGTAGGATGCGAAGAGAAGAACGGTGACGGTCATACGCGCAATTGCATCGTACACGGGCTCGGATGCCGACGGAAGCTCCAAATAAAAAGCCCCGGCGGTTGCCAGGGCTCAAAGGGTGTCGCGAGAAGCGGTTACGCCTCTGACAGCTCTTCGGGATCGTTCTCCAGTTCTTCGATCGAGATGTTCGCGACCATCGCGCGAAGCTCCTTCGACGGCTTGAACACGGGGACGGGGCGCGCCGACACCTCGACGGGTGATCCGGTGCGTGGGTTCCTCGCCATGCGCGTCTTCCGATGACGAATCTTGAACGTGCCGAAGCCACGAACCTCGATGTTCTTCTGCTCCTGGAGCGCTTCCTTGATCGCGTCGAGAAACGAATCGACGACACGGGCGCAATCCTTCTTGGAGATCATCGGCCCGGCCGTGCGGGATATCTGGGCGGTCACGCGCTCGACCAGATCGGCTTTCGTCATGGAGGGCCTCGAAGGGGCGGCGGGGGACGCTGAATTTCTGATCGAACTTATCCGCGTTAACTCTTATGTGTCAAGAGCTTGGCGCACTTCAGGCCCGCCGCTTTCGCACCGTTTCCATGAACTGCTCGAACAGGGGCCGGGCGTCGTGCGGCCCCGGCGCGGCCTCCGGATGGTACTGGACGCCGAACACCGGAAGCTCCCGATGACGCAGCCCCTCGACGGTCCCGTCGTTCAGGTTCACGTGGGTGACTTCCAGGGCCGGCGCTCCCGGAATCTCCTTCTCACTCCCCTCGACTGCGAAGCCGTGATTCTGGGAGGTGATCAGGATCCGTCCCGTCTCGACCTCGCGGACCGGGTGATTTCCGCCCCGGTGGCCGTAGGGCATCTTCACCGTCTTGGCGCCGAAGGTGAGGCCCAGGAGCTGATGCCCCAGGCAGATGCCGAACATCGGCACCTCCTTCTCGGCGATCGCCTTGATGGCGCTGGGGGCGTACTCGATCGCGTCCGGGTCACCCGGGCCGTTGGAGAGGAACACGCCGTCCGGCTCGAGCTCGAGCACGGCCTCCGGCGGAGTCGAGGCGGGCACGACCGTCACGTGGCAGCCCGCGTCATCGAACAGACGCAGGATGTTGCGCTTGATGCCGAAGTCGTACGCCACGATGTGATGCGGCGCCTGGGGGTTCCCCCACTGGTAGCGCTCCGCCGTCGTCACGCGCGACGCGAGGTCGAGCCCTTCCATGGACGGACACGCCTCGAGCGCGGCCCGCGCCTCGTCGGTCGGCTGCTCGCCCGCGCCGATGACGCCGCGCATCACACCCACCGTCCTGAGATGGCGGGTGAGCTTACGCGTATCAACGCCTTCGAGGATCGGGATTTGAGCCGCCTTCAGGTAGCTCTCGAGGTCCCCTTCCGCTCGCCAGTTGGAGTAGGTGCGCGAGAGCTCGCGCACGACGACACCGGCGATCTGCGGTGCACCGGATTCCGGGTCGGCGGGGTTGACGCCGTAGTTCCCGATCATCGGCGCGGTCATCACGACGATCTGCGCGCGATACGAGGGGTCGGTGAAGACCTCCTGGTATCCGCTCATGTTCGTCGTGAACACGACCTCGGCCACGGTCGTGGCGAGGCTGGCGCGGAGCGCGCCACGAAACAGGGTTCCGTCCTCGAGGAGGAGGAACCCTGGAACGACGTCGCGGTCGGCCACGCTAGGGCTTCTTGGTGGCGGGTGCCGCCGGCGCCGGCGCGGCAGGCTGGCTCGCGCCGGGAACAGCGGGTGCGGCAGTGGACGGCGCAGGCGTCAGCGGAACGCCGGCCGCTCCACTCGTAGCCGGCGGCGCGCCAGTCGCGGGAGCGGCTGGTGCCGTGGGCTGCGTGAAGGCCTGGTCGAGCACCGACTTCGGCGCGCGACGCTGCGTCGACGCCACCGAGAGGACCAGCGCCAGGAAGAGGAAGAGCCCTCCCCCCCACCAGCTCGCCTTCGTCAGCAGGTTCCCCGCCTGCCGCGTGCCGAGGAGCGAATCGGCGGAGCTGCTCACGCCGCCGAAGCTCGCCGACAGGCCGCTCCCCTTACCGCTCTGCAGGAGGATGGCCGCGATGAGCACGAGGCTGTCGAGAATGAGCAGGACGAGCAGGAAAGTGTACATGCCGCTGTTAAGGCTGAAGAAACGTCGGGCCGGCTAAACCTCAAATATGCCGTGACTTACAGGCGAGCGTCAAGTGAGTCAGAGTCAGCCGCCGGCGTTGCAGATCGACGTCCAGCTCTCCGCTTCCAGGCTCGCGCCGCCGACCAGCAAACCATCCACGCCGGGCGCCGAGAGCAGCGCTGCCGCGTTCGCGGCGTTCACGCTGCCGCCGTAGAGAATCGGGATCGATGCCCCGACTTCGCCGGCGAGCGCACGAAGCTCGGCCCGAATCGCCTCGTGTGCCGCCGAGGCATCCTGCGGCGTGGCCGTCCGACCGGTACCGATGGCCCACACCGGCTCGTAAGCGACGATCGCATCGCGGAGCTTCTCCGCGGAAACACCACTGAACGCGGCGCGGAGCTGACGGACGCAGACGGCGTTGGTCTGCCCTGCCTCGCGCTCCTCGATCTTCTCGCCGACGCAGAGCACCGGCACGAGCCCATGCACCACGGCGAGCTTCACCTTCTCGGCGGTCTGGGCGTCGGTCTCACCGAAGACATGACGTCGCTCCGAATGACCCACGAGGACGAACCCCGCACCTGCATCGAGCGCGATCGCAGCGGAGTTCTCGCCGGTGAAGGCGCCCTTCTCTGCTGTATGAATGTTCTGGACGCCGAGCTGGACGTCGGGACGCTCGGCGACGGCACTCCGCGCCGCGGCGAACGCGAGCGCGGAGGGAAAAAGAATCACCGTGCGGTCGTCACGCCGCGTATAGCTGGCGAGGAACGAGGCGAGGAAGGCCGACGCTGCCGTCGGCCCGTGATTCATCTTCCAGTTGGCCGCGAGGATCGGTAGTTGATACGCGGCCATGTCAGCGCTCCGTCAGGGCGGCGAGCCCCGGGAGCGTCTTCCCCTCGAGGAACTCGAGCGACGCGCCACCACCGGTGGACACGTGGCTCATGCGCTCGGCGAGCCCGGCCTGCTCCACTGCAGCGGCCGAATCTCCACCACCGACGATCGTCGTCGCGCCCTTCGCCGTAGCGTCGGCCATCGCCGCCGCGATCGCATTCGTCCCCTTGTCGAGCGGCGGCGTCTCGAACACGCCCATCGGGCCGTTCCAGAGCACCGTCTTCGCGGACGCGATCGCACGGGCGTACGACTCGGCCGTGCGCGGCCCGATGTCGAGCATCGCCATGTCGGCCGGGATCGCATCCTTGCTGACCGCGCGGGCCGCGCCGGCCTGCTCGATCGACGGAGCGACCGTCGCGTCGTGCGGCAGAATGAGCCGCGTGCCCGCTTCTTCGAGCAGCGACTTGGCGAGGTCGACGCGATCGGCCTCGACGAGCGACTTCCCAGTCTCGAGTCCCATCGCCTTGTAGAAGGTGCAGGCCATCGCACCACCGACGAGGAGCGCGTCGACCTTGGGCAGCAGCGCCTCGATCACGTCGATCTTGCCGGAGATCTTGGATCCGCCCAGCACGGCGACGAACGGCCGCTTCGGGTTCTCGAGCGCGTTGTGGAGATAGTTGATCTCCTTCTCCATCAGCAGGCCTGCAACGGCCGGCGTGAGATACTTCGCGACGCCCTCCGTGGATGCGTGCGCGCGGTGTGCCGCGCCGAACGCGTCGTTCACGTACAGGTCGCCGAGCTCGGCGAGCGCGCGCGAGAGCCGCTCGTCGTTGGTCTCCTCGCCGCCGAGGAAGCGCGTGTTCTCGAGGAGCAGGACCTCACCGTCCTTCAGGTCCATCGTCGCCTTGAGTGCCTCGTCGCTGTCCGTGCTCTCGACGAACGACACCTTCCGGTTGGGGAGCAGTTCGGCGAGCCGCGTGGCGACGGGCTGGAGCGAGTACTTCGGCTCCGGCTTGCCCTTGGGGCGGCCGAGATGCGAGAGCAGGACGACGCGCGCCCCGCGATCGAGCAGGAGCTCGAGCGTGGGGATCGCGGCGCGGATGCGCGTGTCGTCGGTGACGTGTCTGTCGGCGTCGAGGGGGACGTTGAAGTCCACGCGCACGAGCGCCCGCTTGCCCCGGAGTTGCTCCGGGGCAAGGTCGCGAACCGTCAGCTTGTTCATGGGCGTTAGAGCTGCTTGCCGATGTACTGCAGCAGGTCCACGCAGCGCGACGCGTAGCCCCACTCGTTGTCGTACCAGCCGGAGACCTTGAGCAGCGTGCCGTCGACGACGTTCGTGCTCTTCGCGTCGAAGATGCACGAGTGCGGGTTGCCGATGTAGTCGGACGAGACGAGCTCCTCCTCGGTGTACTGGAGGAAGCCCTTGAGCTCACCGGCCGCGGCCTTCTTGAACGCCGCGTTGACCTCGTGGATGTTCACGGGCTTGTCGACGACGACGGCGAGGTCGGTGAACGAGACGTCCGGGGTCGGGACGCGGATCGCGATGCCGTCGATCTTCCCCTTCAGCTCGGGAATCACGAGCGAGGTCGCCTTGGCGGCGCCCGTCGTGGTCGGGATGATCGACATCGCGGCCGCGCGCGCGCGACGGATGTCCTTGTGCGGCAGGTCGAGGATGTTCTGGTCGTTCGTGTAGCTGTGGATCGTGACCATCGAGCCGCGCACGAAGCCGAAGTTGTCCTTCACGACCTTCACCATCGGCACGAGGCAGTTCGTCGTGCACGACGCGTTGGAGATGATGGTGTCCTTCTTGGCGTCGTACTTCTTCTCGTTGACGCCCATGACGATCGTGATGTCCTCGCCCTTCGCGGGGGCGGAGATGATCACCTTCTTCGCGCCGGCCGTGATGTGCTGGCGGGCCTTATCCGCGTCGGTGAAACGGCCGGTGGACTCGAGGACGATGTCGACCTTGAGATCGGCCCACGGCAGCTTCGACGGATCCTTCTCGGCGAGCACCTTGATCTCGTCGCCGTCGACCGTGATGGAACCCTCGCCAGCGCTGACCTGACCTTTGAACTCGCGGTGGACCGAGTCGTACTTGAACAGGTGCGCGAGCGTCTTGGTGTCCGTGAGGTCGTTCACCGCGACGAAGTCGAGGTCGGTGATCCCGGCTTGCTTCGCTGCGCGAAGGACCTGCCGCCCGATGCGGCCGAAGCCGTTGATGCCGACGCGAATTGCCATGTGTTTACTGTCTCCTGTGGTCACCACCGGTCGCCAATAGCCGGCGCCCGGCCGAAGGTCACGTAGCTCACGATACGCACGCCGCCGTCGTGCAACGTTGCGGCGCACGCGTTTAGGGTCGCGGCGGTGGTCACCACATCGTCCACGAGGACGAGATGAAGACCGCGCAGCGACCCACGATCCGCGAGCGAGCGGAACGCATTTGCAACGTTGCGCTGTCGCTCCCCTGGTGTCAACCGCGTTTGCGTCTTCGTTGCACGCTCTCGTGTAAGAAGATCGGTGCGGACGGGAAGGTTCCAGAGGCGGGCGAGACCGTCCGCGAGCTTCTCGCTCTGGTTGTAGCCGCGCTCGCGCAGACGAGCGGACGCGAGCGGCACCGGGACGAGCGCGGCGCGCTCGCGCTCGACGTCGGGCGGGAAGCGGAGCGACGCCATCCGACGCGCCATCGGCGCCGCGACCGCGCTCCAGCCGTCGTACTTGAGCGCGTAGACGATCGATTCCGCCGTTCCACCCGGCAGTCCGAACGCCGAGCGTACGGCGCGCACGTACGGCGGGAGCAGCGTGCACCACGCGCAACGCGTCGGCGGGCGCCGCACGTCGATCGGATGGCCGCAGCGTTCGCAGCGCGGGCGCGGCAGCTCGGTCGCGCGCGCCCAGCATGCGCCGCAGACGAGATCGATCTCATGGCCGGCGCGTGCGCGCTTGCAGATGGCACACGCGGGCGGCAGCAGTAGGTCCAAGAGCGCCGAGCCGGCGCGACGAAACGACTCGACGCCGTTCAGTGCAGCGCGCGCCACATGGCGGCGCGGTCGGGCGCGACGCCGAACCATCGCTCGAAGGAGAGCGCGCCCTGCTCCACGAGCATCCCCTCGCCGTCGGCTGCACGATGCCCCGCGTCTCGTGCCGCGCGAACCCACGCGGTCTCGTTCGCGCGGTAGACGAGATCGAATACGGCCGCACCAGCCGGTAGCGCACTCACCGGCACCGGGTGCGCATCGTCCTTCAAGCCGACCGGAGTGGCGTTCACCACCAACGCGGCGCCGTCGAGCGCCTGCTCGACGGAATCGACGACTTCCACGACGGCGCCGAAGCGGGCGGCGAGAATGCGAGCGCGATTCACATTGCGATTGTACACGCGCACACGAGCGTCGCCCCATCGTTCCACCGCGGCCACCACCGCTGAAGCGCTGCCTCCGGCGCCGAGGAGCGCCACCGTCGCCGTGGGACGGGCGTCGCCGAGGAGAAGCCCCGCGATCGCGTCCACACCGCCGACGTCGGTGTTGTCGCCGACGAGCTGCCCATCCTCGTGCCAGAAGGTGTTCACCGCGCCGCAGCGTTCGGCGAGGGGCGAGAGCCGCTGGCAGCACGCGGCCACGTCTTCCTTGTGCGGAATGGTGACGTTGCCGATGGCGTTGACTTCCGCGAGATCGGCGAGCGTCCTACGCAGCGACTGCGGCGGAACGTCGATCGCTTCGTAGACGAGCGGGATGCCGGCCGCGCGGAGGGCAGCGTTCTGGAAGCGCGGCGAGAGGGAATGTGCGACGGGGTGCCCGAGCAGGACCAACCGCCCAGGCAGCGCCGTCACGAAGCGTCGGGAACGCGCGCCGCGGCGAGGCGATCGAACACACGCCGCACCTCGGTCTCGAGCTCGTCCGCCGTCGTGCGGTACACCTCGAGCTCGCCGCCCATCGGATCGCTGATGGGTCGTCCCGAAGTGCCGGCGTCCGGGTAGGCCGTGAGCAGGAAGGCCTTGCCCCGCCCGCCGAGTGCTTCGACGCGCTCGAGGTGATGCGGCCCCATCGTGAAGATGAGATCACTGTCCGCGACGATCGCGCGTGTGAGCTGGCGCGAGCGGTGACCGCTGAGATCCAGACGACGTTCCATGCCGACGAGCAGCGCGCCGTCCGACGCGGACGCGCCGTCCCAGGCGCTCGTGCCCGCGCTGCCGACCTCGATCTCGGGCAGGCCGCGCTCGATCGCGACCTTGCGCGCGATCGCTTCCGCGAGGGGACTGCGGCAGGTGTTGCCTGTACAGACGAAGAGGAGCTTCATGTGCTCACGCGTCTCCGATGAGCCGGGGAGCGGTTTCTCGCAGCACGGCTGCCGAGATGGCTCCTGGGCGGACCACTCGTGGAGCGCGACCGGTGCAGTCCACCACGGTCGAGGGTTCCGAGGGCGCGAGCGTTCCGCCGTCGAGCACCCGAAGCGCGCCGCGAGAGATCGCCGCACTCCACTGTTCTCGAATCTCGCGCGCTGACATCGCCGGGGGAACCCCGGGACGGTTCGCGCTCGTGGAGGTGATCGCGTCGCCGTGCGCACGAATCAGCCGCTGCAGCGACTTGAGCGGCGTCCAGCGCACGGCGATTCCGCCTTCGGGGCCGCGCAGCGCCTCCGGTACGCGTCGCTCACCGCCCGGCAGCACGAGGGTGAGCGGGCCTGGCCAGTGGCGCGCCGCGAGATTGGTGGCGAAGCTCGGCAGGCTCAGGTCCAGCTTGGCGAGCATCTCGGTGTCGGCGATGAGCAGCAGGAACGGCTTGCCCTTCGGACGCCCCTTGAGGCGGATCAGCGCATCCACCGAGTCGCGATCGATCGCGCCGCCGAACCCATAGACCGTCTCGGTCGGATACGCGAGGACGCGACGCAGCTCCATCTGCTGGAGCGCCGGCCGCATCGCCGCCGCTACTTCGGCATCCGACCAGAACGGCACTTCGTGCGGGGGCGCTTTCATTCCTCCATCGCGTAGAGCGCCTCGACACGATCGAAGTCGCCGGGCTCGGTGACCTTGAGGGCGCGCTCGCTGCCACGCACGACTCGCACCACGTGACCGAGCCGCTCGCACAGTGCCGCATCGTCCGTGGCGGTGATGCGCTCCTCGCGCGCGCGGCGGTGCGCTTCCACGAGCAGCGCGCGAGGAAAGCCCTGTGGCGTCTGCGCGCGCCAGAGCGATTCGCGATCGACGGTCCGCACGATCGTGCCGTCGGCCCTCGTCTCCTTGAGCGTGTCGACGACGGGCAGCGCCGCGATGGCCGGCGTGCCGGCGCGCACAGCCTCGACGACGCGGTCGATCGTCCCCATCCCGACGAGCGGGCGCGCCGCATCGTGCACGAGCACGATCTCCGCCTCGTCGGGGAGGTCGTCGAGCCCGTTCGCCACGCTCTCACTGCGCGTCCGTCCGCCGATCGAGACGAGCAGGCGGTCGACGTCGCACTGAAAGAGCCAGGGTGGCGGATCGCCGGCGTACCGCGGCGGCAGCACGCACACGACGGTGCCGACGTTTGGATGCGCCATGAACGTCTGCACGCTGTGCAGCAGCATCGGCTTTCCGGCGATCCACCTGAACTGCTTCAGCTCCTCGCCGCCGGTGCGCGTGCTGCTGCCCCCCGCGACGATGATCACGCCGATGTCGCGGCGCGGCGGTGATGGGCTCACTGGAAGATCCGCTCGAAGAGCTCGGCGATCGTGCGCACCCCGATCGGTCGCAATCCACTTGGCACCCGCTTCGGGATGGCGCGCTCGGCGAGGTACGCCGTCGTCATCCCCATGTTGGCGGCCTCGGCGAGCCGGCGCTCCGCCTGCGAGACGGGGCGGATCTCGCCGCCGAGTCCAACCTCGCCGACGAACACCGCGTCGTGCGGGATGGCGCGATCGTACACGCTCGACGCGAGCGCCGCGGCCACGGCGAGATCACCTGCCGGTTCCTGCAGCCGCACGCCGCCGACGACGTTGAGGAACACGTCGAGCTGCGCGAAGGAGAGACCGGCCCGTTTGTCGAGCACCGCGAGCAGCAGCGCGAGTCGCCGCGCATCGTACCCCGTGGCGACGCGCTGCGGCGTGCCGAAGCCCGCCTTCGCCGCGAGCGCCTGCACCTCGATCAACACGGGACGCGTGCCCTCGAGCAGCGCGGTGACGGCGCTTCCCGAGGCGTGCATGCTCCGATCGCCGAGGAAGAGCTCCGACGGATTGGCCACGGGAACGAGTCCGTCTTCCGCCATGCGGAACACGCCGATCTCGTCCACGCTGCCGAACCGGTTCTTCGTCGCGCGCAGCACGCGATGGTCGAGCGAGTTCTCCCCCTCGAAGTACAGCACCGTGTCCACGATGTGCTCGAGCGTCTTCGGTCCGGCGATGCCGCCCCCCTTCGTGACGTGGCCGACGACGAACACCGCTGTGCCGCTCTCCTTCGCGAATCGCATCAGTCGCGCGGCGCATTCGCGCACCTGGCCGACGTTGCCGGGCGCTCCCTCGAGGTCCGAGGTGAACACGGTCTGGATCGAATCGACGATGAGCACGGCGGGCGCCGCGGCGGCCGCCGTGGTGAGCACGGTCTCGAGGTTCGTCTCGCTCAGCAGCGAGACGTCGCCGGCGTCCTCGCCGAGCCGATCGGCGCGCAGCTTGATCTGGAGTGCGCTCTCCTCGCCGGACGCGTACAGCGTCGCGCGATCGCTCGACTGGAGGCGCGCCGCCACCTGCAGAAGCAGAGTGGACTTGCCGATACCCGGCTCGCCCCCGATGAGGATCATCGAGCCCGGCACGATGCCGCCGCCAAGGACGAAGTCGAATTCGTCGATCCCCGTCTTCCAGCGGCGCGCTTCACTCCCACTCACCTCGCGGAGTCGCGGCGTGACGGCGACGCTGCCTCCCTCGGCCAGCGTGCGCGTGCCTCCGGCGCGGCGACTCGCGCCGCCGGTGGGAGCGCTGCGTGCCGCCGCCATCTCTTCGACGAGCGAGTTCCACGCGTTGCACACGTCGCACCGACCAGCCCACTTGGGATGCTCGGCGCCACACTCCGTGCAGCGGTAGACGGTTTTCGCCTTGGGGCTCATGCGAGAACGGGGCGCATGAGCGAAAAATAACGGACGGCGCGGGCGAGTGAGCCTCGCGCCGTCCGCACGTGGCTAACCGGCCTTGCGCGCGTCGCCGCCGATGCGGCCCGCCTCGGTGCCGCCGCCACTCGGCCCGGGCTGGCGCTGCGAGAAGTTCTCGAAGCGCGTGTAGTTCTTGTGGAAGAACAGGTTGACGAAGCCGATCGGTCCATTGCGTTGCTTGCCGATGATGATCTCGGCGCGCCCCTCGAGCGAGTTGCCGTCCTTGTCCACCGGCCCCTCGTAGACCTCGGGGCGATAGATGAACATGATGAGGTCCGCGTCCTGCTCGATGGCACCGGATTCACGCAGATCGGATAATTGCGGCCGCTTGCTGTCGCCCGCGCGCTGCTCCGGCGCACGCGAGAGCTGCGACAGGGCGATGACGGGAACCGAGAGCTCCTTGGCCAGCGCCTTCAGTCCGCGGGAGATCTGCGACACCTCCTGCTGGCGGCTCTCACTGTTCGCCGGTCCCTGCATGAGCTGCAGGTAGTCGACGATGATCATGTCGAGGCCCTGATCCGCCTTGAGGCGCCGCGCCTTGGAGCGCATCTCGAGCAGGGTGATCCCCGCCGTGTCGTCGATCCAGATCGGGGCGTGCGTGAGGATGCCGGCGGCGCGCGCGAGCCGCGGAAAGTCCGTGTCGCTCAGCATGCCCTTCCGCAGCTTCTGCGCGTCGATGCGCGCTTCGGAGGTGAGCATGCGCTGCACGAGCGATTCCTTGCTCATCTCGAGGGAGAAGAAGGCGACTTTGCGCTCCCGCTCGATCGCGGCGTGCTGCGCGATGTTCAGCGTGAACGCCGTCTTTCCCATCGACGGACGCGCCGCGACGATGATCAGATCCGCGGGCTGAAAGCCCGAGGTCATCTCGTCGAGATCGTTGAACCCGCTCGCGACACCCGTGATGGCCTCACCGCCGGCATGGATCGCCTCGATGCGCTCCATCGTCGGCCAGAGAAGCTCCTTGATGCGCGAGAAGCCCTCGGAGGTCCGCTGCTGCGCGACCTGGAAGATCTTCTGTTCGGCGACGTCGAGCAGCTCGTCGGCCGTCGAACCGCCGCGGAACGCCTCACCGACGATCTCGGTGGAAACCTCGATCAGCCGGCGAAGGAGCGCCTTTTCCTTGACGATCTTCGCGTGGTACTCGACGTTCGCCGCGGTCGGCACGGCATCGACGAGGAAGCCGATGTAGTCCTTGCCGCCGGCGCCGTCGAGATCGCCCTTCCGCTGAAGCTCGTCGGCGAGCGTGAGCGGATCGACGACGCTGCCCCGTTCGGTGATCGACAGCATGCTGCGGAAGAGCCGGCGATGCCGCTCCGCGTAGAACATGCTGTCGTCCACGACCTCCATGGCGCGCATGACCGCGTCCTGGTCGATGAGCATCGCGGCCAGGACAGCCTGCTCGGCGTCTTCCGAGTACGGGGGACGGCGATCGCCGTAGGGATCACGCCCCGGGGGTACGGGCGCGATCGAGTATTCGACGGGCAAGCTGGACATCTTCCCAGGTGGGGCGCTTCCAGGAGGGATTACGAAGCAGAGCGGCGGGGTGATAGGTCACGATCAGCGGCACCCCATAGTAACGGTGCACCTGGCCACGCAGCTTGCCGATCGTGAGCTTCGTCTCCAGTAGAGTCTGGGCGGCGAAGGTGCCTAGCGCCAGTATCACCTTGGGACGCACGAGCTCGATCTGCCGGACGAGGTAGGGCGAGCAGGCGATCACCTCGTCGGGGAGCGGGTTGCGGTTGCCCGGCGGGCGGTGCTTGAGGACATTGGCGATGAACACGTCCTCGCGCTTCAGGTCGATCGCCGCGAGGATCTTCGTCAGGAGCTGCCCGGCCTGGCCGACGAACGGCTTGCCCTGCTGGTCCTCGTTGGCGCCCGGCGCCTCACCGACGCACATGAAGTCGGCGTCCGGGCTGCCGTCCCCCGGCACGGGGTTCGTCGCCGTCGCGTAGAGCGGGCAGCGGCGGCACTCCGCGACGACGCGGGCGATCTCGTCGAGCGAGTCGAGCTTGGCGGCGGGATCGCCGAACAGCGCGCGGCTCGCGCCGCCGACGACCAAGCCGGCCGGTACGTCCTCGAGCGGCGACGCCGGCGAGGCGGCGCTCTGCGTCGTCGGTGCTCGACCGGCGCTCCCTCCCGCACTCCCCTCGTCCGCCACCGGCGCAGAAGAGCTTCCCGTCGCGGGACGTCGTGGCATCGTTTCGGCTCGCTCGACTCGCGGTGATGTGGCGCCGGACTCCGGTCCGCCTCCTGCCGCGCGCAGCGCTGCGCGCCAATCGCTGCCGGAGGCCGGTGGTTCGCTCGCCGCGTACGCCGTGCCACGAGTGTCATCGGCA
>DASVNI010000525.1:0-12001 GCA_036383935.1 Gemmatimonadaceae bacterium | reverse complement strand
AAGCGGACCGGGCACGCGGCTCGCATGATCTTCGACCGCAGGCAGAAGCTTCCCGAGGTCATGTCGTTCCGCATTCCCCCATTCCCGCATACCCGCATTCCCACAATGACCCGCTTCACGCCGCGCGGCGTACTCGTCTGGGGAGGGGTCATCATCGCGCTGGTGTTCGGCGTCGCGCTGGCGACGACGGCGCTCGGCCGCGCCACGTCCGTCACCCGCGGAGTCTTCGGGCCGCCGGCGCCGCCCACCATCACGCAGGAAGTGGTGGTGCAGCAGCTCCAGAGCGTGGCGAAGCTCGTCGCGACGGAGATGACGCTGCGCGACGTCGTAGTCTACGAGCAGACGCGGTTCGCGTCGACGAAGCGGGCGCTGATCGTCGTCACGGGACGCGTCGCCGCAGGGATCGACCTCGAGCACGGCGCCGAGGTGCGGATCGACTCGGCGTCGCGCGTCATCACGGTGACGCTGCCGCCGGCGCAGGTGATGAGCGTCGACGTACTGAACGTGAAGACGTACGACGAGTCCTCCGGCTGGCTCAACCCATTCCGCCCCGAGGACCGCGACCGGATCCAGCTGATGGTGCGCGCCCAGCTCACGACGGCGGCGCGCGAGTCGGGTATCCTGACGCACGCGGATCAGAGCGCGGCCAAGGTGCTCACCGAGTTGCTCAGCCGCGACGGCTATCGCGTGGACATCGTGCGGCCCGTCGTCGAGCATCGGCCGACGGGCTAGTGAATGCGGGTATGCGGGTATGGGACAGGGCCTCGGGCAGCTTCTGCCTCCCGAGGCCCTGTCGTTTCGCATACCTGCATTCCCCCATCCCCGCATCCCCGCGCTAGATCTGCTTCACTTCGGCCACCGCCTCCAGCGCCACGCCGATCTCGCGGGCCAGCACGCGCGCTTCCTGCGTCGCGCTCGTCACGCCGCCGAGCGCCGCGTCGAGCCCGGAGGCGCGCAGCTTCACCAGATCGAGCCGGAGATTGCCGAGGGTGAGGCCGGCGCTCTCGAGCTGACGGCCGAGCGTCTCGCGCTGCCGCGCGACGTGCTCGAGCGAGACGCGGGTGCGCCGGAGCAGCGCGAGCTGCCGCAGCGAATCGGTGGTCGACGGCTCGTGCTCGGCACGGGCGATCCGCTCGTCGAGCGCGGCGATGGTGGTCGTGTCGAGCTCCGCGTCGAGCTGATGGAGTCGTCGCGCGAGGTCGGCGACGCGCTCGACGAGCCCGTTCACCGTCGGGACGACGTCGGGCACCAACGCTCGATCTGCCTTGGACAATGACCCAACGATCGCGAGGATGGCCGAGCGGTCCTCGGCGGCGCGGCGGATAGCGGTGCCGTACGGACTCTCGAGCACCTCGCGCGACGCGAGCTTCCTGAGCTGGCGCGACGTCGGGAGCGGCGCATCGCCGATTACGTAGCGCGAGCGTCGCGCGGTGAAGACGCGACGGAGCCTGAGCCCTGCCTCGCGAAGCGAGTGGCCGCGCATCCAGAGCTTCCGCGTCATGTACAGCGGAATGATCGGCGAGAGGACGAACGGAGGCGCCTCGCCGATGCCGAAAGCGAACGCGGTCATGCCGAGCACCCACGCGCCCGTCGTAGCGAGTGCGTAGCGCCTGATCGACTTCACGCGGTCGAGCAGGTTGACGCGGCCGTGCCAGAGGCGCAGGTCGGCGCGCTGCTCCGTCGTGAGCAACGCGAGGTGCGGCGGCTCGAGCTCGATCGTAGCCATGTGAGGGCGCGCTTGCCGTGCAAGCGCGTCCGACTCCGAGTCGCCATTCGAGCGCGGCGACGTCGAACGCGCATCACGGCGCGAGCGCGGGATGGGCGAGACGTAGCGCACCGGCTCGCGGCGGTCGTTGCGCCACGCCGAGGCGTGTCCGTCATCGACGAGCAGCGCCTCTCGAAACGCGGAAGCCGTAGGCCACCGATCTTCTGGTGCCTTCCGCAGCGCGCGCTCGATCGCGTCGCAGAGCTGCTTCGGCGCCTCGGGGCGCAGCTCGGCGATGGGCGTCGGGCGCTCGCTCACGTGCTTGAGGAGGAGCGCCATCGAGTTGCTCGCCTGGAAGGGGACGCGCCCGGTGAGCATCTGGTAGCCGACCACGCCGAGTGAGTAGAGGTCGCTCCGTCCGTCGATGGCGCGCTCGCCGACGGCCTGCTCGGGGGACATGTAGGTCGGCGTCCCCACGGCGACGCCGGTCTGCGTGAGCCTGGTGCCCCCCTCCATCGCCCGCGCGATGCCGAAGTCGGTGACCATCGCGCGCCCGCTCGCGGCGTCGATGAGGATGTTGTCGGGCTTGATGTCGCGATGGATGACGCCGTGCAGGTGCGCGTAGGCGAGCGCGTCGGAGGTCTCGCAGAGCAGCCGGCGCACCTCGTCGATCGAGCGGAGGGGCTGATGCTCGAGGCGCTGCGCGAGGTTCCCGCCGGCGACGAGCGCCATGACGAAGTAGGCGATGCCGTCGCGCTCGCCGACGTCGTGGATGGGGACGATGTGCGCGTGGGAGAGCTGCGCCGAGGTCTGCGCCTCCCGGGTGAAGCGCGAGCCGACGGCCTGGTCGTGGGCCAGCTCGGGAGGCAGGACCTTGATGGCGACGTCGCGCTCGAGCCTGAGGTCGCGGGCGCGGAAGACGACGGACATCCCTCCTCGGCCGATCTCATTCTCGAGCCGGTACTGGCGGCTGAGCGCGGCGGCGGCGCGCTCGCGGAGAGGATCGACGTGAGACTCGGGCATGGCGAGATGGGCTAGGCGGGCGATCGCGGGTGTTCTCAATGTACGGCAGAGAAAGAGAGCGCGTTTCGGGACACGAGACCGCATGCAACCGCCGGGGCCGTTTCAACGACGGCAGATCCGGGGAAATCCGGGGCCCTGCCGTTGCGCAGCTCAGGCAAAGCAGCCGTCCAAGAAACAGCAGCGTTCTCCCCCAGAGAAAGCGATCCTGCCCCTTCCGCGAAGATCGCCCTTCAGATCCGCGTTCCGTCGTTGAAGAGCGAGTAGAATCGTGCTCGAAGTGCATGCAAACGCGCGTGTTGCCAGCCTCAGCCCCGAGAGTCACATTGGGGTCGTGGTGTCCTCAGCCCTTGGAGTCGTGGAGCTAGAGCAACTCAGCCGACTGCGAACGGCGCTGGCGGACCGATACACGATCGAGCGGGAGCTCGGCCGCGGCGGGATGGCCGTGGTGTTTCTGGCGCGCGATCGAAAGCACGACCGGAACGTCGCGCTCAAGGTGCTGCTCCCGCACGTGGCGCAGGCGATCGGCGGGGAGCGCTTCCAGCGCGAGATCACGATCGCGGCAAAGCTCACGCATCCGCACATCCTCGCCCTCTACGATTCGGGCGATGCGAACGGGCTGCTGTACTACGTGATGCCGTACATGCGCGGCGAGTCGCTGCGCGACCGGATCGGACGCGAAGGGCAGCTCAACGTAGACGCGGCCGTGCGCATCGGCATCGAGGTGGCGAGCGCACTCGAACGGGCGCACCTCGAGGGGATCGTCCATCGGGACATCAAGCCGGAGAACATCCTGCTCGAGGGCGGTATCGCCGTCGTGGCCGATTTCGGGATCGCGCATGTACGGAGTGCCGCGGAGAACGCGTCGATCACGCAGACGGGGATCGCGCTCGGCACGCCGATGTACATGAGCCCCGAGCAGGCGGTTGGCTCGGAAGATCTCGACGGGCGCAGCGATCAATACAGCCTGGCGTGCGTCGTGTACGAGATGCTGACGGGCAACCCGCCGTACACCGGCGGCTCGATGCGTCAGATGCTGATGCGCCACTCGATGGATCCGGTGCCGAGCGCGCGCGACGCGCGGCCCGAGGTGCCGGAGCACGTGAGCTGGGCGCTCGTGCGCGCGATGGCGAAGGAGCCGAACGAACGGTTCGCGTCGGCAGCGGAGTTCTCGCGGGCGCTGAGCCGCAGCTCGGCCATGGTCGCGCTCCGCAAGACGGAGTCGTGGTGGAACCGCGTCCGCACGGTGTTCACGCGATCGATTCCGAAGCCTACACCCGCCCCACAGCCTGCGCCGGCGCAGCCATCTCGCGCGCCAAAGCTCTCGTCGAGCCAGGCGAGCGCGCCGGTGGCGACGCGCGACCCTGTCTATTCACCACTGGGCGTGCTCACGCCCGTTGTCACGACGCCCTCCGGACGGCTGCCGCTCGATTCGCTCGCGGTGCTCCCCTTCACCAACGTGTCGGGCGACGCCGACAGCGAGTACCTGGGCGAGGGGATCTCCGAGAGCATCATGAACAAGCTGTCGGGTGTCACCGGGCTACGCGTCGTGCCGCGATCGGTCGTGTTTCGATACAAGGGCCATCGTGAGCCCTGCGAGGTTGGACGAGAAGTGCACGCCCGCGCCGTGGTGACGGGGCGCATCCTCCAGCGTGGCGACACGCTCGTGATCAAAGCCGAGCTGGTGGACTCGCAGAGCGAGTCGCAGCTCTGGGGCGATCAGTACAACCGGAAGATGGACGACATCTTCGCGGTCCAGGAGGAGATGGCCGCCGAGATCACGCGCTCACTCCGGCTCAAGCTGAGCGGAGAGGAAGAAGCAGGGCTCGCGAAGCGCTTCACGGAGAGCACGAAGGCGTATCAGGCGTATCTCCGGGGACGCCACCACTGGAACAAGCGCACGGTGGAAGGGCTGCGGCAGTCCCTCGTCCACTTCCAGGAGGCGATCGACCTCGACCCCAACTACGCGCTCGCGTACAGCGGTCTCGCCGACACGTTCAACATCCTGGGCTACTACAACACGCAGCGGCCGCACGACGCCTACCCGCGCGGCAAGGCAGCGGCGGCGCGTGCGCTCGCGCTCGACGAATCGCTGTCGGAAGCGCACGCGTCGATGGGCTACGTCCAGGTCTTCTACGACTACGACTGGCCGGGCGCGGCGAAGAGCTTCGCGCGCGCGATGGAGCTGAATCCCAAGTACGCCACCGCGCCGCAGTGGAACGCGTGGTATCTCTTCGCCATGGAGCGGTTCGACGAGGCGCTGGCCTCGCTGCAGCGCGCGCAGGAGCTCGACCCGCTGTCGCTGATCATCAACGACCACCTCGGCTACGCCCTGCTCCTCGCCGGCAAGCCCGAGGAGGCGTTGACGCAGCTCCTCAGGACGCGGGAGCTCGACCCGGGGTTCCCGTGGGTGTACTGGCGGCTCGGCTCCGTCTATCTCGCGCTCGGCCGGTTCGACGAATCGATCGAGGCGTACCGCACCGTGGTCCGGATGACCGACGGCGGCGTCGGGCTGGGCTGGGAGGCCATCGCGCTCGCGCGGGCGGGCCGCATGGAGGAAGCGAGTGCCGTGCTCGCCCGGCTCGAGCAGCTGCGCGCGAACCGGTATGTGTCACCGCTCGAGTTCGCGCTCGTGTACGCCGCGCTCGGACGCATCGACGAGGCGATGACGGCGCTCGAGCGCGCGTACGAGGATCGGGTCAGCGACTTCGCGCGCGTGAAGCTCCTGCCGTGGCCCGACGAGGTGCGCGCGCACCCGCGCTTCGTCGCGCTATTGCAGAAGCTCGGCGTCGCCTAAGAAGGCGGTGAGTTGGTGAGTTGGTGAGTTGGTGAGTTGGTGAGTTGGTGAGTTGGTGACGGCTCGCTCCGCACTGCTGCGGAAAATGGCTTCGCGTCGCGCGAATTTGATGATGGTCAGGTACGCGGGCCGCTGAGATTGCACGCGTGCAGCCAACCACGAACCTGAGAGTAGCCGAGCAGGCGACGAAGGTCGCAGTCACCGTTTATCGGATGACTTCGGACTTCCCCACCGATGAGCGATTCGGGCTTACGGCGCAGATGCGCCGTGCCGCAGTCTCCGTAGGGTCCAACATCGCGGAGGGATGCGGCCGGCGAGGCAACCGCGAGCTCCTACAGTTCCTTTACATCGCGTCCGGCTCAGCGAGCGAGCTGGCGTTCCAGCTTCAGCTCGCGTGCGCTCTGGGCCTTGGGGAGGAGGCGACTGTCGATGCAACGCGGACCGAGCTCCTGTCGCTTCAGCGGATGCTCAATCGC
This sequence comes from Gemmatimonadaceae bacterium, assembly GCA_036383935.1. Taxonomy (GTDB): domain Bacteria; phylum Gemmatimonadota; class Gemmatimonadetes; order Gemmatimonadales; family Gemmatimonadaceae; genus AG11. The sequence continues at coordinate 6,003 of DASVNI010000525.1, read as the reverse complement.
CTGACCCAGCATCTGGCGAACCGTCCGGTCACTCGCCGGCCGCCAAGTAGAGGGTGAGTTGGTGGGGGCAGTCACCAACTCACCAACTCACCAACTCACCAACTCACCAACTCACGTCCTCATCAGTCACAGCCGCCGCGCAGTTCTCGGCGAACTGCTGCCAGAACGCCTCGATTCGCCGTCGCATCGTTCCCTGGAGCATGCGCGCGCCGATGCCCACGATCTTGCCGTGGATATCTGACGCCACGCTCCAGTTCAATCGGGTAGCGCCGCCGTCGAGCGACGCCAGGGCCGCGCCGGCCTCGACGCGCATCGCCGACCCGGGCGCCGCGCCCTGGACGGACATGCGCAGGCCGGCGAGCGGATCGATGTCGTGGAGCTGCACGTGCAGCGCGAAGCGCAACGAGATGCTGCCGACACCGAGGGACGCGACAACGCGGTACTGCGTCGCATCGACGGGCTCGACCGACTCGACCCCCGCCGCCGCGGCGGCGACGAAGGCCGGATCGATGAGGTTCGACCAGACGACGGCGGTGGGCGCGTCGATCTCCTTGACGCCGGTCGTCTCGAGGCGCACTAGGTCACCTGCTGCGCACGAGTGATGGCCGAGCTCAGCGCACGCCGCGCCCCGACCTGCGCGATCTGGAGGCGGTACGCGGCATCGGCATGGATGTCGGCATTCGCGGATACGCCGCGTACCGATTCAGCCGCCGCGCGCGCGACCGACTGTGCATCGCCCGCCGAGCCGAGGAGCGACGACACATCAGCGAGGAAGGGCGTGTCGGCGAGCCCGGTGAAGGCGAGCGACGCGGCCGTCACTCCCCGCGCGGGGCTGACCGTGACCACCGCGGCCGCACCGACGAGCGCGTAGCCCGAGGCGGCCTGCTCGAAGGTCACGTAGGCGGAGCCGGTGAAGTCCGACAGCGGCTGGAGCTCGATCGCGACGAGGAGCTCGTCCGCCTTCAGCGCCGTCTCGAATGGTCCGCGGAAGAACTCGCGCGCCGCGACGGTTCGTGTCGCACGCGCGGACTGCAGATGGAAGCGTGCGTCGAGCGCGAGCATCGCCGCCGGCATGTCGGCGGAGGGATCGGCGTGCGCGAGCGCACCGCCGATCGTGCCGAGGTTGCGCACCTGCAGGTCGCCGATGTTCTCGGTGACCTCGGCGATGAGGGGCACCGCTTCACGCAGGGGCTCCGACGCGAGCAGCTCGCGGTACGTCGTCGCGGCACCGATGCGAACGACGTCGTCGGTGACCGTCACGCCGCGCAGCTCCGGAAGCTGACCGATGTCGACGAGCCGGTGCGGCTGCGCGAGACGGAATCGGAGAATCGGAACGAGCGTCTGACCGCCGCAGATGAGCTTCGTCGGCGGCGCTCCCGCTCCGATGGCGTCGAGCGCTTCGGTGAGGGAGCTCGCGCGGGTGTACTCGAATGCGGCGGGAATCATGCGACACCTCCGCCGACCGGTGCGGCGGCGCGGATGGCGGCCCAGACGCGGGCCGGTGTGAGTGGCTTGTCGATGTGGCTGATGCCGAGCGGCGCGAGCGCGTCGCAGACCGCGTTCACCACCGTGGGCACCGACGCGATGGTCCCGGCTTCGCCGATGCCCTTCACGCCGAGCGGATTGACGTTGGTGGGGGTGACGGTGTGGCGCGTCTCGATGCGTGGGAGCTGTGCGGCGCGCGGTACCGCGTAGTCCATCATCGTGCCGGTGAGGAGCTGGCCGTCCTCGTCGTAGACCGCCATCTCCTGCAGCGCCTCGCCGATGCCCTGCGCGACGCCGCCGTGGATCTGCCCCTCGACGATCATCGGGTTGATGAGCGGCCCGCAGTCGTCGACGGCGAGGTAGCGGAGGATCTTCACCTCGCCCGTCTCCGGGTCCACTTCGACGGTGCAGATGTGCGTGCCGAAGGGGAAGACGAAGTTCGGCGGGTCGAAGAAGGCCGTGGCTTCCAAGCCTGGGTCGAGGCCAGGAGGCATGTTCCACGCGACGTTCGCCATCAGCGCGAGCTCGGCGAAGCCCTTCGCCTGTGAGGGCGAGCCGCGCACGACGAACTTGTCGCCGGTCCAATCGAGATCCGCCTCGGTCACGCCGAGCAGATGCGCGGCGAGCTTCTTCGCTTTGTCCTTCACGCGCACCGCCGCGACCTTCACCGCGCTCCCGCAGACCGCGGTCGTGCGGCTGCCGTACGTGCCCCATCCCTGCGGCGTGCTGTCGGTGTCGCCGTGCACGATCTGCACGTCGTCCACCGGGATGCCGAACTCCTCGGCGACGATCTGTGCGAAAGTCGTCTCCTCACCCTGGCCGTGCGGCTTGGCGCCGATGTACACGCGCACGGTGCCGGTGGGATACGCGCGAACGATCGCGCTCTCGTACAACCCACCGCCGAACCCGACCGCGCCGGCGACGGCCGAGGGGCCGAGCCCGCAGATCTCGTTGTACGTCGTGACACCGATGCCGAGGTAGCGGTTCTCGGCGCGTGCCGCGGCCTGCTCCGCACGGAAGGCTTCGTAGTCGAAGACGCCGAGCGCGGTGTCGAGAGCGCCCTCGTAATTACCGGAGTCGTAGGTGAGACCGGTGACGACGGTGTGTGGGAAGCTCTCCTTCGGGATCAGGTTCTTCCGGCGCACTTCCACCGGATCCTTGCCGATCTTCCGCGCGAAGGAGTCGATCAGCCGCTCGAGCATGTACGTCGCCTCGGGACGGCCGGCGCCGCGATAGGCGTCCACCGGTGTGCCGGTGGTGTAGATGCCCTTGATCACTCCCTTGATGTTCGGGATGGCGTACGGCCCGGAGTACATGAGGCCGTGGAGGATCGTCGGGACACCCGGCGCAGCGGTGGAGGCGTACGCACCGAGTCCGGCGAAGACGCGCGCGCGCAGACCGGTGATGACGCCGTCCGCGGTGCCGCACATCTCGACGTACGCCACGTGATCGCGGCCGTGCGTGGTGACCTTGTAGTTCTCCGAGCGATCCTCGGTCCACTTCACGGGCCGCCCGAGATCGATCGCCGCAATGCAGGCGAGCGCTTCGTCGGCGTACGTGGGAATCTTGCTGCCGAACGCGCCGCCCACTTCGGGGGCGACGACGCGGATGCGGTGCTCCGGCAGCTTGAGCATCACGGAGCAGAGGAACCGGCAGATGTGCGGGTTCTGGCTCGTGACGTGGAGGGTGAGCTGTCCGCTGCCGGCGTTGTAGCTGGCGACGGCCGCACGCGTCTCCATCGCCGACGGGAGCAGCCGCTGGTGAACGATGCGCAGGTCCACCGCGGCGGGCGCCGACGCGAACGCGGCATCGGCATCGCCGCCGGCCACGGTCCAGGTGAAGGCCACGTTGGAGGGGACGTCGGCATGGAGCTGCGGCGCATCCGGCAGCGTCGCCTGCTCGGGGTCGACGACGGCGGCGAGTGGATCGTAGTCCACGTCGATGAGGTCGAGTGCGTCGCGCGCGGCCTCGCGCGACTCGGCGACGACGAGCGCGACGCCGTCACCGACGTAGCGCACCGTATCCACGGCGAGCAGTGGGTGCGGCGGCACCTTGAGGTCGCAGTTCGGGACCATCCACGCGCACGGGACGGGATTCACGCGCTCGGCGAGGTCGCGGCCGGTGTACACCGCGACGACGCCGGGACTCGTGCGGGCACGCCCGACGTCGATGTGGGTCAGGCGCGCGTGCGCCCACGGACTGCGGAGCACGGCGGCGTACAGCATGCGCGGGAGCTGGATGTCGTCCGTGTACGTCGCGCTTCCGGTGATGAGGCGCGGATCCTCGCGACGCTTGAGGGCCTTGCCGATTGGATTTGGAGTCATGGCTGGGGAGGCAAGAGGTGCAGATCCTCGACTCGCTGCGCTAAGGGGTCACGAGGGCGTCAGACCCCGGCGGGGTCTGACCCCGTCTTACGTAGTGGCGCTCGATGTCTGCTGCCGCATGAACTGGGCAGTCGACGGCTGCTGGCGCATGACGGTAGCGGCGGTGCAGATGGCGTCGACGATGTTCTGGTAGCCCGTGCAGCGGCAGAGATTTCCCTGCAGTGCGTGCCGGACTTCCTCTTCAGTGGGGTCGGGGTTCTGCGCGAGCAGATCGACCGCGGTGAGGATCATGCCGGGGGTGCAGAAGCCGCACTGCAGCCCGTGCTTCTCCCAGAACGCCTGCTGGAGCGGATGCAGCCCGTTCGCGCCCACCCCCTCGATCGTCGTGATCTCGGCGCCCTCCGCCTGGACGGCGAGCATCGAGCAGCTCTTCACGGCCTGGCCGTCGACGAGTACCGTGCACGCGCCGCACTGGCTGGTGTCGCAGCCGATGTGCGTCCCCGTGAGCCCGAGCTGATCGCGCAGGACGTGCACGAGCAGAGCACGCGGCTCGGCGCGCACTTCGCGTGGTGTGCCGTTGACCGTCAGCGTCATTGGTGCGACCATCTTCGCCTCCCCTTCGTCGAGTTGCGATGACCATTACCACTATCGCTACGTTCACCATGCGCGCGGGCCGCGAAGCCGACGCGCTCAAGCTCATTCGTGCCGTGAAGCGCCAGGCCGAGAGCGAGCAGCCCGGCACCCTCGTCTACCTCGTCCATCTCGTCCTCGACAAGAAGGGCAAGCCGACGCGCACGCTCTACTTCTACGAGCGCTACCGCAACGAAGCCGCGCTGCAGGCGCACCTCGCGAGCACGTCGTGGAAGCGCGTCATCGCGAAGTGGCCGGAATGCTTCGAGGGCAAGTCGCCCAAGACGGGGCTCGAGTTCTTCGGTGTGAAGCGCATCGCCGCGTTCGAGCGCCCGGGAGCGATCCCGATCGCACTGCGCTGACGGCGACACGCGGGCTGTCACAGGGTGTACTCGAAGCTCGGCCCCACCGTCGTGCCGTCGCCGCGACCGGAGGGGATCGCCATCAGCGTCTGCGCGCGATACTTCATGTCGTACATCACCGGCACGGCCTGGAGCAGCACGTCCGGCTGACCGTTGAACGCGTTGTGCAGCACGAACAGCAGCGCCGTGTAGGCCCGGTTGAACTCCGTCATCAGCTGATGGATCTCCGGCTGATTGACGTAGTCCTTCGCCTTGGGATTGGGCGACATCGGAAAGCGCGCCGACCAGTCCACCACGAGCGCGGGGCCCGTGGGATAGCCGTTGGGCGTGTCCGTCGCCTGGTATCGCCGGCCGGCGCGGATCTCGTTGAAGCGGAAGAAGTGCGCGAGCTCGTCCACCTGGCCGAAGCGGTTGTCGCCGTCGTACAGCGTGTGGTCGTATCCCTCGCCCTGCTCGGTGATCTCGGCGATCGCGTCCAGCGCGGTCTTGAGATCCTTCACCTCGAAGGGCACCCCGCCACCGCCGTAGTACCAGGATGATCCGTCAACTTGCTTGGAGCGATCCCCGGTGAAGAGCTTCTGCTCGCCTCCCCGCTGGGCGCAGAGGTACTCGAAGCCCTCGCGGATCGCCGCGTAGAACTGCGCGATCGTCCGCCAGTCGCCACCTTGCGGCGGCGCGCCGAGCGGGGCGGGCATCTCGATCTTCAGGAAGGTCTCGATCGCGTCGGTGCCGAAGGGGAGGAGCTGCACGACGAACTTCTTGTCGCTGTGCGGCAGGTAGGTCGGATACTCGGGGACGAACTCCTTGTGGTTCACCTTCGGCTTGCCGTCGATCGCGTTGAGCAGGTTGGCGACGAGCACCATGTGGAGCATCTCCTCCATCACGACGCTCCGGATCAGCGTGCTCGCGGTGACGTTCGCGCCGTTCGGGATGGAGTAGAGCGCGCACAGATAGGGCGGGATCGTCGAATGCTCGATCTCGAGCGCCGTCTGCAGATGCTTCTTCAGATCGTCGGGCGTGTCGATCGGCGGCGGGGGCGCCGGCGGCGTCAGCGCAGCGCTCCGGGGCGATGTCGTCTTCATCAGCGGAGCTGAGTGAGCATGTCTTTCGTCGAGCGCAGCGCCAGGGCGATCGCGGTGAGCGTGGGGTTGGCCGTGCCCGTGGTCGGGAAGCTGCCGCAACCGACGACGTAGAGATTCTCG
>DASVNI010000524.1:0-1594 GCA_036383935.1 Gemmatimonadaceae bacterium | reverse complement strand
ACGTCGCCGAGGAGCGCAGCTACGAGGACCATCAGCACCTCTCTCCTCTCGAGGATGCGGACGGATTGCAGATCGGCCTGGAGATTCACATCGCGCTGTTCACGCAACAGGCACCCTTCACGCTTCACACGTCGGAGCTGTGGGAGCGCGCGCGGCGGATGACGATCGCGGGTGCCTCGGCGCTCGTACCGAGCGCCGAGGATCAGCTGGTACACGCGGCGCTGCATTTCGCGTGGTCGCACGAGATGACGTTCGGGACGTGGCGCACACTGCGCGACGTGGAACGCATCGTCGCGACGAATGCGCTGGACTGGACGGAGTTCGTGGCCCGCGCGAGAGCAGTGCGCGGGGGAACCTGCTGCTACTGGACGTTGCGGCTGGCGCGTGACCTCGCCGGGGTGACGGTGCCCGAGCCGGTGCTCGAGGCGCTGTCGCCGCGCCTTCCGGAATCTGTGCTCCGCAGGCTCACGGGGTACTTCGCACAGCATGCGCTGCCGACACCAGGCGCGGGCATCGACTCCGTCTCGGTCTCGCGCGCGCTCTGGACACTCGCGATTCGCCCGCGCTCTCAGAAGCATGGGCCGTCGCGGCCGTGGCTGGATACCGAAGAGTGGGTCCGCGGGCCTGACGGCATGCACAGCGTGCGGAAGTCCGCGGTGCGCCGCTTCTTCGCCCAGAGCTTCGGTCTTCTTCGGTCCCTCGCCTACCTGATGGGATCATGAGCAGCCATTGCGTTTTCTCGGCAGGTCGAGTGACGGAAGTGGTCGGGCCATGGCGTCGACAGATGGTGTGGCGAATTCGCCACAACCCTGCCCGCCGGCCTGAGGGCCCCGACAGGCTGGCGCGGTCGTTGCCTTCTTCCAAGCGTCGAGCTTACAGGCGCTTACACAGCGTGGCGCAGAGTCGTTCGGAGTCTGTTCGACCGGCGTACACGGGGTATGTGCGTTGCGAAATTCCGCAGCGGCCAGACCACCTTTCGGCGCGCGGGACCGCGCGTCGTGACAGTCAATTCAAGGCGCCCGGCCGCCCTTTGCCCTGGCGCCGCAATCACGTCCATCGATCGTAGATCCGGAGACTCCTTGTCCATACATGCTACACGCTGCCTCGTGACGGGCGGCGCCGGTTTCATCGGCTCGCACGTGGTCGACCGGCTGCTGGCGCTGGGTCACGAAGTGCGCGTCGTCGACAACCTCTCGACGGGGAATCGCGCGAACCTCGCGCACGTTGCCGATCGAGTGGACTTTCTGTTGGGCGACCTGTGCGACCCGGCCGTCGCGACGCGGGCGGTGGAGGGGATGGAGGTGATCTATCACATCGCCGCGCTGCCGAGTGTGCCGCGGTCGCTCAAGGACCCGTGGGGCTCGCACGACGCCAACGTGAATGCGACCGTGCATCTGCTTCAGGCGGCCGTGAAGGCGGGCGCGCGGCGCGTGGTCTACTCGAGCTCGAGCTCCGTGTACGGCGACACGCCGGAGCTGCCGAAGGTGGAGAACGTCGAGCCCCTGCCCCGATCGCCGTACGCGGCATCGAAGCTGGCGAGCGAGCAGTACGTGCTGGCTTACGCGCGCGGGGGGCTGATCGAGGGCGTGGCGCT
>DASVNI010000523.1:0-2893 GCA_036383935.1 Gemmatimonadaceae bacterium | reverse complement strand
TCGCCGCGTGTGTCGCTCGTCGGGGGCAACGGTGCGAACAGCGTCGTCATCGCCGATGGGCGGGACGTGCTGCTCGTCGACACCAAGGAAATCGGTTTCGGCGCCGCTCTGCGAGGGGAGGTGGAGCGCGTCGTCGGGCGTCCGGTCACGTGCGTCGTCTCGACGCATCACCACACGGACCACGCGATGGGCAATCCCGCGTTCACCGCCGACGTCCCGGTGATCGCACAGCGCCGCGCACGCGACCGCACGGTGGCGCGTGCGGCGAGAGCACTCGTCGAGATGGCGACGGCGGCGGAAAACGGTGACGATCCGTTCGCGGCACACGTGGCCGACCTGCGTGACTGGGTGCTCTACTACGGGCACGTGCGCCTCAGCGACGGCGTCCGGTCGGAATACGACTCGCTGCTAGAGCGCGCGACGGACGCGGTGCGCGGTGTTGGCGGGTGGGCGGAACGAATGGCCGCGGTCGCGCCGATCGCCGAGCGCTTCGCGCCGACGGAGACGTTCGAGTCCGAGCACACGCTCCGCGTCGGCGGGGCCGAGGTGGAGCTTCGGCATTGGGGGCCTGGCCACACGGACGGCGATGTCGTCGTGGCTCTGCCGTCGGAGGGGATCGTGGTGGCGGCGGACCTGGTCTACGTCGGCCTGCAGCCCTTCATCGACGCTGGCGCGGGTGGGCGGACGGACCAGTGGATGCGCCGTACCGACCAGTTGCTCGACCTTTGCGGCGAGCTGGGCAGGGATGGCCGGCCGGCCGTCGTCGTTCCGGGCCATGGCGGGACGGCGCGCGCGGAGACAGTACTAACCCAGCGCGCCTACTTCGAGCGGCTTCGCGAGTCGGTGGACGGGGCGCTTCGGGCGGGGCTGTCTCGCGCCGAAGCGGTGCGACTCGTACCGGCGGGGCTCCCGGCCGAGCGCGGCGAGCTGCTCGGGATCAACCTGGGGCTCGTTTTCGACGAGCTGGACCAGATTCCCACAGTGAATGGAGAATTCTCTTGTCAGCCCGAGTGACGAAAGGTAGTGTAGCGGAGCCTTTCTTGAACAGAAATGCTGTTATTGAACATTTGTGCCTTCTTCCGCCACGGATCCCATGACCGCCACGTCTGAGAGGCTCGCCGGCCGCGAGGTCGATCGCGCCGCCGAGCGCGCGCACGAGCGCGACTTCGCGGCGCTCGCGGAACGTCTGGAGGGGGAAGGGTTCGCGCCGGAGAAGCTGGTCGCCGAGGTGCAGCGGTTCGAGGTCGCGCTTCCGTCGTGGGCGTTCGCCACGGGCGGGACGCGGTTCGGCCGATTCTGCGGCACGGGTGAGCCGCGCACGCTGCGGGAGAAGATGGAGGACGCGGCGCTCGTCCACGGCCTCACCGGTGCCGCGCCCCGGATCTCGCTGCACATCCCATGGGACGCAGCGGACGACATGGAGCAAGTGCGCGCCGATGCGCGCCGGCTCGGGATCGGCTTCGATGCCGTCAACTCGAACACCTTCCAGGATCAGCCGGGACAGCCGCTGAGCTACAAGCTCGGGTCGTTCAGCAACCCCAATCCGGCGGTGCGGCGTCAGGCGGTCGAGCACCACCTGCACGTGATCGAAGTGGGAAAGGCGGTGGGGTCGAAGGCACTGACGGTGTGGCTCGCGGACGGCTCGAACTATCCCGGCCAGATGTCGCTACGCCGCAGCTTCGAGTGGGTGCGTGAGTGCCTGCAGGAGGTCTACGCCGCGCTGCCGAACGACTGGCGGCTGTTCACGGAGCACAAGCCGTACGAGCCGGCGTTCTACGCAACGGTGGTGCAGGACTGGGGCTCGTCGCTGCTGCTCGCCCAATCGCTCGGCGACCGAGCGCAGTGCCTGGTGGATCTCGGCCATCATCTGCCGAACGCCAACATCGAGCTGATCGTCGCGCGGCTGCTCGGCGTGGGGAAGCTGGGTGGCTTCCACTTCAACGACTCCAAGTACGGCGACGACGATCTCACGGCGGGCTCGATCAAGCCGTACGTGCTGTTCCTGATCTTCCATGAGCTGGTGCTCGCGGGGCGCGAGCGACTGCCCGGGTTCGATCCGGCGTACATGATCGACCAGAGCCACAACCTGAAGGATCCGATCGAAGCGCTGCTCCAGACGGTCGATCAGCTCCAGCAGGCGTACGCGAAGGCGTGCCTCGTCGATCACGCGCGATTGGCGGAGTACCAGGCGTCGGGCGACGTGATCATGGCGGAGCGCACGCTGAAGCAGGCGTACGAGACCGATGTGCGTCCGCTGGTGGCGGAGGCGCGGCGCCGTCGCGGCGGCGCGCTCGATCCCGTGCTGGTGTTCCGCGCTTCGGGCTATCGGGCGCAGAAGACGGCGGAGCGTCCATCCGCGCCACAGGGCGGAGCGCCGACACATCTATGAGCGACGACGCGATGCGCTACCTCGCGGTCGATCTCGGGGCGTCGAGCGGGCGGGTCGTGCTCGGCACCCTCGAGGGCGACGTCATGCATCTCGAGGAGCTGCATCGCTTCGTCACGCCCCTCATCGAGGATGGCGGCCATCTCTACTGGGACGTCGATCGGATGTGGGACGAGATCCGGCTCGGCGTGGCGCGCGGACTCGTGCACGGGCGCGTGATCCGATCGATCTCGGTGGACTCGTGGGCGGTGGACTACGTGCCGCTCGACACCGCGGGCGAGCCGCTGCGGCGACCATACTCGTACCGCGATCCGCGCACGACGGGACGCATGGAACGAGCGATCGAGCTGGCCGGTGGGCGAGAGGCGCTGTACGACCACACGGGAATCCAGTTTCTCTCGCTGAACACGCTGCCGCAGGTGATCGCCGACATCGAGGACGAGCCCGAGATCGCGCGACGTTCGGCGACGCGATTGCTGATCGCCGAGTACTTCCTGTATCGGCTGT
>DASVNI010000522.1:0-43942 GCA_036383935.1 Gemmatimonadaceae bacterium | reverse complement strand
GATGCGCCGGCGAGCGCGGACGCGCCGATGATCGCGCGATGGGTCCGAGCGCCCGCCATTCGCACGAGGTGCGGCACGAGGAGCCCGATGAAGCCGACGAGCCCCGCGGCAGCGACGGTGCCGGCGGCGAGCAACGCCGCGGCGACGTAGACCGAGAGCGACACACGCGCAACGCGCACACCGAGTCCGGCCGCGGTGTCCTCGCCGAGCGCGAGCACGTCGATGGCACGCGCGAGAGCGAGCAGCACGAGGATGCCCACCGCCACCCACACAGCGGAGAGCCGCACCTGGGGCCAGCTCGCGTCGCTCACGGAGCCCATCATCCACCAGAGCGCGCCGCGCACGACGTTGTCCTGCGCATTCGCGAGAGCGACCATGATCGCCGCGTTGGCGAACGCGCCGACGACGACGCCGGCCATGAGCACGATGCGCGCGTCCCCCTGCCCTCCCGCGGCGCGCGCGACGACGAGCGTCAACGCGATGGCGGCGAGCGCGCCGGCGAAGCCGGCGACGGGGACGAGCGCGGGCGGTGCGTGCAGCGCCACGGCGACGACGGCACCGACCGCGGCGCCACCCGACACGCCGAGCAGATACGGCTCGGCGAGCCCGTTGCGCGTCGCACCCTGCAGTGCCGCACCCGCTGCTCCGAGCCCCGCGCCGACGATCATGGCGAGCACGACGCGCGGAAGTCGCAATGTACGGACGACCGCAACGTCCGTCAGCGAGCCCTGACCGAGGAGTCCGCGCAGCACGTCGCCGGGCGGAAGCTTCATCGTGCCGAGCATGACGCCGGCGATGGCGACGAGCAGGAGCGCGACGACGAGCGTCGTCCAACGGGCCGGCGTCACGTCACTTCACGGAGCCGGGGTGCAGCAGAAGGGCCAGCGACCGCGCAGCCTCGCCGAGCCGCGGTCCGGGTCGGAGCACGAGCACCGTGTCGACGACGAGGAGGTGGCCGTCGCGCACGGCGCGCAACGCCTGCCACCGTGGGTCCGCGGCATAGCGCGCGCGCGACGCGGGGGACGTCAGCACGACATCGGGATCGCGGCGCATCAGATCCTCGAAGGTGACGCGCGGCGACGGCTCTTTCATGAAGCCATAGATGTTCCGGCCACCCGCGATGTCGATCAGCTCATTCAGGTAGCTGCCGGAGCCCGTCGCGAGGAGCGGCTGATCGTACAACGGCCAGAACACCGTCGGGTGCGGGAGTGAAGCGGTCGCGGCACGCACGCGTGCGATCGTGGCACGGACAGAGTCGACGGTAGCCAGGGCCGCGGCCGAGTCGCCGGTGAGAACGCCGAGCGCGCGCGTGACGCGCTCGAAGTCGGCGATGCGGTCGACACGAAACGCCGCAGTCGGCACACCGGCGGCACGGAGACGACGTGCGGCATCGCGATTGTCGTCGCTCGCGTACAGCACGACGAGGTCGGGATGCACGGCGAGCACCGCTTCGACGTTCGGACGGAGGCCTGGACCGAGATCGGGGACCGCGCGCGCGGCGGCGGGCCACAGGTCGTACGTCGTGCGTCCGACGAGCTTATCCCCCGCGCCGATGGCGAAGAGCAGCTCGGTGGTGGAGGGATTGAGCGAGACGATGCGACGCGGCGGCGCGCCGGTGCGCAGCGTGTCCCCGAAGTCGTCGGCCGTCCGCGCGGGCTCGCGACGCGACTCGCTCGCGCACGCCGAGGTCGTGAGGGCGAGCGCGACGAACAGAACGCGGACGAACGGGGCCGAACGCACGAACGGGCACCTCCATCGAAGCGGAGAGTGCCCGGAACGGACGCGGACGAGTGTGCAACGCACCTGGTCTCGCGTGTCGTCACCGTCCTCCCCCGAGGACCTGTGATCGCAGCGCGGACGGGGTCGTCTCCTGGCTCCGGGCCGCGCCGCCCCGCCTTCCCGACCCTCAGGTCAGTGGCGTGCGTGGGAGCGCGTACTGCTGCCCGTTACAGTGGCGGGGCCGCGCCGGCATTGCACCGGCTTCCGTATCCCCGTTCGCGTTGAATTGTCGGAGGTGAAGCTATGCGGGACTCGCTCCGTCAGCAAGCTTGGCGGCGAGTCGCGCCTTGAGCGCAGCGCGTTCGGCGTCGTACTCCGCGCTGGAGAGCGACGGATCGTGCGCGTCGCGTCGCGCGTCGAGCGCGGCGATCGCGGACGCGAGCGTGGCGACGCTCTCCTCAGGCTGCGCGCGCACCCCTGGAAGTCGAGGCGCTCGCCCGCGCCGATACGCAATCCAGAGTGCGACGATCATCGCGAGCGCAATGAAGGCCGCGACGGCGGTCACGAGCGTGGAACGTGCCGCGAACGCCGTGGACGGCACGTCGATGCGAACACGCTCTCCCGCCGGAGGATTCTGGGCGAGGAATCTCTTGAAGGTGCGCCCCTGCGTCGTAGCGTTCCCCTGCGAGCGCAGCAACGAAGAGCGCACCTGCGCACCGGGCTCCTCGAGCAACACTTCGAGCATTCCGATCTGGCGGTCGAGGGTGAAGTCGAGCGGGAAGGCGCGCGAGTCGAGCGAGTAGGTGAAGCTGAGCTGCTTCACGCCCGGCGAGAATGGCGCGATGAGCGCCACCGAGTCGCCGCGACGCTCGAGCGACGCCGCCGAGACGTCGCCCTGGCCGGCGGTGAAGCCGGTGGCCCCCTTCGGCAACGGCGCAGTCCACACGGGCGACAGCGAGTCGCGGCCGATGGCGGTGACGACGGTGTCGTTCGAGATCTCGTAGACCTCGACGATGTCGCGCAAGCCGGTCGGGCGAGGGGCGCCGACGACGATGTGATGCCCCTGCACGGTGAAGCGCACGGGGTGCGACGTCGTGTCGAACACGACGATCTCGGCGTCGTCGCCGCGCACGGCACCGCCGCGAAACGGCGCCGAGAAGTACGCGATGCCCTTGTAGACCGACGCCGCGAAGTAGAGTGCGGTCGGATCGCCGAAGCGCCGATAGGTGAACCGATACCGGCCGTACGTATCGGTGCGCATCGAGTCGAGTGGGCCCGCACTGTCCGGCCCGACGCGATGGATCGTGACGTAGACGCCGGGCACGGGCGTCTCGCCGGTGACCACGGGACGCACCACGCGACCCTCGACGAGCGAGGGTCCCGGCGCCGGCGCGAGCAACGGCTCGCCCGGCTTGGGCGCGGCGGCGGACGTGTCGCGCTGCGCACCGAGGGGCGCAGCGCCGAGCAGTGCCGCGACGAGGAGCGCGGCCGGGCGAACGAGCTTACGGATTGAACTTCCCGAAGTCTTCGGGCCTGAGGTTCTCAAGGTACGCCTTCAGCTGTTCCGCGGAGAGCTCCGATTCATCGGGATCGGGCAGGTCGGGCCCCTCGGATTCTCCCACGCCGGGCACTTCGCTCTGCTCCTCTTCCTCCTCCTCTTCGGCCGGCTCGACGAGCAGCTCCTCGGCGGCGAAGATCGGTGAGCTGAGGCGGAGGGCGATGGCGATGCTGTCGGAGGGGCGCGCGTCGACGTGCACGAGGGTGTCGCCGCGCTGGATGTGCAGCTCGGCGAAGTACGTGCTCTTCTCGACGCGCGTGATCTGCACCCGACGCAGCTGCGCCCCCATCCCGAGGATGAGGTTGCGCACCAGGTCGTGGGTGAGCGGTCGTACGTTCTTCACGCTGTGCATGTGACGCACGATCGACTCGGCCTCGGGCTGACCGATCCAGATGGGAAGGAGTCGCGTCCCTCCGCGCTCCTGAAGCACGACGACATACGAGTTCGTCGCGCTGTCCAGCCCGAGACGTGAAACGAGCACTTCGATCATGCGTGCGTCTACCCCGGCAGGGAGTGGTGGTTCGCCGCCGGACGTGGCCTGATCAGCCGCGCACGGCGCGCTTGAGGGCAGCCGCCTTGTCGGTGCGCTCCCACGTGAACGTCGTGCCCCCCCCGCGCCCGTTGCCGAGCTTCTCGGGAGTGCGACCGAAGTGCCCGTAGGCGGCGGTGGCGCTGTAGATCGGCTTTCGCAAGTCGAGCGCCGCGGTGATGCCGCGCGGGGTGAGGTCGAAGATCTCGTTCACCGCCTTCATGATCTGCGACTCCGCCACGGTGGCCGTGCCGAAGGTGTCCACCATGACCGAGACGGGCTCGGCCACGCCGATGGCATACGCGACCTGGACCTCGCACCGACGGGCGAGGCCGGCGGCGACGACGTTCTTGGCGACCCAGCGCGCGGCGTAGCAGGCAGAACGATCCACCTTGGAGGGATCCTTTCCGCTGAACGCGCCGCCGCCGTGGCGGCCCATGCCGCCGTACGTGTCGACGATGATCTTGCGGCCAGTGAGCCCCGCGTCACCCTGCGGCCCGCCGATGACGAAGCGGCCGGTCGGGTTGATGTGATACTTGATCTTCTTGCCGCGCAGCTCCTTCGGGATCGACGGCTCGATGATCTCCGAGATGATCGCCTTGCGGAGCTTGGAGTTCGAGACATCCTCGGCGTGCTGCGTCGAGACGACGACGGTGTCGACGGCGACCGGGATGTTGTCCTCGTACACGACGGTGACCTGCGCCTTCCCGTCGGGACGGAGCCACTTGAAGCTCTTGTCGTTGCGGCGCTTGTCGGCGAGGGTGCGGGTGATGCGATGCGCGAGCGTGATCGGCATCGGCATCAGCTCCGGCGTCTCGTCGGTCGCGTAGCCGAACATCATCCCCTGATCGCCTGCGCCGCCGGTGTCGACGCCCATCGCGATGTCCGGCGACTGGCGGTCGATGGTGCTCATCACGGCGCAGGTCTGACTGTCGAAGCCAAAGCCGGCATCGGTGTAGCCGATGCGCGCGATCGTCGACCGGACGACCTCGGGTAGATGGACGTAGGCGTTCGTCGTGATCTCGCCGGCGATGACGGCGAGGCCGGTGGTGACGAGCGTCTCACAGGCCACTCGCGAGGCGGGATCCTCGGCGAGCAAGGCATCCAGGACGGCATCCGAGATGGCATCCGCGACCTTGTCGGGGTGGCCCTCGGTGACTGATTCGGACGTGAAGAGGCAGCGGTCGGACACGGCAGGTTTCCCCACTGGGGTCGGAGAGGAAGAAAGAAGGCCCGACACCATGCTGTCGAGCCCAGGACCGTCGAGGACGGTGAGTAGAGGAAAGAAAGCGGTTCAGCGCGCGCCCGGCAAGCCATCATACAGGAAGGGCGCATCACCGACGACATCGGCGAGGCGACGCGCCAGCTCCTCGCGCGCGTCGTCGGCCGTCAGCGCGCGGAGAGCGGCCGACGCGGCGAGCTTCGCGTGCGACGCGGTGACGCTTCGCACGATGCGCTTCACCAGCGGCACGGAGCGCGGCGCGACGCTCAGCTGCCGCACGCCCAGTCCGAGGAGGGCGAACGCCATGAGCGGCTGCGACGCCATCTCGCCGCACACGGCGACGTCGATGTCGGCGAGCGTCGCCACCTCCACCGTGCGCTGGATGAGCCGCAGCACGGCGGGATGGAGCGGCGTGTACCGCGGCGCGAGGTTCGCGTTGCCGCGGTCGACCGCCAGCGTGTACTGCACGAGATCGTTGGTCCCGATGCTGAAGAAATCGACGTCGCGCGTGAGCGTGTCGCCGGCGACGGCGGCGGCGGGCGTCTCGATCATGACCCCCAGCGGGATGTCCACGCGATGCGGGACGCCTCGCTCGGTGAGCTCGCGCGCCGCTTCCTCGAGCAACCGTCGCGCCCCGCGGACCTCGTCGAGCGTGACGATGAGCGGGAGCATGATCCGCAGGTTGCCGTGCATCGACGCGCGGAGCAGCGCGCGGAGCTGGGTGCGGAACATCTCCGGCTGATCGAGGCACATCCGGATCGCGCGCCAGCCGAGGAAGGGATTCGGCTCGGTGGGAAATCCACCCATCGGGAGCTTGTCGCCACCGATGTCGAAGGTGCGAATGATGACCGGGTGCCCCTCGAACGCCTCGAGGACGCGCCGGTAGGCGCGATACTGCTCGTCCTCGTCGGGCATGTTCGGACGGCCGACGACGAGGAACTCGGTGCGCATCAGGCCCACGCCCTGGGCACCGCTGCGCGCGGCCGCTTCGGCGTCCTCGGGGATGTCGACGTTCGCGCGCAGCGTGACGCTCACGCCGTCGAGCGTCACCGCCTCGAGCGCGGCCAGCTCGGCGAGCGCCGCCTCGGCGACCGCCTCCTCGCGCTGGCGCTCGTGGTAGGCGGCGATCTCCTCGTCGGTCGGGTTGATCGCGAGCATGCCGGTGCCGCCGTCGAGGACGATGCGCTCGCCGCCCTGCAGCTCGGCGGTCGCCGTGCGGAGGCCGACCACGGCGGGGAGGCCGAGCGAGCGCGCGAGGATGGCCACGTGGGCCGTGCGCGTACCGGCGTCCGTCGCGATTGCGGCGATGGTCGAGCGATCGAGCTGCACGGTGAGACTCGGCGTCAGATCGTGCGTGACGAGGATGGCATTCGAGCCGGGCGGCAGCGTGACCGGATCGCGGTTGGGCAGATCGAGCAGCAGCGAGAGGACGCGAATGTGCACGTCGGTGAGATCGCCGACGCGCTCGCGCAGCATCGCGGCGGCGTGGCGCGCGAAGCGGTTGCGCCACTCGAGCATGATGACGTCGAAGGCTTTCTCCGCACCCATGTTCTGGCGAATGAGCTCCTCGACGCCGCGCGTGAGCTCCTCGTCGTCGAGGATGGAGAGCTGGACGTCGAAGATGGCGGCCTCCTCGGGGCCAGCCGAGGCCTCCACGCGGGCGCGGACCTGGCGCAGTCGCTCGCGCGCGCGTTCCAGCGCGCGGTGCAAGCGCTCGATCTCGGCGGGGATCCCTTCGTCCGGAATGATGCGATGACGGACGTCCGGCACCTCCCAGCGCAGCAGGTACGCCTGGCCGACGACAATGCCGGGCGAGGCTGGGATCCCCCTGATCTGTCGCTCCACTACCGCTCTCCGAACTTGTTGGCGATGAGCGCGGCGATCGCCTCGACCGCCTGCTCCTCGTCGGCGCCGTTCGCGCGGAGCAGCACCGACGCGCCGCACTCGGCGGCGAGCATCATGACGCCCATGATGCTCTTGCCATTCACCTCCGTGCCGTCCCGCGCCAGGGTGATCTCACTGGAGTACTTGGCGGCGATCTTCACGATCTCCGCCGCGGGGCGAGCATGCAGCCCGTTCTTGTTGAGGATCTGCACGGTTCGTTCGACCATCAGCGAGCCACCGAGACGAGGGCGAAGAGAGCGATGAGCACGAGCACGAGCTTCCAACCTTCGACGCGGCCGTGGACGCGGACCAACCCGAAGGCGATCACGGCCCCGAGAATGAGCGCGCCGTCGAGCAACAGGCGACTCGGACCGACTACGCGCGCCACGGTGAGCGGGATCGCGATGCCGGCGACCGCCGCCGCCGCGCGCGCGATGTAGGCCGGTCCATTGCGCAGCATCGGGTTCGCGAGCGCGCCGGCCACTGCCAGGCCGCGCGTCCACCCCACCCGCAGGCCCCAGATGCGCAGCCCGAGGTGGCCCGCGTTGTACATCACGAGAAAGATCGCGACCACGGCGAGCGGCCGCGCACCGATGCCGAAGGCGATGAGCGCGACGAGCGAGGAGAATGGCAGCAGGCCGGCCCACACCAGACGATCGCCGACGCTGCCGAGCGGACCGCAGAGCGCGGTGCGGAACCGTTCGATGCGTTCCGGCGGAACACCGGAGAGCTCCGCCTTGGCGAGCGCGCCGATGGCGACGGAGGTGAGATACGGATGCGCGTTGAAGTAGGCGCTCTCGCGCGCCATCGCGGCCTTGAACGCGTCGCTGCGCACGCCGCCGGGCAGCTGGCGCAGCGCGGGCTCGAGCGCGAAGCCCACCCCGTTCCCGAGAAGCGTCTCGTAGTTCCAGGATCCCTGGATGGCCAGGGTACGAATGAAAATACTCACCCAGGTCATCGCGGAGACGCGAGGAGTGGGGTTCGGGCTCGGTACGCCGTGCGTCGCGGCAGCGGAAGCCGTCATCGCATCGCCAGGATCAGAAGTCCGAGCAACAGCCCGCCGGCGAAATACCACCGCGCCCCGCGGGCCGAATGGAAGATGGTCCACGCCGCGGCCGCCGCCACTGCGCTGGCCGCCCCCACCGTCACCGCGCGCGAGATGTGCTCGTCGAACGACCAGAGTGCCACCGTGGCGCGGGCGACGGGAAAGATCAGCCCGTAGGCGACCGCCGTCAGGAGCATTGCCCGGACGAGGTCCGACGTGAGCCCCGCGAGCTGCAGTCCCACGACGGCGCCACGCGAGCCGTGCTCGAGCGCGCCGCGCTTGCGACGGGCGAGCCATGCGTTCCACACGCGCAGCTTCACGAGCGTCCAGCCACCCACCCACGCGGTGGCGAGGGTGGCGAGCACGCCGACCGTCACCGTGCCCGCCGGCTCGGCGTGCAGCGCCGCCGCGATCGCGCCGCCGACGACGGCCGCCGAGCCCCATTCGGGGTAGCGCGACGCACCGAAGGGGAGCGTGGCGAGCGCGATCAGCTCGAGGGTAGCGCCGACGAGGAGTCCCGTCGTCGTGTCGCCGACGAACGCCCCCGCGACGGTCGCACCGACGAGCGGGCGCGAGATCATCATCTGCGGGAAGCAGACGACGTCGAGCCCGAGGAGCCCGCCGAGCATCGAGAGCGGGAGCAGCTCTCTCACACATCCTCCGCGTGAGCGAGCATCTCTTCCAGGGGAACGGCGCGCGCGGCGGGAACGTCCTGCGCCGTGACGAGTGCGCCGAGCGATGCGACATCGCGCAGCGCCTGCTGCTCGTCGGGGGTCAGGAAGACGTAGCGCAGATACTGACGGCGACCCAAGCGATGATGGATGCCACCGATGTTCACCTCGCGCACGCCACCATGGAGCACGAGCTCGCGCATCGTGGCGATGTCGCCGGTGAGCAGGATGCCGGGATGCGGGTCGAGACGATAGCTGTCGAGCAGCGGTGCCGCTTCGGCGGCCGAGTGGAAGCGCAGCTCCATCTCGGGGGGCACGCCCATGCGATAGAGCTCGCGCTCCCAATCGCTCGATGCGACGGCGTCGTCGACGAGCACGATGAAGCGCACGTCGAGCGGCTGACCCCACCCGACGACGACCTGGCCATGAATCAGGCGATCGTCGATCCGGTTGAGGACGAGTGTCACTTCGGCGCCTCGTAGATGGAGATGGCGGTGCGTGCGCGTTCCACCGCGGCGCGGGCCGCCTGCTGCGCTTCGTCGCTCGACATGACGAAATCGAGCAGCATCGGGAGGTTCGCCCCCGACACGAGCAGCACGCCGGGCATCTCCCGCAGGAGCCGGCGCGCGGCCATGGTGCAGCTGCCTGCCTGGAGGTCCGTGAAGATGATCGTCGCGCCGTTGGCCTTCAGCCGATCGCTCAGGAGGTGCTGGATGTCCTCCCCGCACAGCCCCTTCACCTCGATGGGATCGAGGAGATCGCCGCGCCCGGTGACCGCCTCGACGGCGGAGATCAGGCCGGCGGCGAAGTCGCCGTGGCCGGCGACCAGTGCACGCTTCGCGGCAGGCTCACTCATGATCCTCACGCAGGTAGCGGTTGATCTCGGACTTGTCGCGCATCTGCTTGATCAGCGCTTCGTTGAAGCGCTCGGCGGGATCGATCCCGCTCCACTTGAGGAGATGATGCATCGCGATCACCTCCGCAATGACGGTGATGTTCTTTCCCGGGTTGAGCGGGATCGTGATGCGCGGGATCGGCACGCCGAGGATGTCCGTCGTCTCGCCGTCGAGCCCCGTGCGGTCGACGACGGCGTCGTGTCGCCACTCCTCGAGCTGCACGACCACCTCGATACGCTTCTGCTGCCGCACGGAGCGGATGCCGAAGATCGCCGGGATGTCGACGAGGCCAAGCCCGCGGATCTCCATATAGTGCCGCTGCAGCTCGTGGCCGCGGCCGAGGAGGATGTCGCCGGCGCGTCGCCGCACGAAGACCAGATCGTCGGCGACGATGCGGTGTCCGCGCTCGACGAGATCGAGCACGCACTCCGACTTGCCGATGCCGCTCTGGCCGATGAACAGCAGCCCGACACCGTAGACGTCGGCGAGCGAGCCGTGAATCGTCGTCTGCGGAGCGAAGGCGTCGTCGAGCCAGGGCTTGATGCGGTTGTAGAACTCGTGGGTCTTCAGCGCCGAGCGCAGGATCGCCACATCGGCCCGCGCCGCCTCCTCGACGACGTCCGCCGGCAACGCGAGCCCCTTCGTGACGAAGACGCAGGGCACCGGAAAGCTGAAGAACTGCGCGATGTGCGCGCGGCGCGTCTCGGCGTCGAGCGAGAAGAGGTAGGTGACCTCCGTCTCGCCGAACACCTGCAGCCGCCTGGCGACGAAGCGCTTGACGTAGCCGGAGAGCGCGAGGCCCGGGCTGGAGATATCGGAGCCATCGACGACGCGATCGAGCCCTTTGGTCCCCGGCACGCGCTCGAGCTCGAGCAGCTCGCGGACCTGCTCGAAGATCGCGCCGACCTTCATCTCAGGCATGAACAGATCATCGGGTGGACCGTCGGCTGGCGAGCACGCGGTAGAGGTGGGCGGCCGTCTCGTTCGCGGCGCGCTCCCAGGTGAACGTCTCGGCGAAGGTGCGCGCCTGTGCGCCGAGTCGCGCGACGAGATCGGCGTCGCCGGCGATCTGCGTCATGGCGGCGGCCATCGCCGGTACGTCGCCGTGAGGAACGAGATAGCCGGTCTCACCGTGGCGAACCGATTCGCGAATGCCGGGCGAGTTCGACGCCACCACCGGTGTGCCGCACGCGGCTGCCTCGAGATTCGTGATGCCCCATCCCTCCTTCGGCGAGGCGAAGACGAGGGCCCACGCGCGCCGCAGCAGGCGCAGCTTCTCGTCCTCGCTGACGCGCCCAAGAAACCGCACGCGCTCGCCAAGGTCAAGCGACGCCGCGAGCCGTTCGAGCGCGGGGCGATAGTCGCCCGCGCCGGCGATCTCCAGGCGCGCCGTCGGGTGCCGCATCGCCGCGAATGCCTCCACGACGTACTGCACGCCCTTGTAACGCTTGAGGCGCCCGAGGTAGGCGAAGACGGGCTCCGGCGCGCGCTCATCGGCGCACGGGGTGTAGCCGACAGTGTCGATGCCGGGATAGATCACCTCGACCGCGGAGCGCGGGATGCCGCGCGCGGCGAGATCGCTCGCCGTGCTCGCGCTGATCGCCTCGAACGGAACACCGCGGTAGACGCGGCCGAGGGGACGCTCGGCGAGCCACACGGCGGAGGCCAGCGGGGCGGCGAGCTCCTGGAAAGCCGTGCCGCCGAACAGGTGCGGGACGAGCGCCACCACCGGCGGGCCGCCCCAGCGCGGCGTGTACAGCGGCACCTTGTTGATGTCTTCGACGAGCAGCTCGTAGCCGGCGCGCGCGAGGTGACGCTGGAAGTAGCGCCGGGCGCGCAGGGGGAAGGTGTAGCGCGTGCCGACGCGCAGCACCTCCATGCCGTCGAGCGTGACGCGCGGCGGGCAGCCGGGCCATCCGCCACAAAGAAGTGTGACCTGATTGCCCTGGGCGGCGAGCCGGCCGAAGATCTCGTGCAGATGGATCTCGGCGCCGCCCGCCTGCGGGTTCTCGCGGTCCTGCCAATTGACGACGAGCAGGCGCACTAAATCCGTCCCATGCGGCGTGCGAGCGCGTCGAGCACGCCGTTGACGAACTTCGCGCTCGCGGCGCTGCCGAATCGCTCGGCGAGGGTGACCGCTTCCTGGATCACGACGCGCGGCGGCGTCTCGCCGATCGAGAGCTCGGCGGCGGCCATGCGAAGGACGCAGCGCTCGACGGCGCCGATGCGCTCGAGGCGCCAGTTCGTGGTGACTTCGGTGAGCTCGTCGTCGAGCTGGCGCTGCTTCTGCGCGACGTGGCGCACGATCGGGCCCGCGACGCGACGCTCATCCGGCGTGATCGCGAGATCATCCCACACCTGCGTCGCGACCCGCTCGAGATCGACGCCGCCGCGCATGTCCCACGCGTAGAGTGCCTGCAGCGCGCGCGCTCGCGCGCGCGTCTCAACCCTCGTCCGCGACATCGAGTCGTTCGAACAGGTCGGCCATCTCCATCGCGGCGACGGCGGCATCCCACCCCTTGTTGCCGTGCTCTCCGCCCGCTCGTGCCTCGGCCTGCTCCATCGTGTCCGTCGTGAGCAGCCCGAAGCCGATCGGGATCTCGTACTCCGTGCTCGCGTCGGCGAGTCCACGCGACGCTTCGCCGGCCACGTAGTCGAAGTGCGGTGTGTCGCCGCGCACCACGGCGCCCACGACGACGAGCGCGTTGTAGCGCTCCGTCGCGGCGAGCCGGCGCGCCGCGTAGGGAAGCTCCCACGCGCCCGGCACCCAGACCACGTCGACGTCGTCCACTGCCGCGCCATGGCGCACCAGTGCGTCGAGCGCGCCCTCGGCGAGCTTCTCGGTGATGTGATGGTTGAACCGGGACGCGAGCACGACGAAGCGTCGTCCCTCCCCGGTCACGATGCCGTTGAACTCCGCCATGTCGATCAGGAAGCGAGAAGGTGCCCGAGCTTGTCGCGCTTGGTGCCCATGTAGCCGGCGTTCTCGATGTTCTCCGGCTGCACGATCGGCACGCGCTCGTCCACGTGCAGACCATACCCCTCGAGACCGACCATCTTGCGCGGGTTGTTCGTGATGGGACGGATGGAGCGCAGGCCGAGGTCGAGCAGGATCTGCGCGCCGATGCCGTAGTTGCGCAGGTCCGGCGCGAAGCCGAGCCGCTCGTTGGCCTCGACCGTGTCGGCGCCGGCGTCCTGAAGCTCGTACGCCTTGAGCTTGTTGAGCAGACCGATCCCCCGCCCTTCCTGGTCGAGGTAGACGATCGCGCCGCGCCCTTCCTTCTGGATCATCTGCATCGCCGTCTCGAGCTGCCAGCCGCAGTCGCAGCGCATCGAGTGGAAGACGTCGCCGGTGAGACACTTGGAGTGCATGCGCACCAGCACGCCCTCGCCGCCCGAGACGTCGCCGTAGGTGATGGCGACGTGCTCGTGGGCGTCGACGTCGTTCTTGTAGCCGAACACCTTCCACGTGCCGTACGGCGTCGGCATGCGCGCTTCAGCGACGCGATGCACGAGCCGCTCGTTGCGCAGCCGGTGCGCGACGAGCTGCGCGACCGTGATGAAGGTGAGCCCGTGCTCGCGCGCGAACTCCTCGAGTTGCGGACGCTTCGCCGTCGTGCCGTCCTCGTTGAGGATCTCGCACACGACGCCCGCCGGATAGAGTCCGGCGAGCCGCGCGAGATCGATCGCCGTCTCCGTGTGTCCGACGCGCTGGAGCACGCCGCCCTCGCGCGCCCGTAGCGGGAACACGTGGCCGCCATGGCGCAGGTCGTCGCCGACGGTGGCCGGATCGACGCAGACGCGGATCGTCGTCGCGCGGTCCTGCGCGCTGATGCCGGTGCCGACGCCGAAGCGCGGGCTCGCGTCGACGCTCACGGTGTACGCGGTGCGATACTCGTCCGGGTTGCTCTCGGCCATCGGCGCGAGGCCGAGCTGGTCGCAGCGCTCGCCGGTGAGCGCGAGGCAGATCAACCCGCCCGCCTTCTTCACCATGAAGGTGATGGATTCGGCGGTGACGAGCGATGCGGCGCAGATGAGATCGCCCTCGTTCTCGCGGTCCTCGTCGTCGGCGACGATGACGAGCTTGCCCGCGGCGAAGTCGGCGATCGCCTGTTCAACGGTGGAGAATGGCATGGAGGTCAACGAAAGCAGTCGATACGCGGCGCGATCACCGTGCGGCCGCGTACGGGGCGACGAGCTGGCGGACGTACTTCCCGATCATGTCCGCCTCGACGTGGACGACGTCGCCGGCACGGAGCGCGCCGAGCGTGGTGTGCGTCCAGGTGTACTCGATGAGTGATAGCTGAAGAATCCCCGGAGCGGGGAGCGCGTTCACGGTGAGGCTGACTCCGTCGATCGTGACCGAGCCGTGCGGCACCATCAGGCTCTCGAGGTCGTCGGGGAGCCGCACGTCGACGAGTAGCGCGTCGTCACGCCGATGGACGCGCTCGACCGTGCCGACGCCGTCGACGTGCCCCTGCACCATGTGGCCACCGAGTCGGTCGCCGAGGCGCAGTGCGCGCTCGAGGTTCACGCGCCGGCCGACGTCCCACGAGCCGATCGTGGTGCGGTCGAGCGTCGTGACGATGGCCGCGACGGTGAACCAGCCTGCGCCGTGCTCGCGCACCGTGAGGCACGCGCCGTTCACCGCGATGCTCTCGCCTGGCGTCAGCCCGGTGTACCGAGACGCAATGCGCAGCTCGCGCCCCGCCCCGGTCCGCTCCACACGCTCGATCACACCGACGTCGTCAACCAGCCCGGTGAACATTCAAACAGCTCCTCCCTCCTCATCGCGGAGGGGCGTAGACCGTCATCTCGTCGTCCCCGAAGCGCCGCGACTCGACGAGCCGCCAGCGTGGAGCCTCGGCCGCCCGGACCGCCGTGGCGGTGCCGAAGGCGTTGAGGGAACCGGCCCCGAGAACGAGGGGTGCCCGAAAGATAACCAGCCGGTCGACCAATGCGGCCTGGATGAGGGACGCTGCCAGTGCCGCCCCACCCTCGACGAGGAGGGACCGGACGCCCCGCTGGCAGAGGGCGGCGAGCGCGTCGCTGACGGTGGACGCATGGATGAGCGTGACCCCGAGCTTCTCGAGCGCGGAGGCATTCGCGGGGTCCGGCGTCCGGCACACCACGACGACGGGGACGTCGCGGGCGGTGCTGGCGAGGCGCGAGCCCCTTGGAAGCCGCGCCGAGCCGTCGAAGACGACGCGCAGCGGGGCGACGCGGGGCGGCGGCCCGTAGCGCACGGTGAGCTCGGGATCGTCGGCGAGAGCGGTGCCGATGCCCACGGCGATGGCGTCCGCGTCGGCGCGGAGGCGATGCACCTCGTGGCGCGCCGCTTCGCCGGTGAGCCAGCCGGGCCGGCGCGTGTGATCGGCGATCGCGGCGTCGAGGGAGAGGGCGAGCTTGAGCCGCACGAAGGGGCGATGGCTCGACAGGGCGTGGAAGAAGGGGGCGTTGAGCTCGCGGGCCGCGGCTTCCTCGACGCCGACCGCGACGTCGACGCCGGCTTCGCGCAGTCGCTCCACGCCACCCCGCGCGACAGGGTGCGGATCCTCACACGCCACGACGACGCGGGCGACACCGGCCGCGATGAGCGCTTCGGTGCACGGCGGCGTCTTGCCGTGGTGATTGCACGGCTCGAGGGTCACGTACACCGTGGCGCCGCGCGCCAGCTCGCCCGCGGCGCGCAGCGCCCCGACTTCGGCGTGCGGCCCGCCGTACTCGGCGTGCCACCCTTCACCGACGACGAGGCCGTCTCGCACGACGACGGCGCCGACCATCGGGTTCGGCGCCGTGCGTCCCCATCCGCGTTCGGCCAATGCGAGCGCCCGGCGCATGAACGCGCCGTCGTCCGGCGCCGCCAGTGGCTCGCTCGACATGCTAGAAGGCGATGCGGAAGCCCACCGAGCCGTAGGTGCGCGACTTGTCGGCGCGTCCCGAATCGAACTCGTTGAACGTGTCGACGGTGCCGCCCGTCACCTGCCCCAATTCGCCCACGAGCTTGAACACGGGCAGGTTCAGCGAGAGATCGACGAAGTAGTTCGTCCGCGTGAGCTTCTGCGAGAGCGCGACCACGTCCGACGTCTGCGTGCCGACTGGAGCCGCCGCCTTCACCGTGCCCTGCACGTTCGCTTCGTCATCGTACCTGTCCTGCCCGATGCCGGCGGCGATCCCGAAGGTCAGCAGCGTCTTGCTGGCCACCAGGCGATACGCCGACGTCTTCACCTTGGCATCCCGAACCGACACGCTGACTCCGGACGAGCTGCCGTCCATCGAGGTCGATGGCAGATCGCGCCTGAGGAAGGTGAACGACACCCCCGGGACGACGATCGACTCCTTGAGAAGCCCGACGCGTACGCCGTAGCCCAGTTGGAGATTGCGGTCCGGCGCGATCCGCACGTCGGACGTCGAATCGCCGAAGCTGGGAACGTACGTGGCACTGACCAGCAGGTCGATGCCGCCGACGTTCGTCAGGGGGAGAGGCACCCCGCCGAACAGGCCGATTGCCGCATCGGCCGTCGGCAGTCCGACGATGGTCGTGCTCGCGGGGAGCGCAGTGGCGCCCTTGTACTGCACGCGGCCGGTGGTGCTGGGCGTCGGGAAGGAGGTGATGTCCGGGAGATCGCCCTGAAAGACGTTCGCGCGCAACCCGATGGAGAAATGGCCCGGGCCGCCCAGGGTGCTGCCACTGCCGAGCACCGCGTTGCCACCGGCTAGCGCGAGCCCGAGCTGCGGCGACAGGAGCTGGAAGACGTCCACGGCCATCTGACAGGCATCCTGCGTAGCCATCTGGCGATCAGGGAAGCCCGGCACGATTCCACCCCCTCCGGTGATGCTTCCCGGCGGACAGCTGTTCGCCGTCTGCGCACCTGCATTCGCTGCGGTCACCAGCGCGAATACCACTCCTAGCAGCTGCCACTTACGCATTCGATCTCTCAGGAAATTCGCACCTGGCCAGTTCCCCGCACCGTGCGTCCGAGCCGCCAGGCATCGACGTTGGCCGACCTGGCGCTCGCCTCGACTGCTGCGGCTCCCGCCTCATCGGTGATCACGACCATGCCGACGCCCATGTTGAACGTTCGATACATCTCGGCCCGGGAGACCTGCCCTGCCTGCTCGAGCTGGAGGAAGAGATTCGGGACCGTCCAGCTGGAGCCGTCGATCGCGGCGTCGAGCGTGTCCGGCAGCACCCGATTCACATTGCCCGGCAGCCCGCCGCCCGTGATGTGCGCCATGCCATGGATCTTCCCGAGTATCGGCCGCAGCACGGGGAGGTACGAGCGGTGGATCCGGAGCAGCGCCTCGCCCACCGTCGCGGTCTCGCCCGGAAACGGGTCGTCCACGCCGAGCTGCATCCGCTCCGCGACGATGTGCCGCGCCAGGGAGTAGCCGTTGGTGTGCAACCCGCTGCTTGCGAGTCCGACGATGACGTCTCCCTCCTCGACGCGATCGGCGCCAAGGATGCGATCCTCTTCCACGGCACCGACGATGAAGCCGGCCAGGTCGTAGTCGGGGGGCGTGTAGATGCCGGGCATCTCCGCCGTCTCACCGCCGACGAGCGAGCAGCCGTTCTCGCGGCATCCTGCGGCGATCCCTCGCACGACGGCTTCCACCACCTCGGGCACGAGGCGGCCCGCGGCGAAGTAGTCGAGGAAGAACAGCGGCACGGCGCCCTGGACGAGGATGTCGTTCACGCAGTGATTGACGAGATCATGGCCCACCGTGTCGTGGCGGTTGGCCTCGATAGCGACACGCAGCTTCGTTCCCACCCCATCCGCGCTCGACACGAGCACGGGGCGCTGGAAGTCGGCGGGGATGCGGAACATGCCGCCGAAGCCGCCGAACGCGCCGCGCGCACCGGCGGTGAAGGTCGATTCGACGACGGCACGGATGCGATGCTTGACGTCGTCCGAGCGGTCGATGTCGACGCCGGACGCGGCGTAGTCCAGTGGCTTCTGGTCGCTCACGCCATGACCTCCTCTTCGAAAGCAACGAGCCGCCGGAAGTCGGCGACGCGCTCCGCAATATTGGACCGATCGATCTCGAGCAGCCGCTGAACGGAAAACTTCTCCACCGCAAAGGAGCCCATCGCCGAGCCGTACACCACCGCGCGACGCAGGTTCTCGTCGCTCAGGTCACCGGTGCGCGCGAGATAGCCCATGAATCCGCCGGCGAACGAATCGCCCGCGCCGGTGGGATCGAACACGTCCTCGAGGGGATACGCGGGCGCGAAGAAGATCGAGCGATCCTTGAACAGGAAGGCGCCGTGCTCTCCCTTCTTGATGATCACCATCGACGGACCGCGCTGCATGATCCAGCGTGCGGCCTTCACGAGGTTGAAGCAGTCCGTGAGCTGTCGCGCCTCACCGTCGTTCAACGTGATCAGATCGACCTGCTCGATCAGCGCGAGCAGATCGGGGCGACGGCTCTCGATCCAGAAGTTCATCGTGTCGCACGCCACGAGCTTCGGGCGCTCCACCTGGCGCAGCACGTCGAGCTGGAGCCGGGGATCGATGTTGGCGAGGAAGACGAAGGGCGCTTTGCGGAACTGCTCGGGAATCTTCGGGCTGAAATGCGAGAAGACGCCGAGGTGCGTCTCGAGCGTCTCGGCCGAATTGAGGTCGTGACGGTAGCGACCGCGCCAGCGGAACGAGTGGCCCGACGTCTGCTCGAGTCCCGCCATGTCCACGCCGCGCGCGCGCAGTGGCTCGAGCTGCGCCATCGGGTAGTCGTCGCCGACGACGCCGACGAGCTGCACGGGCGAGAGGTGACTCGCCGACGCCGAGAAGAATGTCCCGGAGCCTCCGATCACGAGATCCGCCTTGCCGAACGGCGTTTCCACGGAATCGAGCGCAACGGAGCCCACGACGAGGACGGTCATAGCCTGGGAGAGAGATGATGAAGTGAGAACGACTGATCGGCGAACCTGGTGGAGGGTGGGGAGTGGAGGGTGACTGCAAACGACCCATCGGGACGCTGCTCACCCCGACTCCCCACTCCCCACCCACAACCGAATTGCGTCTACATCCTTTCCGGCGCCGTGATGCCAAGCATCGTCAGGCCGTTCCGGATCACGATCTGCGCGGCGCGCGCCAGCACCAGTCGGGCGCGCATGATCGGCTCCGGCTCGTTGAGCACGTGCGCCTTGTGGTACCAGAGGTGAATCCGTCCCGCCGTGTCGTGCAGGTACGTCGCAATCCGCTGCGGCTCCAGCGCCTCGGCCGCGCCGGCCACCAGTGCCGGGAAGTCGAGGAGCGCCTTCATGAGCTCCGTCTCTTCCTCGAGGACGAGCGGAGAGAGATCGGTGCTCGACGGGTCGATCGACGCCGGATCGATCTCGCCGACGCGGAAGATCCCGGAGAGGCGCGCGTGCGCCATCTGGATGTAGTAGACCGGATTCTCCTCGCTCTGCGAGCGGGCGAGATCCACGTCGAAGGAGAGCTGCGTGTCGCCCTTCCGCATCAGGAAGAAGTACCGGACCGCGTCGCGCCCGACCTCGTCGATGAGGTCGCGAACCGTGACGTAGCTGCCGGCGCGCTTGGAGATCTTCATCTCCTCGCCGCTCTTCATCACCGTCACCATCTGGTGCAGCACGTACTCCGGATAACCCGACGGCATACCCATGTCGAGCGCCTGGAGGCCGGCGCGCACGCGCGTGACGGTGCTGTGATGGTCGGAGCCCTGCACGTTGATGGCGCGCGTGAAGCCGCGCTCCCACTTCGTCACGTGGTACGCGACGTCGGGGACGAAGTACGTGTACGTGCCGCCGCGCTCCGCGCTCTTGCGCATCACACGATCCTGATCGTCACCATACTCCGTCGTGCGCAGAAAGAGCGCGCCGTCCTTCTCGTAGGTCTTGTCGTTGCCAACGAGCGTTTCCACGGTGCGCTCGACGCGGCCGTCGGTGTAGAGCGACGACTCGAGGTAGTACGTGTCGAAGCGGACGCCGAACGCGCGGAGATCCAGATCCTGTTCGTCGCGCAGCGCCTGCACGGCGAAGCGGCGAACCGAGTCGAGGTCGTCGCCGGTGGGATCGTTCGGATGGCGCTCGACGTAGCGCTGCGCGATCTCGCCGATGTACTCGCCGTGATAGCCGCCCTCCGGAATGGCGAACGGGCCGCCGCGGATCTCGTGGACGCGCGCCTGCGTGCTGAGGGCGAGGTTCTCGATCTGCACGCCGGCGTCGTTGTAGTAGAACTCGCGCGAGACGTCCCATCCCGTCCACTCGAGCAACGACGCGATGGCGTCGCCGAGCGCCGCCTGACGGCCATGGCCGACATGCAGTGGTCCGGTTGGGTTGGCGCTCACGAACTCGACGACCACCGGGCGTCCCTTGCCGGCATCGCTGCGACCGTACTCACGATCCGCGTCGACGAGCGCGGCGATTCCCTGCGCGACGCGCGCCGCGTCCATGCGGAAGTTGATGAAGCCCGGCCCGGCCACCTCGGCCGACGAGATGCCCGCCGCGGCGCGATCGATCGCTTCGATCAGCTTCACCGCCAGGTCGCGCGGCTTCTGGCCGAGCGGCTTGGCGAGCACCATCGCGAGGTTGGTCGCCCAGTCGCCGAACGCGGGATCACGCGGACGCTCGAGCACGGGCTCGATGCCGTCCGACGCACCCAGACTCTTGGCTGCGCGCGTGAGCTCGGCGCGCAGGATCTCGACGTCCGTGCTCACTCGCCGCTACTCGGCTTCGGAGGAGCAGCCGGCTTCGACTCGGCGGGCTTGCTGTCGCTCGACTTCGATGCACCACTCGACTCTGAGGAGCCACTCGACGCGCTCTCGCTCCTCCCGCCCTCTGTCTTCGCGCTCTCGGACTTCGACTCGGGTGCTTTCTTCTTGTGCGCGTCCTTGCCGTAGTCCGTGAGGTAGAACCCCGAGCCCTTGAACAGCAGCCCTGCTCCTCCGGACACCTGGCGCTCGGCCATCTCGCCGCAGACGGGGCAAGCGGTCTGGGCTTCGGAGGTACCGATCGACCGGTAGAACCGATCGAAGGTGTGACCGTTGGGACAGCGGAACTCGTAAGTTGGCATCGATATGAGACTTAGGCGGCTTCGAGGACAGCTTCGAATACTAGCCGCCCGCAATGAGCGCTACAAGTCTCTGAATGACAGGTGCAGATCCCTCGACTCGCCGCGCTCGCTCAGGATGACAGTCCCCGTTGTCATCCCGAGCGAAGTCGAGGGATCTGCACTTACACCGGCCGGTGAACACCCCACCGTTCGCGCAGCACGTCGCTGATCTCGCCGACGCTCGCTCTCGCGCGCACCGCATCGACGATGCGCGGCATGAGGTCGGCGCGCGCCTTCCCACTGTCGTCGACGTACGTCGCGGCCGCATCGCCGAGCGCCGCGAGCGCAGCCCGTACCGACCTGTCGTCGCGACGTGCGCGCACCTCTCGCAGCCGCGCGACCTGATCCTGCTCGAGCGCCGAGTAGTCGGGCGGGGCGACGACGGTCTCGCTCTCGCCATCCTCGAACTTGTTCACGCCGACGATCACCGTCTCGCCGCGCTCGACGCGCAGTTGATGCGCGTACGCCGACTTGCCGATCTCCTCCTGGAGAAAGCCCGCTTCGATCGCCTTCGCCGCGCCGCCGCGCTCGTCCACCTGGCCGAGCAGCGCCATCGCCGCCGACTCGAGCGACGTCGTGAGCTCCTCGACGTAGTAGCTCCCGGCGAGCGGATCGGCGGTGAGCGCCGCGCCGCTCTCGAAGCCGATGATCTGCTGCGTGCGCAGCGCGAGCGTCGCGGCTTCCGCGGTCGGCAGCGACAGCGCCTCGTCGTAGCCGTTGGTGTGCAGCGACTGGGTACCGCCGAGCACTGCGGCCAACGCCTGCACCGCGACGCGCACGACGTTGTTGAGCGGCTGCTGCGCCTGGAGCGTCACGCCACCCGTCTGCGTGTGAAAGCGGAGCCGGCAGCTCGCGTCGCCCGCGCCGAAGCGCTCGCGCATCAGCCGCGCGTACATGCGCCGCGCCGCGCGGAACTTGGCGACCTCCTCGAACAGATCGTTGTGTGCGGCGAAGAAGAAGGACAATCGCGGGGCGAAGTCATTCACCGCCAGACCGGCATCGCGCGCGCGCGCGACGTACTCCATCGCGTTGGCGAAGGTGAAGGCGAGCTCCTGCACCGCCGTCGCTCCCGCTTCGCGGATGTGATAGCCCGAGATCGAGATCGGATTCCAGCTCGGCACCTCGGCGGCGCAGAAGCGGAAGATCTCCGTGATGAGCGCGAGCGAAGGACCGGGCGGATAGATGTACGTGCCGCGCGCGACGTACTCCTTGAGGATGTCGTTCTGGATCGTCCCCGAGAGCTTGGCGCGCTCGATGCCGCGCTCTTCGGCGACCACGACGTACATCGCCAGCAGCGTCGCCGCCGTGGCGTTGATCGTCATCGACGTCGAGACGCGATCGAGCGGGATGCCGTCGAGGAGGACGTGCATGTCCTCCACCGTGTCGATCGCCACGCCGACGCGGCCAACCTCACCCAGCGCGCGCGGCGCGTCGGAATCGATCCCCATCTGCGTCGGCAGGTCGAACGCGACGGAGAGTCCCGTCTGCCCGCGGTCGAGCAGGAGGCGGAAGCGTTCGTTCGTCTGACGCGCGGTGCCGAAGCCGGCGTACTGACGCATCGTCCACAGCCGGCCACGGTACATCGTCGGCTGCACGCCGCGCGTGTACGGAAAGGATCCAGGATCGCCCAGATCCCGGTCGTACTCTATGGGCGCGTCGCCGGGCCGGTACACCGGCTCGACGGGAAGGCCCGACGGAGTGAAGCGTTGGTCGCTGATGCGGTGGCCTCTACGCGCCGACGAGCTCGGAGTGGTGCGCGAAGGTGCGCAGCGCGAGGTCGACGTCGTTCTTCGACCCCATGAACAGCGGCACGCGCTGATGCAGCTCGGTCGCCTGGATGTCGAGCACGCGCATCTTCCCGTCGATCGCCGCGCCGCCGGCCTGCTCGCAGATGAACGCCAGCGGATTCGCCTCGTAGAGCAGCCGCAGCTTGCCCTGCGGGCTCTTGCGGCTGGGCGGATAGCAGAACACGCCACCGCCGAGCAGGTTGCGATGAAAGTCGGCGACGAGGGAGCCGACGTAGCGCACGGTGAGCGGGCGTCGGTCTCCCTCGAGACCGCGGTACTTCCGCATGAGCTTCTTCGTGGGCTCGTCCCAGTACTGCTCGTACGAGTCGTTCACCGAGAGGAACTGCCCCTCGTCGGGGGTGCGGATGTTCGGGTGCGAGAGGAGGAACTCGCCGATCGACGGATCCAGCGTGAAGCCATGCGCACCCTGCCCCGTCGTGTAAACGAGCATGGTACTAGACCCATAAATCACGTAGCCCGCCGCGACCTGTCTTCGCCCCGGCTGCAGCAGATCCTCCATCTCGCCGTGCCGCCCGCGCGTGATCTTCTGCACGATGCTGAACACCGTGCCGACGGGCACGTTGACGTCGATGTTGGACGACCCGTCGAGCGGATCGAACAGCAGGCAGTACTTCCCGCACTTGAAGTGCTCCGGGATCGGGATGATGCCCGGCACTTCCTCGGACGCCATCGCGCACAACCGGCCGCCATGGTCCACGGCCTTGATGATCGTCTCGTTGGCGAACACGTCGAGCTTCTGCTGGATCTCGCCCTGGATGTTCGCGTCGCTCGTCGCGCCGAGGATGTCCACGAGGCCGGCGCGGCGCACCTTGTTCGCGATCAACTTTGCGGCGAGCGCGAGATCGTACAGGATGCCGGACAGCTCGCCCGTGGCTTCGGGGTGCAGTCGTTCCTGCTCGATGATGAACCGCTCGATCGTGACGACGGACGTCGCGGTGTGCTGGACCACGGGCGACCTCTACACAGTGGGAGGAGGGCCTGTCACTCGGCTCGCGGCGAACTGCCGTGCATCCGTCTCGTAGGGGTTCTGCGCGTAGCCATGCCGCAGGCTCCCCCAGACGTACCGGAGCGGGAAGGTCCGATCGGATGCAAACTGGTGGACGTGCCTGAGCTCGTGCAAGAGTAATTCCGGCGAGAGTGGCGCCCTCGGCGCGAGCCAGATCGTGCGGCCCAGCGTGATGCCGGCCACCGTCGCGCGACCGAGACACCACCCGCCGACGCGCACCGGCAGGCCGCCGCGGCGCCATCGCGCTTCGGCGAGCT
The DNA here is from genome assembly GCA_036383935.1 of Gemmatimonadaceae bacterium. Taxonomy (GTDB): domain Bacteria; phylum Gemmatimonadota; class Gemmatimonadetes; order Gemmatimonadales; family Gemmatimonadaceae; genus AG11. The sequence goes on along the minus strand of DASVNI010000522.1, from coordinate 20,272 downwards.
CGGGATAGCGCGCGAGCAGCGCCGCCGGCAAGGTCATCCGATGGCCGACGATCGCGCCGAGCACCGCTCGTATGATCTGCGTGAACGCGCCGCGCGTGCGCGACGTGTTCAGGGGCTGGGGCGCTCCGGGATCGACCACCGTTCGTCGCGTGCCTCCACCTCGAGTCGTCGGCCGTCCGTTCGGACCACGATCGTCCCCGCGCGATCGGTGCGCAGCACCTGAGCGCCCGACGCGTGCAGCGCCTGCATCACGGCGGCATCGGGATGGCCATATGCATTGTGCGCGCCGACGCTCACGAGCGCGAGCCTGGGGTGCACCGCGGCGAGAAATGGCGCCGTCGTGCTGGTGGAGCTGCCGTGATGTCCGACCTTGAGCACGTCGGCGGCGAGCGCCGCCGGTTCGCGCGCGAGCAGCCAGTCCTCCTCCCCGGCCTCCGCGTCGCCGGTGAACAGGAAGCGCACGCCTCCGACGCGCGCCACGAGCACCGTGCTGGCGAGATTGGCGTCCGTGAGGTTCGTCGCCCACACGGAATCCGGTGCGAGCATCGTGAGCACCACCTCATCGACGGCGAGCGAGTCGCCGGGATGCACGCGCTGCCACGGAATGCGATCGCGCGCCGCCTCGCCGAGCGCGGCGCGATAGGGCGGCGACGTGCCGACATAGCCCGGGTCGACGAACCGCGCGGGATGCAGCGCGGCGAACACCGAGGCGGCGCCGCCGACGTGATCGGCGTGCGGATGCGAGAGCACGAACAGCGACATTTCGCCGCCGCGATGGGCGAGGTACGGTACGACGGTCGCTTTGCCCGCGTCGCCGCCGAGCCAGCTCCGGCCGGCGTCGATCAGGATCCATCGGCCCGTGCGCGTGCGGATCGCGAGCGCGTCACCCTGCCCCACGTCGATCATGTGGACCTCGGTGAACGCACCGCGCGGACGGAGAATCGGCGCGACCACGAGCAGCGCCATCGCGCTCGCGCCGACGACCGCCGGACGCGCCGAGCGCGAAGTGCACGCCACGAGCGCGGCGATTGCGGCGGCACCGGCCAGCAGCGCGGAGGTCGCCGTCGGCGTCACAGCGGGCGCGCCATGCGGCACCGCTGCGCCGGCGCGTGCGACGGCGTCGAACGCGTAGATGAGCGCGTGCGATGCGTCGGCGCAGAGCCGCTCCACGGGCCCGATGGGAATGCAGAGCGCGAGAAAGAGCACGGGCTGCAGCAGTCCCATCACCGGATCGGCGAGCAGGTTCGTCGCCGGCCCGACGAGCGAGATCCGGCCGAACGCCCACGCAACCAGCGGTGCGGTGACGACCGTCGCGACGATGCTCACGACGGCGCCCGACGCGAGCTTGCGCCGCATCCCTGCCCACTTCTCCGGCACGATGCGTCCCGCGAGTGCGCCGCCGGATATCAGCGCCGCCGCTCCTGCCACGCTCAGCTGCCAGCCGAGATCGAGCACGGTGCGCGGGTCGACGAGCGGCACGACGCCACCGAGGGCGAGGATCGCCCACGCGCTGGTGGGGCGCTGACGCAGCCGGCTGGCCAGCAGCACACCGAGCATGACCGCCGCGCGCACCGCCGGCGGCGGCGCCCCGATTCCGACGACGTATGCGACGAGCAGCACGAGCGTCGCGATGCGCGTCGGCACGATCGGGAGGCGAAGCGTCGCTCCCAGTAGCTGCAACGCGAGCGCGATGATCCCGACGTGCAGCCCCGACACGCTGAGCATGTGCACGAGACCGGCATTCGCGTACCGGTTCCGCTGCTCGGCATCTATCGCCCCCATGTCGGCGATGACGAGCGCGCGCACCATCGGCGCGTCGTCGCCGAACAGCCGGTCTATGCGGCCGCCCGTCCGCGCGCGCATACGCGCGAGGACGCCGTCGGCGCGCAGCACGGTGAGCCGCCCGTTCTGCACGAGCACGGAGCGCTCATCGACGGAGGGCTGGCCCGTCACGAGCAGCACCTCGCCCGGCGCCCCCTCCCCCTCGGCAACCAGCACCGTCGCCCGACGGCTGCATCCGTCCGCACTGATCGCCCCTCGCGCGATGCCGCCCGCGGCGGCAGGTGCATCGACGCGCAGCTCCCAGCGCCGCCGCGCGCCGAGCACCGCTGCGCAGGCGCGCTCGTGACTGGCTTCGGCCTGTGCGATGAGAATCGCGCCGGCGGCGACGACGAGCGCCGCGGCAGCCCACCGGTGACCCATTCGCAGCGCCACGAGCGCGCTGACGATGACCAGACCGCAGATCGCAAACGCGTTCCGCTCGGCGAGCGCGAAGCCGGCGAGCAGACCGCTCGCGTACGCGATGGCGCTCCAGGCGACGAGAGGCATCGCCAACGGTTGGTCGCCGCGCGCGGCACACCATCATCTCGCCATCACACTCCGGCGCGATCCGACGCGCCGGTGAACGCGCCAAGGGGTCAGACACCTTCGGTATCTGACCCCAGGATCTGACCTCAGGCGCCGCTCGGGCTCAGATCATCCCGCCATGGGGAGCGGCTGGCGCTCGCGCACGATCGCGCCGGTGAACGTCGAGCCGGTGGTGCCGGTGAGCTCCACGTTCAGGTACTTGCCGAGCATCGACGCGTCGCCCGGCACGAGCACCGTCTTGAAGTCGCGCGTGCGCGTCATGAGCATCGCTTCGCCACGCTTCGCCTCGCGCTCGACGAGCACTTCGTGGCGGGTGCCGAGCAGGCCGAGATTCAGCTCGCGTGCTCCCGCGCGCACGAGCGTGACGAGCCGCTGCAGTCGCTCGCTCGCCACTTCGGCCGGCACCGCGAGCTCCGCGGGCAGACGAGTCGCGGGTGTGCCGTCACGCGGCGAGAAGATGAAGGTATACGCGTCGACGAACCCCACCTGCTCGACGGCGCTCAGCGTCTCGGCGAAGTCTTCCTCCGTCTCGCCGGGAAAGCCGACGATGACGTCGGTCGTCAGCGCGAGGTTCGGCACGGCGGCACGCAGCCGCTCGACGCAGGCAAGATACTCCTCGCGCGAATAACGGCGGAGCATGCGCTTCAATGTGCGCGTCGAGCCGCTCTGCATCGGCAGATGCACGTGCTCGCACACCGTCGGCACCTCGGCCAGCGCGGCGATCACGCGGTCGCTGAAGTCGTTCGGATGCGGGCTGGTGAAGCGCACGCGCCGGATTCCCGGCACGCTACCGACACGGCGAAGCAGGTCGGCGAAGTCGTGTGTGCCGTCGTTGTACGAGTTGACCGTCTGACCGAGCAGGACGACCTCGCTCATCCCATCGGCCACCACGCCTTCCACTTCGCGGATCACGTCGTCGAGCCGCCGGCTGCGCTCCGAGCCGCGCGTCGTCGGCACGATGCAGTACGTGCAGCGATAGTCGCACCCGCGCTGCACGGGGATCCACGCCTTCACGCTGTCGAACCGGCGCGGCGAGAAATCCTCGTAGTGCTCCTCGAGGTCGAAGGTCGTCGCGATGGCGCGCTCGCCACGTCGCGCGCCGTCGACCAGCGCCGGCAGCGCCCGATAGCCATCGGGACCGATGACGAGTGAGACGTGGCGCGCCTTCTCGAGCAGCGTCGGTCCGAGCCGCTGCGCCATGCAGCCGGTGACCCCCATGACGGTGTCGGGCTTCATGTGCCGCTTCAACTCGCCCAGTCGCCCGATCACGCGCTGCTCGGCGTGGTCGCGAATGGCGCACGTGTTGACGAGGATCACGTCGGCCCCGTCGGGCTGCTCGACCGGCGTGTAGCCGGCGCTCGCGAGCTTTCCGAGCATCAGCTCGGAATCGCTCACGTTCATCTGGCAACCGTAGGTCTCGACGTAGACCGTGGGACGGGGCTCGCTCGACATCCTCGAAATCTAACCGGCCAGCGGGGCTCGTGCCTCGGCGATGAGCGTTCGGTCACGGAGCGCGAGCGTGGCGGCAAAGCGCTCGGAACGGGCCGGCGTGGCGCCCTCGAGCGCGACGTCGAGATAGTCCTCGGTGAGCCCTCGTGGCGCGTCGCCGTCGCGAATGACGACCACGTCAGCCTGCCCGCCAAGACGCGACCGGACGTGCGCCTCGGCCTTGAGCGCCGCGAGATCGCGCAGCTCCGCCGCGCGGGCACGGGAGACGCGCCCCGAGACGAGCTGCGGCAGACGCTCTGCCGCCGTGTCCGGGCGCGCCGAATACGGGAAGACGTGCAGTGAGGTGAATGGAAGCGACCGCACGAGCGCCACCGTGGCCTCGTGATCATCGTCCCCCTCGCCCGGAAATCCGGTGATCACGTCGCCACCGAGCGCGAAGATCGAGGCGGCGGCAGCAATACGCTCGATGGCAGCCGCGTAGCGGCGCGCTGTATACCAGTGCCGTCCCATCCGCTTCAGCAGACGATCGGAGCCCGACTGCAGCGGGGCGTGGAGATGCGGCGCGACGCGGCCCGGGGCGCCGGTGAGCAGCTCCGCCAATCGCTCGTCGACTTCCGTCGCCTCGATGGACGTGAGCCGGAAGCGAACATGCGGCACCTCACCGACCAGCCGCTCGAGCAGCGCACCGAGTGACGTGCCGAGCTCGCGGCCCCAGCCGCCAATGTGCACGCCGGTCAGCACGATCTCGCTGTGATGCTCGGCGAGCGCGCTCGCCTCGGCCACGATCGCGTTGGCGTCGCGGCTGCGGTGCGCGCCGCGTACGATGGTCGTCGCGCAGAAGGTGCAGTGCTCGTCGCAGCCATCCTGGATGCGCAGCAGCGCGCGCGCACCCGACTGCCGTGCTGCCGGCACCGCGCGAACCGTCGCGAAGCCGATCGCGCGGGCGATCGCGTCGAGATCCACGCCGGGCACGATCGCCTGCACCGTGGGCAGCGCGGCGATCGACGCGCGGGCGCTGCCGCCGAGCCCCGCGGCGCAGCCCATCACGACGGACCGAACTGCCTCGTTGCGGCGCGCTGCGCCGCGCACCTGCTGGCGCAGGTCGGCGACGGCATCCGCCGTGACCGCGCAGCTGTTGAAGACGGCGACGTCGGCGTCCTCGACCGCGCCGACGATCTCGCCTCCCTGCGCCTCGACCATCGCGCGAACCGTCTCGCTGTCGTACTGGTTGGCGCGACAGCCGAAGGTGCGCAGGTACAGCTTCACGTCGCGAGCCCGCCGGCGATCGGCGCCGACGTGGCGGGCGGATGGTCAGGGAGCCAGAAGTGGAAGGCGCTGCCCGCCTGTTCCGGGCCGCTCTTGACCCAGATGCGCCCACCGTGCGCCTCGACGACGAGCTTGCAGAAGGCCAGGCCGAGCCCCGAGCTCCGCACGCGCGGGATGTGCTGCGTCTTCACCTGCTCGAACTTGCGGAAGATGATGTCGTGGTACTCCGGCGGGATCCCGACACCATCGTCTGCCACGGTGAAGAGCGTCCCCGCGCCTTCGGCGCGCGCGCCGAGGGTGACGGTGACGGCGCGCGCCGAATGCGTGAGCGCGTTCTGAATCAGGTTGCTGAACACGCGTTTGATGAGCGCCTGGTCGGCGTCCACGGACTTGGCGTCGCCGTGCACCTCGAGCACCAGGCGCGCGCGCTCCTGCTGCACGCGGATCTCCCACTCGCGCGCGACCTCCTGGAGCAGCGACGAGGGACGCAGCGGCTCGAGATGCAGCGGAAGGCGCGACTCCTCCAGCTTCGCGAGCTCGAGGAGATCCTCGATCAGCCCCAACAGGTCCTGGGCGCGGCTCTCGGTGTCGACCAGGGCGCGTCGCTGATTCTCGGAGAGTGGCCCGAAATCACCGTCGACGAGCATCTCCATCGCGCCGATCATCGACGTGAGGGGCGACTTGAGGTCGTGGACGATCATCTTCATGAGATCGTCGCGCACCTTCTCGAGCTCCTTCTGCTTGCGAAGGCTCTCCTCGAGCGCGTCGGTTGCCGCCTTGAGCTTGAGCAGCGAGCGGACGCGCGCGCCGAGCACGAGCCGGTTGTGCGGCTTCGTCAGGAAATCGTCGCCCCCCGCCTCGATCGCCTTGACGCGGTCGGTGGTGTCGTTGAGCGCGGTGACGAAGATGACGGGGATCCGCGCCGTGCGCGGATCGCGCTTGATGCGGCGGCACACCTCGAACCCGGTCGAGCGGTCATCGACGCCCAGATCGCCGGCGGGCATCGAGACGTCGAGGATGCAGAGGTCGGGATGCCGTTCGGCGCATACGCGAAGGGCCGCGGGGCCATCGTACGCCGCCACGGCCCGGAAGCCGAGGACATGGAGCTGATCGAACAACAACTCCACGTTCGCCGGCACGTCGTCCGCGACGAGGATCAGCGGGGCGTCGGCCGGAGGTGGGGCAAGTTCGCTCATTCGATCAGGGTCGCACGGTCACGCCGAAGCTCATGGTCCACGCGGACTCGCGGAAGGGGACAACGTTGTTCACGGGGGTGCGTACCGCGCGAATGGCGGCAAAATCCACCCCGAGGCGTCCCTGGGCAAGCAGGGTGCCGGTCCCGAAGTTGTACGTGTTCTCCTTGATCTGGCTGTTGACCAGCCCGAAGGGGAGGGTCCGCCACCGCCCGCCGGCGCGGAGCTGGAAGACGTGACTGCCGATGTGAGGCCCGAGCACGTCCGCACCGACGCTCGTGTCCCACGAATTCGTGATCGGCAGCGAATCGGAGCCCAGCCCTTCCATGCGCGTCCAGCTGTTCCTCGACGTCCGCACGGCGAGCATCGATCCCTTGATCCCGATGAACGCGGCGCTCATCGAGATTCCGTCGGGGACGTTCGCGGTCGCGAGGGTCGTGTCCTGATGCTTCACCGACATGCTGTTGCCCTTGCGGTAGGACACCGCGAAGGCGGCCAACTGGCCGGCGAACACCTGGACCCCCGCCGACAGCGCGCTGCCGACGTAGGTGACTGTCTGGGTGTCCGCGATCGCCGCGAACCGCGCACTGTCGTCGAACGCCTGCGTGCTCCGAAGACGGTTGGAGCCCGAGATCACGTGTCCGGCAACACCGAGTCGCAACCAGCTCGTCGGCGTCCACGCCAGCCCCGCGCGGGTATCACCGATGGCCCCGTCGCTCTTGAAGTTGTTCGTCGATGCGATGGCCGTGTCGGCGACCACTGTCGTGCGCCGCTCCTGGGTCTCGAAGCTCCGGTCGAGGAAGTTGGAGACGCTCACGCCGAAGAAGAGCGACGGCCGGACCTGGATCGCCAGCGAGGCGAGCGGGTGGCGCGCAATCACGTTCTTCTGCGTGCCGCCGTTGTCGTTGGTGAGGTGCCGGTACTCCGGCTCCACCTGGACGTAGAGCATCGATCCCAACGAGGCCGCGATCGACGCCGGGTTGGTGGACGAGAAGGCATCGAAATCCGACGTCGCGCCGCCCGCGCCGATCGCGCGCGTGCTCATCTCGCCGGTGGGGTACCCGAATCCCTGCGTGCTGAGCGTGCCCTGCGCGCGGACCACCGCCGGCAGCGAGAGCAGGGCCAGACAGACGAACGACGAGGTGAGCGTGCGCTGCATCATGGCAGTCCGAATCCGCGGCGTGGCACGTACGTGATCTGGAGACGAGGGCGCTGATCCACCGGTCCCTCGTTGGAGACGAAGTTCAGCTCGCCCGGAGAAGAGGCTTCCTGCTTGGCGCGGAGGACGATCGCGCGGATGCTGTTGGCCTCACCGATCCCGCGCCACACGCGGAAGAGACTCACCAGCTCCACGCTCTTCAGCCCCGCATCCTTCGGGACCATGCGCACCGAGTCCACACCGACCAGCGTGCCGTTACCGGTCAACTGTAACAGTACGTTGAGATCCGTGACCTGCGCCCCGGCGAGCACCGGATTCGCCAGGATGGCGATGGTGTCCGCGCTGCTCGCCTGCACGCGCGATGGAAGCTGCTGCAGGAGGAGCGAGGCGCGAACCACCTGCACCGAGTCGATCAGGAGCGGGGGAACGTTGAAGCGGAGGAAGGTGCGCGCACCGGCAATGCCGCCCACCGCGATCACGCCGCGCGGCGGCAGTGGCTCCGCGCCGGCCACGATGATCGAATACGCCGCATAGAGCGAGGCGAGCGTCCCGTCCGTCGCCGGCGTCTTGGAGATCACCGGCACGCTGTCCGTGTGCACGAGCGTGTCGGGCGAGACCCGGAACGTCAGCAACGGGGTGTAGACCGAACCGGCGATGCGCAGGCGATCCGCCGACGTGCCGCGGATGCGCAGCCCGACGCGCAGGTGGGCACCGGCCTGCGCCTTCGTGCGAACGACCGCGCTGTCGAGCGGAATCGCGAGGGTGTCCGAGAGGGCGGTCGATGCGAAGGTGGCCGACCCGATGAGGCGATCCGGGCGGAAGAGCGGCACCAGCGCGAGTGGGAGCGTGTCCGCCGCCGTCGTGTCCACGTCGTACGCGTCGATCGTGATCGGAGCGGAGAGCTTGCCGTAGCTCGTGTCGACGGCGAACTGCACCATCGCCTTGTCGACGCGCGTGACGGCGCTGTCAACGGTCGCGTTCGGGTGCCTGAACGTGTTCGGCAGCGTGTCGAAGCGGAACACGACGCGGATGTCTCCACTGTCGCCCCTCGAGAGCAACGTGAAGTCGCGCGCCGTGCTCTGCAGCGGGAAGCCGTTGACGACCGTGTCGACGACCAGCACGCCCGTGAGCGTGGTGTCACGCAGGAGCGCGCTCTGATCCTGACAGAGCTGCGGGCATCCCAACGACCCGGTCAGGTTCTCGCCGCAGGCCATGAACGCGAGCGACAGAAAGGCGCCCAGTGCGCCCTTCAGTATCCGATTGGGCAACCGATTCGACAAAACGAGCACTTCTTCCTTCGTCATGCGGACGCCATCATCGGCGCCCCAGGGACGTGGGGGTGAATGCGTGAGGCAACAGTTCCGAAACCGACCAGCGTGCTTCGGCGCCACCCAACGTGGCGCTCACCACCGGTAGCTCCGGCGCGAACTCCATCAGGACTTGACGGCAGACCCCGCAAGGCGGCGTCGGTTCCGTCGCTTCCGTAACGACCGCTAATGCAACGAAATCGCGCAGCCCTCGCGCGATCGCCGTACCCACCGCGACGCGCTCGGCGCACGAGCCCGCCGGGAATGACGCGTTCTCAACATTACAGCCTTCCACAACAGTTCCGTCCGAGGCCAGCAACGCCGCCCCGACGCGAAAATTCGAGTAGGGAGCATAGGCGCGTTCCATCGCCCATGCCGCCCGCTCCCGCAACTGCTTCCAGGCTTCCGGAGACGGCTCGCGCCGCTGCGCGTCCGGGCTCAATGCCCGCGCTCCAGGACGGGAAGGAAGGAGGCTCCCTGCCCTCGAAACCCCACGTTCAGCCATTCCGCCACCGTTGCCCCCAGATCCGAGAAGGTCGCCCGTTCACCGAGCGACACGGGATGCACCGACTCGCCCAGGGCGAGCAACGGCACGCATTCCCGCGCGTGATCGGTCGAGGGGGTCGTCGGATCGTTCCCATGGTCGGCCGTGATGAAGAGCAGGTCGTCCTCGCGAAGCGCCGCTCGGATCGCCGGAAGCGCGTCGTCGAACTCCCGGAGTGCTCGCTCGAAGCCGGCCACGTCGTTCCGATGACCGTACAGCGTGTCGAAATCTACCAGGTTGGCGAAGAGCAACCCACCCTGATCGCCGCGAAGCCAGTCCAGGATCGCCGCGATGCCCTCGCTGTTCGAGGTGGTATGACGGGATCGGAGCGACCGTCCGGCAAATAGATCATCCACCTTCCCGACCCCAGCCCGCGGTACGCCCGCGGCCGCCAGGTCGTCGAGTAGGGTCTCCACCGGCGGAGCGATCGAGTAGTCGCGCCGGTTCGCGGTGCGCACATATGCGCCGGGCCGGCCGACGAAGGGTCGCGCGATCACCCGCGACACGTCGTGGGGCGCCACCAGCTGTGCGCGGGCGGTCTCACACGCGACGTAGAGCTCCTCGAGCGGGACGACCTCCTCGTGAGCCGCCAGCTGGAAGACGGAGTCGGCCGAGGTGTACACGATGAACTTCCCGGTTCGCTCGTGCTCCTCTCCAAGGCGGGCGATGATCTCGGTGCCGCTCGCCGCGACGTTGCCGATCACCCCGCGCCCTACCGCGGCGCTGAACCGCTCGATGACCTCGGGCGGGAATCCGTCGGGGTAGGTCGGAAAGGGGCGGCTCAGATGCACGCCGGCGATCTCCCAGTGGCCGGTCGTGCTGTCCTTGCCGGACGATGCGGGCCGCATCGTCCCCCACGCCCCCTGCGGCGCAGCGGCAGCCGGCACCCCCTCGAGCGTCGCGACGTTGCCGAGCCCGGCCGCCGCGAGGTTGGGAAGGTTCAGACCGCCGACCGCGCGGCTGAGGTTGCCGAGGGTGTCGCTGCCCGTGTCGCCGTACTCCGCCGCATCGGGCGCGGCGCCAACCCCGACTCCGTCGAGCACGAGGATCACGGCCCGCCGCCTCACGCCGCGGCCTCGGCGTCGTCAGCGTCGCGGTGGATACGCGGCAGGCGCTCGCGCAGCCCGGTCAGCAGCTCGTAGGGCGAGAGCTCTCCCAGCGCGGCGAGCTCGGGCACGGTGATCACATCCTCGCCGTCGCGGCCGAGCAGCGTGATCACGTCTCCGAGCGCCGCGTCGGTGTCCGTCACGTCGAGCATCGTCATGTCCATCGTCACCCGCCCCACGACGTGAATACGGCGCCCCGCCAGGAGCGCGATCCCCCGATTCCCAAGGGATCTGCGATATCCATCGGCATACCCCACCGGGACCGTGGCGATCCTCCTCACACCGGGCGCGCGCCAGGTCGCGCCGTAGCTCACCGTATCGCCCTTGGCGATCGTGCGAAGCTCGACGATCCGGGCGCGGATCGAGGCGACGGGCTCGGGCACGAGTGCGCTGTTCGCGCGCGTCGCCACGCCGTACAGGAAGACTCCAGGGCGACAGAGCGACCACCGCGACGGCGCGCGCCCCTCGACCGCGGGACCGTTCTCGGCGTGCACGAGCGCCGGCCGTTCCGGCAGCGCCATCAGCGCCTCGTCGAAGCGCGCTTCCTGCTGGTCGCGGCTATCGTCTTCGAGATCCGCCGAATGGAAGTGCGTGAAGACTCCTGCCGGTCGCGTTCGCTCGAGCAACGCGCGATACTCCGCGACCTGATCCCAGCGCATCCCGGCCCGCGACATTCCCGTGTCGATCTGCAGGTGCCAATCACGTCCGGTGCGCGCCCACGCCTCGATCACCGCTGGATCGCCGAGCGACGGCGTGAGATCGGCCCGACGGAGCGCGTCGATCTCCGTGCGCAGGATCGGCGTGAACACGACGATGGGTCGCGTGATGCCACCGCGGCGCAACTCCTCGCCCTCGGTGGCCGACCCGACGCCGAAGCCCCAGGGTGAAAGCTCCTCGAGGGCGAGCGCCACGTGCAGCGCGCCGAGGCCGTACCCGTCGGCCTTCACCATCGGGAGGAGCGGCACGCCGGCGCGTGCCGCGACCGCAGCTCCGTTGCGGCGCAGCGCAGCAAGGTCCACCTCGACCCAGGCGCGTGTCATCGGACGCGGCGGTGCGCTATCATGTGAAGACTGAAGAAGATAGAAACGCGAGGAGAGTGATGCAAGAAAAGCCTGGGTTGCAGGAGACACTCGCGCTGATGAAGGATCTGCGACGTCGCTGCGAGTGGGATGCAGCGCAGACGCACGAGTCACTGCGCCCGTATCTGCTCGAGGAAGCGTACGAAGTCGACGACGCGATTCGCGCGGGGAACGACAAACTCCTGCGCGAGGAGCTCGGCGACCTCCTGCTCCAGGTGCTCTTTCACAGTGTGGTCGCCGAGGAACGTGGTGCATTCGACTTCGGTGACGTCGCAGAAGGTTTCCTCCACAAGATGAAATCGCGGCACCCGCACCTGTACGAAGGGGGCGAGCGCCAGAGCTGGGAGGGGATGAAGGCGCGGAAGCGCGACAGCATCGTGGACGGGCTGCCGGCGGACCTCCCCGCCCTGCACCGCGCCTTCCGCCTGCAGGATCGCGCCGCGGGCGTCGGCTTCGACTGGCCCGACGCGAGCGGGCCGGCGGAGAAGGTGGAGGAAGAGCTGGCGGAAGTACGCGCCGAGGTCGCGCGTGGCGCGACGGCCTCGGGCAACGGCGTCCCCGACCCATTGCTCGAGGAAGAGTTGGGCGACCTGCTCTTCGCCGTCGTCAACCTGTGCCGAAAGCTCGGTGTGCACCCGTCACTCGCACTGGACAAGGCGAACGTGAAGTTCGCTGAGCGCTTTCAGGGGATCGAGCGCCTCGCGAGATCACGCGGCATCGACGTGCGCAATGCGGGGCTGGAGGTGTTGGACGGGTTGTGGGATGAAGTGAAGAAGAAGCAGTGAGTTGGCTGGTTGGACAGTGAGATAGTTGGTCGGTTTCTTGGTGAGTTGCACGGCCCGAAGCACAACCGGCGTGGAGAATCCGTCCTGGATTCTCCACGCCGGTTTTTGCCATTGCCGTTCAACCAGCCAATCAGCCGACCAACGAGCCCACTATCCAACTCACCAACTCACCAACTCACGGGCGTAAGCGGTGCATGAGCCGAGGGAACGCAATCACCTCACGCACATGTTGTATTCCGCAGATCCACGCCACCGTACGCTCGAGTCCCAGGCCGAAGCCGGCGTGCGTGAAGGTGCCGTAGCGACGGAGGTCGAGGTACCACTCGTACGCCTTCCGATCGAGCCCCTCCTCCGCGATGCGCGCGACGAGCTTGTCGTAGTCGTCCTCGCGCTGTGAGCCGCCGATGATCTCGCCGTATCCCTCCGGCGCGAGCAGGTCGTCGCAGAGCACCGTGCGCGGATCGTCGGGGTTCTCCTTCATGTAGAACGCCTTCGCTTCCTTCGGATAGTTGAAGACGAAGACGGGCTTGTCGTACTCCTCGACGATCAGCGCTTCATCCTCGGCGCCGAGATCGTCGCCCCATTTGATCTCGCTCCCCTTTCGCTGCACGAGCGCGACGGCATCCGTGTAGTTGAGGCGCGGGAAGGGCGGGACGATGTTGCGCAGCTTCTCGACGTCGCGCTCGAGCTCCGTCAGCTCCACCATGCGTCGCTCCACCACGCGCTGCACGAGATACGAGACGAAGTCCTCCTGCAACCGCATGTTGTCGTTCGAGTCGTTCCACGCCACCTCCGGCTCGATCATCCAGAACTCGGTGAGGTGACGCCGCGTCTTGGACTTCTCGGCGCGGAAGGTGGGGCCGAAGGTGTAGATCTTTCCGTACGCCGCGGCGGCCGCCTCGCCGTAGAGCTGTCCCGTCTGCGCGAGGTACGCGCTTCCCTCCTCGAAATACTCTGTCGCGAAGAGTCCCGATCGCTCGCCGATGGCTGCCGTCAGGATCGGCGTGTCGACACGAAGAAAACCGCGCTCGTAGAAGAAGTCGTGGATCCCCTGCTCGATCTCGTTGCGGATGATCGCGATCGCACGCTGGCGCGGTGAGCGAAGCCAGAGATGTCGGTTGTCGAGCAGGTAGTCGATCCCGTGCTCCTTGGGCTGGATCGGATAGTCGCTCGGGCTCGCGCCGACAATAGTGAGGTCCGTCACACCAATCTCGAATCCGCCCGGCGAGCGCGCTTCGGCACGCACTTCGCCAGATATCTCGACGGACGTCTCGGTCGTCAGCTCGGCGAATCGCGCCCAGGCTTCCGGAGACAGTTGGCTCTTCACGAAAACCGTTTGACAGATACCCGTTCCGTCGCGCAGCACGGCGAATGCGATCTTGCCCGAGGAACGGAGATGGGTCACCCACGCCCGCACGATGACGTGCTGGCCGACGTGCGCGGAGAGCTCGGCGATGCGAACGAACGAAGCAGGTGGCATGTCGCGTGTGTCGTGCGAGTGGCGCGGCGCCCGCGCCACGCCTAGAATCCCGAGTGGACGCGTGAGCCGGTGCAGTCGCGACCGAAGCGCGTCTCGGGCTGAGCCAACAATGGTATACGCCCACCTGAGGGGATCAAAGGGCCTCGACGGCGGGCTCCTCGTCCCCCTACCCGCCACCAGCACGCACTCGCTTTGCACATGACCTTGCGCGCGAGGCTCGCACTTGGCCTCGCCATCATCGCCGTCATCCTGGTCGTTCCGCTCCTCGTGGTGCGGGAGCGGCTGGGACGTCTGCATACGGAGGTCATCGAGCTTCGCGATCGCGAGTTCAGGGCGTCACTCGCCCTGGGCAAGCTCCGCGACGCGCTGGCCGACGTCGCGGGACGCGAGACCGCGCTCGGCATCGCCAAGAACGACACGGTGCACCAGCAGCTCCTCGCGGCCATCCGCTTGGCGCAGTCACACGCCGCGACGATCACGTCGTCGTCGCGGGACAGTGCCGCCAAGCTGCTGGTGAAGAAGCTCGAAGCGATGCCTGAGCTGGCGGTTCGCGAGTACGAGGCGATCAAGGCAGGCGCGGATCCCGACTCGGTGACCAGTGCCGTCATGGGGCCGGCGCTGACCGAGGTCGAGCGGGCGCTCCGGCCGATCGAGAGCTCGATTCTGATCGCGATCTCCACCCGCGTCGATCTGGCCGAGAACGCACTCGACGAGGCGGAGAAATTCTCCGCCGGCGCACTCATGCTGGCACTCGCCCTCGCGACGATCATCGCGATCTGGCTCACACGCTCCATCAGTGGGCCCGTCCAGGCACTCGAGCGGGGGATGCGCGCCGTCGCGGAGGGAGAGCTGGAGCCACCACTCGACCTCTCCTCCGAGCGGGCAGACGAGTTCGGGCGGCTGGCTGTGAGCTTCCGCACAATGAGCAAGCAGCTCGCCGAGCTCGATAAGCTGAAGGCCGAATTCGTCTCCGTCGCGTCGCACGAGCTGAAGACGCCCATCAACGTCATTCTCGGCTATCTTCAGCTCATGCAAGACGGAATGTTCGGACCGCTGTCCGCCAAGCAGACCGAGGTGCTCACCACCATCGAGGCGCAGGGGAAGACGCTGGCGCGTCTGGCCGCCCATCTCCTCGACGTCACCCGCTTCGAGGCCGGTGGTGGGCGAATCGATCCACGGCCGATCCGCCTCGCCGGCCTGGTCGAGGAACTGGAGCGGACCTTCCACGTGCTGGCCGTACAGCGCGGTGTGGACTTCCGCGTGACGGTTGCCGACGGGGTGCCCGACGAGGTCCAGTGGGACGTGGACCGGATCAACGAGGTGATGGGCAACCTGCTCGCCAACGCCTTCAAGTTCACCCCCAGCGGCGGTCACGTGGAGCTGACGGTGGCCCCAGCGGACCACAGCCTCCGCATCGAGGTCCGCGACAGCGGCGCCGGAATTCCCCCCGACCAGCTGCCGCACATCTTCGAGAAGTTCTACCAGGCGGACAATCAGCGCGCCGCCTCTGCGAGCGGATCGGGGCTCGGTCTCGCGATCGCCAAGGAGATCGTCGAGGCACACCACGGCAGCATCCGCTGCGACAGTGCGCTGGGTAAGGGCACGACGTTCACGCTCCTGCTGCCCATCGAGGTGGACGCGCGCCGGCGCACCGGTCAGCAGCGGACGGCGGAGCTCGAGGCCGTGTCGTGAGGCGGACGGCACGTGCCGCCCTCGCCGCCGTTGTGCTCGTCGGTGGCTCGGCGTGCCACTCGTCCGGAATGCAGCCCGCCCCCGCGCCCGTGCCAACCGCGGCGACGGAGTGGCCGCTGACCTTCGGGCAGGCAACCACGCAGGCCCGCGAGGGACGCACTGGCGCGGCAGATCGGACGCTCACCGACTTTGCGGCGCGCTTTCCGGGTTCGACGGAAGCGGTCGAGGTGCCGTACTGGCGCGCGGTGATCAAGCTCGATCCGGGGAATCCGGCGGCGAGCCACGACGCATTGGTGCTCCTCGACGCCTACCTCGCCGACACCTCCTTCCGGGCGCACCGCCTGGAGGCGACGACGTTCCGCCGCCTGCAAGCGGCGCTCGAGGCGCGCACGGCGGCGCTCGCGGCGCAACCCGTCACGCCGGCGGTGCGCCCCGAGGAGAAGGCAAAGGACGAGGAGATCGCGCGTCTTCGCGACGAGCTGGCGAAGGCGAACGCGGAGCTCGCGCGCATCAAGCGGCGGCTCACCCATCCGAAGTAGCGACGCGCCGACGCGCGCTCGCGTTCAGCCGACGCGGAAGAGCTCGAGCGACCGCGCGTAACGCTCGCCGAGCACGCGACGGATCGGCGCGTTGGCGGGCGACTCCAGCTCCGGATCGGCGGCGAGCAGGCGGTCGGCCGCGTCGCGCGCACTCTCGTTGAGCAGCTCGTCGCGAATCGGATCGGCGACGCGAAAGGTGGCCACGCCGCTCTGACGCTCGCCGAACAGATCGCCCATCCCGCGCAGGCGCAGATCCTCGCGCGCGATGACGAAGCCGTCGTCGCTGCCGACGAAGACGTCGAGCCGTTGCCTGGTCTCGGGGCTCACGTCGCCGAGCAGGATGCAGTACGACGCTTCCGCACCACGCCCGACGCGTCCGCGCAGCTGATGGAGCTGCGAGAGCCCGAAGCGCTCCGGATGCTCGACCAGCATCACCGTCGCGTTCGCGACGTCGATCCCGACTTCGATCACCGTGGTCGCGACCAGCACGTCGATCTCGCCGTCGCGGAAGCGACGCATGATGGTGTCGCGCTCCTCCGGCGGAATGCGGCCGTGCAGCAGCGCGACGCGTCGCGACTTGAAGGCGCCCTCGGCGAGCACCTCGTACATCGTGGTCGCCGCCTTGAGATCGGACTTCTCCGACTCCTCGATCACCGGGTAGACGACGTACGCCTGGCGGCCCTGCTCCAGCTCGCGGTCGATGAACTGCAGTACGCGCTCGCGCGCCGCTTCGGGGCGCAGCGCCGTCGTGACGGGCAAACGCCCCGGCGGACGCTCGTCGAGGATGGAGAGATCGAGGTCGCCGTAGAGCGTGAGGGCGAGCGAGCGTGGGATCGGCGTCGCCGTCATGAGCAGCACGTCTGGCGCCTCACCCTTGGCGCCGAGCGCCTTGCGCTGCTCCACGCCGAAGCGGTGCTGTTCGTCGACGACGGCAAGACCCAGTCGCGCGAACGAGGTGGCCTCCTGCACGAGCGCGTGCGTGCCGACGACGAGCGCGGGCTGCGGATCGGCGAGTCGCGCGGCGACGTCGCGGCGCTCCTTCGCCTTGAGTCCACCGGTGACGAGGATGGGCGCGATGCCGAGTGGCTCCAACAGGCGCGCCATCGATCGCGAATGCTGCTCGGCCAGGAGCTCGGTGGGCGCCATGATTGCCGCCTGGAAGCCGTTCTCCATCGCGAGGAGCGCACTGAACAGCGCAACGATCGTCTTGCCGCTGCCGACGTCGCCCTGCAGCAGACGCTGCATGCGGCGCTCGCTGCACATGTCGGCGAAGATCTCACGCAGCACGCGCGACTGTGCGCCGGTGAGCGTGAACGGGAGCGCCTCGCGCAGCCGTGTGGTGAGCTGGCGCCGATTCTCGAACCGGATGCCGCGCCGCGTCTCGCGTGCGAGCGCCTTGGCGCGCTGCTGGAGCAGCTGCACGAAGAGCAGCTCCTCGAAGGCGAGCCGCGCTCGCCCTTCCATCGCCTCGCCGAGCGACGACGGGCGGTGCACCATGCGCAGCGCGTCGGCGATCGACGGCAGCGTCGCGGCGCGGAGCACGTCAGCCGGCAGGTACTCCGTGACGAGTGAGAGCAGCTCGTCGAGATGCGCGTCGATGATGCCGCGGATGACCTTGAACGAGAGCCCTTCGGTCGCGGGATAGACAGAGAGCACGAGTCCTTCCGCGATCGCATTGTCCTCGTCGCCGAGGTTGACGAACTCGCGCGGCTGCAGCTGGCGCCCGTGAAAGAAGCGTACGCTCCCCGTCACCAGCAGGACATCATCTCTGGCGATCGTCCGGTCGAGGAAGGGCTGACCGGGCCAGGATACCTCGATCATTCCGGTGTCGTCCTTCAGGACGGCCTGGAAGATCCGCAGCCCCTTCCGCGTGGGGAGCACGCCCTTGGAGATGACGCGCCCGACCACGGTGCCCTGCATTCCCGGCTCGAGCGACGCGATGGAGGCGATGGTGCTCGCGTCCTCGTAGCGGTGCGGGATGTGGTAGAGGAGATCACCCGCCGTGATCACGCCCAACCGCTTGAGTGCCTCGGCGCGCGCGGGTCCGACCCCCTTGAGGTAGGTGACCGGTGTGTCGAGCCGGAGGCGCGTCTGCCGCGGGGCGTTTCGCTTCACTCCTCGCCCATCATCTCCTGCGCAAACTCCACTGGATCGAAGACGAGTAGATCTTCACTCGCCTCGCCCACGCCGAGGAACTTCACCGGCACATCCAGCGCCTCGTGCACCGCGACGACGACACCGCCGCGCGCCGTGCCGTCGAGCTTCGTGACGACGAGCCCCGTGATGGGGACTGCGGCGGAGAAGAACTTCGCCTGCTGCACCGCGTTCTGGCCGATCGTCCCGTCGAGGACGAGCAGCGTCTCGTGCGGGGCCTCGGGCATCCGCTTGGTGATGACGCGCGCGACCTTCTTGAGCTCCGTCATGAGCCCTTCGCTCGTGTGCAATCGCCCCGCCGTGTCGATGATCAGCACGTCGGCACGGCGCGCGACCGCGGCGTCGATGGCGTCGAAGGCCACGGCCGCGGGATCGGCGCCTGCCACTGCGCCGATGAACTCCGCGCCCACGCGCTCGGCCCACACACGAAGCTGATCCACCGCACCGGCGCGGAAGGTGTCACCCGCGGCGACGACGACGCGCTTTCCCTCGCCGCGGAAGCGCGCGGCGAGCTTGCCGATGAAGGTGGTCTTGCCCGCGCCGTTCACGCCGACCACGAGAATGACGGTCGGCGCCGTGGCCGCCATCTTCAGAGCCGGATCGCTGTTGCCGGAGCGGAGCGCTTCGACGATCCCCTTCTGGAGCGCGCGCTGGAACTCGTCCTGGGTCTTCACGAAGCCCCGCGTGGCGAGGCGCTCGACCTCCTCGACGAGGCGGAGAGTGGTGGGAACGCCGATGTCGGACTCGAGCAGGATCTCCTCGAGGCGCTCGAGGCTGCCGGCCGAAACGCCGCCGCGAGCCAGGACGGCGACGTCCATCAACGCGACGTCCTTGATCTTCTGCCAGAGCGAGCGCTTCGGGACGTCGCCCGCTTTACGGAGGATGCGCATGCTCAGGAGTCTAGACCGTGCCGCGAGGGCGTGGTAGCACTTGCCAGTAACAGCGGCACTCCTGCGGGCGCTGCCTTACCGCAATCCCGCCCGCCGCCTGAGCAGCCACTCCGCGCAGAGCGCGAGCACGGCCAGGGCGTACAGCCAGCCGAGGTCGCGCGCGAGCGGCGCATCGGCGAGACTCGGGCTGCCACCGATGCGGCCGTTCGTCACCGTCGCGCGACGCGGCAGCAGCTCGGCGGACGCATTGACGGCGATCACCGACGAGCCGCCGGCCGTACGCACGTCGTACACGCCCGGCTGCAGCGGCCGCGACTCGACCAGTGTGGCGCCGTTGGAGAAGCGGAGCGTCATCGAATCGGTGCGCGCCGGCGCGCCGCGACGCGTGATGGTGAGCGCGACGATGCTGTCCGTCGCCGCGCCTCGGCGCCACCGCACCGGCGCACCGGCGCGGAAGACGCCCGCGTCGGGGACAACGGCGCGCTTGTCGCTCCGCCCCGCGGCGAGCCAGTCGAACAGGGTGCCGAACAGGGTGCCGTAGGCATCGGACTTCTGGCCGCCGCGGAAGCGCCAGCGCCAGAACCCGGACGCGCCGAGCACCGCGATGCGGCGCGGCGTCTCCCAGCCGGTGAGTACGACTCTGCGCTCGCCCCCGGCCCCCGGCTCGCGCGCGATCAACCCCTGCCACTCGCCACGCGGCAGCGAGGGTGCCACGCTGAGCGGCGGCAGACTGTCGAACGGCAGCGCGGAGAGCGCCGCCGCGAGCGGCGAAGCGGGCGCCGCGGCGGCGAGCCACTCGCCTTCGTCGGTGGTCGGTGGCGCGAAAAGGAGGAGCGCGCCGCGCGTGGCGCTGCGTGGTGGGCCGAAGAGCGTCGTGTCGCCGTGCAGGATCACGATCGGCGCGTCGCGGACGGCGGTGCGCACCTCGTCCTCGCCGACGCGCGCCAGAGTACCATCGGTGCGCCACGCGCCGGGCGCCACGCGATAGTAGGCCCGCGTCGGGAGCGACGTCACGCCGCGCAGCGCGGCGACCGCCTCACGCGCATCGAAGTCCGGCGCCGTCGAGACGAAGACCGCGGCCGCCGCGCGCGAGACGTCCACACCGAGTGAGAGGGTGTCGTTACGTGGCTCGGCGTCACCCGCGCCGCGGAAGAGCGCGCGGAGCACGGCGGGCCGCTCGGCGCCCGCGGCCACCCCGCGCAGCGCCACCGTCTGCTCGGCGAAGGCGCCGAGCGCGGACACCGGCTGCGAGGCGACGACCT
>DASVNI010000521.1:0-1828 GCA_036383935.1 Gemmatimonadaceae bacterium | reverse complement strand
GCCGTGTCGTCACTAACTCACCAACCCACTAACTCACCAACTCACTAGTCGCTGATCCCCCTCCCCCGCACCGCCATCATCGTCGCCTGCATCATCGCGACGGGCGACGTACCGTCCTCGGCGCGGACCTCGCCGCTGCAGACGGTGATCGTGCGGCCCGAGCGCACGACACGGCCGATCGCGACGAAGCGTGTGCCCGCGGCGGGGGCGAGCATGTTGATCTTGAACTCCACGCTCAGCACACCGCAGCCCGGCTCCATCAGGCTGAGCGCCGCGTAGCCGCAGGCGCTGTCGACCACCGACGCGAGCACGCCGGCGTGCAGGTAGCCGTGCTGCTGCGTGAGCTCCTCGCGGTGCGAGAAGCCGATGTGCACCTCGCCGGCGCGCACGACGTCGAGCGTCGCGCCGAGGGTCGCCATGAACCGCTGGCGCACGAAGCTCTCGCGTACGCGGCGCTCGAAGTCCGGATCGCGTGGTGACGTCATCTCGTTGCCTCGCGCGGATCGCCTTCCTCGACACAACGCACGCAGTTCAGGATCGTGCCCAGATGCGACGCACGTCCCGCCTCTGTCGTGACCCACTCGCGTACCTGCCAGGGCGGATCGTGGCGCACGTGCTGCCCATGCCCACACTCGAGCTCCGCGACCCAGTCGCCGAGCTCGTCGAGATGGTAGCCGACAATTCGGCGAGGTAAACCCTGGGTCATCCCGAGCGCAGTCGAGGGATCTGCAGTTCGAAACGGCAGGTGCAGATCCCTCGACTCGCTGCGCTCGCTCGGGATGACACCGGGCTCGCTACGCTCGCTCGGGATGACACACGGCATTCCGCATATCCGCATTCCCGCATCTCCGCACTACCGCAAGTAGTAGTCGACCGTCGACACCACCCGCACCACCTTGTTGATCTGGCTCTCCTCGCTGATGCCCTGCGCCTGATCGCGCGGCAGGATCTCGAACACGCCCTGATTGGCCTGACGGATCCCTCCCAGCTCGCTGTGCGAGTCACGGGCGAACTGCTCAGCCGCTTCGCGGGCGCGCGCGGTCGCGTCGGCGATCATGGCAGGCTTGAGCTGGTTGAGCCCCGAGAACACGAACGTCGGCCCGTTCCCCATCTCGCCGCTCCCCGACGAGATCACCACCCCGATCGCCGCGAGCTCGCCTACCTGCTGGCTGGCCGCGAGCACGCGGTCGGGCTGATTGGAGCGCACGAGCATCGTCTGGCGGATGACGTAGCGGTTCGTCGGCTGCCGTTCGGGAGCGTATTCGGTCGCCTGCGCGTCGCTCACGGCGAACTCGGAGAGCTGCACCTGGGTCGTGTCGAGCCCGTGCCGCGCGAGGAACTGGCGCACGCCCTCCACATTCGCCGCGACTTTCTTGTTTGCCGCGGTGAGATCGTTGTCCGCGCCGACGACCTTGAGCGGCCAGATCGCGAGGTTCGCCTTCACCTCGCGCTCGGCGACACCCTTCACCGTCACGTAGCGATCCGCGGATCTGGCGCGCGCGAAGCCGCTGCCGACGGCGAGCCCGCCGAGTGCGAGCCCGAGCGCGACGATCGCGGCGGGAATGGTGGCACGATCGAGTGAAGCCATCGTTTGGTGGAGTGGATCGCGTGAAGTGCGCGGCGGTCGTGCCTGGTCGTGCAGCGATCAACTTACGACCGCGCTCGCGCTCAGTCGAGCGTGCTTCCCGCTCCACCCAGGCGCCGCTCGATCAGGCGCATCGCCGGCTCCGAGACGAACAGCTCGTTGTGGAAGCGCGCGCCCCACGACAGCGGTGTCACATCGCGGTATTCGCGCAGCTCGTCCTCGCCGTAACCCGGATGGAGCTTC
>DASVNI010000520.1:0-3167 GCA_036383935.1 Gemmatimonadaceae bacterium | reverse complement strand
GCGAGCTCGCTCCCGACCTGGGAGATGCGCAGCGTGTCGCGCCGCACGACCGCGACGATCGGTCGCACCGTGATCGAGAGCTCACCGGCCGGGTGTAGCAGCAGGAACCGTGTGGCGAGCGAATCGACGGCGTCACGCCGGCGCTGGATCGACGCGATCGAGATCAGATGGAAGAGCGCCTCGGCGCTCCGCGTCGGATCGAGCGACGCGGCGCGTTCCAGCGGCTCGCGCGCCTCGGTGGCGTCGCGGCCACGGCGCGGATTCCCGTGGAACAGCAGATCGCCGAGCTCGTAGGTGGCATCGAAGTCATCGGGGTAGCGCGCGACCACCGCGCGGAGGAGCCGCTCGGCTTCGGCGTCGTCGCCGCGCCGGCGCGCCGACATCGCGTCGAGCGTCAGGCGAAAGCGTTCCGGAAGACGTGTTCCATAGCGCGCGGCAAGATCGAGCGGGCGACCGTCGTCGCGCACGGCGTTCCAGCCATGCGCCCACGCGAGCCGGTAGTACGCCAGCGCGAACGTCGTGTCGATTCGTGCCGCCCGATCGAAATGGTCCGCCGCGTTCAGGTACTGCCCGTCGCGAAGCTTCGCCTCTCCTTCCAGGTATTCCTTGAGGGCAGGAAGAGAGCTGGTGGTCATCGACGCCAGGCGCGCGAGCTGCGGCGCGGGCTCGTCGCGACGCCCGACGAGCAGCCGCGTCGCCAGCGAGTCGACGAGCTCGAACACGGCGCTCGACGTTCCCTGCGCACCGACCCGCGTCGAGACGGGTTCGCCGGTGCTCGCGTCGTAGAGCGCGGCGCCGAGGTAGATCGTTCCCGTGGCGCGAACCACGTCACCGAGCACGAAGTAACGTGCGCCGAGCCGGTGGGCGAGGCGCGCCGCGTCCGCCGGGTCGGGATGGCTGTCGCCCGGCCGGTACTGCGCCAGCAGCGCGTTCGGATCGATGCTCCGCCATCCCGCGCCGCCGTCGAGCTTCGTCGCCAGCAGGATCGCCATGGCTTCGCCCGATACGTCCTGCGTAGTGGCGCCCCGATCGGTGAAGGGAAAGACCGCGACGCCCATCTGCGTTGGCTCGTCGCCGGGCGTCGTCTCAGGCGATCGGCGCGTCGCGTACGTCCACCAGCCGCCGAGTGCGACGAGGGCGACCGCGGCCGCAGCTACGACTCTGACGCGGATCCGGCGCGAGGGATCGCGCGGCGATTCGTCAGCGACCGCCTCCTGTTGCCCTTTACTGTCGGCGGCGACTGGTGGTCGCGCGTTGGCGCTCGACTCCAGGCGAGCTGTCAGCTCGTCGGACGCGCGGCGGACGTCGGCATCCTCACCGAGTCCGAGCTCCGCGTGGCGGAGCGTCTGATGGATTCGTGCCTGCCGAAGCGCGCCGGCGCCGTCGCCCGCGCGCTCGAGTGCCGACATGAGTCGTAGCGTGACGCTCGCGTCCAACGGATCGACGGCCGAGAGTCGGCGCAGCGAGTCGGCGGCCGCCGCGAAATCACCGCGGCGTTCGGCATCGGTGACGAGCGTTCGCAGCGCCTGGGCAAAACGTCTGGTGAGCCGCGCACGCTCCTCATCGACCCAGCGCTCGAACTCTCCCGCCTCCGTGAGATGAAAGCCGTCGAGAAACGCGCCGGCGTACAGCGCGACGGCGCGGTCGAGCGCCCCTTCGTCGAGCGCCCGCTCGAAGGCGCGGACGTCCACCTCCACCTGTGCATCGTCGAGCCAGACATCGTCGCCAGGCGTCTCGATGGCCGACTCGCCGAGCGCGCGCCGGGCGACATACACGGAATCGGAGAGGCGATGGCGTGCCCCTTCGGCATCGAGCTCGGGCCACAGGATGGCCACCAGCCGATCGCGACTCACCGGCGAACGCGCGACGCCGAGGATGGCGAGGAACGCGAGACGCCGCCGCTGCGCGATCCGGCCGGTGAGGGGCCGGTCAGAGTCCTGTAACGCCATGCCGCCGAGCAACTTGAGCGACGTGGTCATGCGCGAGAGGGGAGGTGGCGCAGGGCGGGCGAGACGAGAAGAGAATCGGAGGATGGCGCGGTCTCAACTTGCCCGCGCGGTCCTGGCCCAGCAAGGCGGACCGTCACCTCAACGCCAAGGAGAGACACATGCGGTACCTACTGCTTGCCCTCGTCGCCGCCACTGCGTGCACTGCCGATCAGGCCACCGGCACGCGACCCAGCCCGTCGTCGCCGAACTTCGATAAGAGTGCCCCCGTGCACAGCGTCACGGGGACGGGACGGGTGAACGTGGCACCCGGCTTCGCCTGGTCGACGACGGTCGCCGTGCATCAGGACGCGACTGGCCGTGTCTCGGGCGTGGTCAACACCCACATCATCGACCTCGCACTGTACGGGAGTCCCGGCCGCGCGGAGATGCGTGGAGAAGCCCAGTGCATGCGCGTGGTCGGCAACACGGCGTACATCGGATTCGTCATCACCAACTCGAACGACCCGGCCATCGGGGCGGTCGGCAGCGGGGGTGTCATCTGGGTGCAGGACAACGGCACGAGCGGGCCGGACATTCATTACGGTGGGCCCTCGTTCGTCTGGGATCCGAGCAACCAGATCTGCAGCGCCACGCCGCCAGCGCTTCCCGCGCTCCCGGTCGTCGACGGCAACTTCACGGTGCGATGATGCGGGCGTCGCGCGCAGCGTGCGCATTGTTGCTGGCCGTCGTCCCGGTCCTCGGCACGCCGAGGACCGGAGCGCCGCCGGTCCACCGTGTGAACGGAACGGTGACGGTAAAGGCAGGTCCTGGTTTCGCCTTCGCCATGACGCTCGACGTGCAGCAAGACTCGAGCGGCCGTGTAACGGGTCCGGTCGTCACGCGCATCCTCGACCTTTCATCTCATGGGATCGCGACCAAGGGGGACATCGAGCAGACGGCGGAGTGCATGCGCGTCGTCGGCAACACCGCGTACATCTCGACCCGGATCACGAAGACCTTCGATGAGAAAGTCGGGAAGGTCGGCGATCGCGCGGTGCTCTGGGTGCAGGATGTCGGGCGGAATGCGGACGTTGCCTATGGAGGGCCCGCGTTCGTGTGGGATCCGTCGAATACGATCTGCTCGAGCACACCGCCGAGGCTTCCGGCGATCGTGGTCTCGGAGGGTGACGTCACCGTTCGGTGATTGGGATCGTGGTAAGGGCGTTGCGGGCTGCGATC
>DASVNI010000519.1:0-3656 GCA_036383935.1 Gemmatimonadaceae bacterium | reverse complement strand
CGGCGCGGGGGCGGTGTGTCGCGAGGGGATGGAGATTCCGCCGAATTCCCTCGTCGTCGGCGTGCCGGCCAGGGTGATCCGTGAGACGACGGATGCCGAGCGCGCGCGGATCGCGCATACGGTCGAGGCGTATCTCGAGCTACAGAAGCTTCATCGGGAGATGCGGTGAGTTGGTGAGTGAGTGAGTGAGTGGGTCGAATGGCCTCGGGACGCTTCGGTGCGCCGCAGTTTCACGCGGAGGGCGCGGAGCGGTGCGCCAACGTAAGCCACCTGGCGCCGGGCCCGCGGAGGACGCGGAGCCTGGCGGGGAGATCTCTCCGCCGGACCATCAAAGATTTTGAAGTCGTGGATGGATATGACGGCCGAGCCTGTGCGTGGAGCTCGACCCCGAGGGCAGTCCTCCGCGTTCTCCGCGATCCTCCGCGTGCTCCGCGTGAAAACTCCGGCGCAGCGATCCGTAGGTGCAGATCCCTCGACTCGCTGCGCTCGCTCGGGATGACAGTGGGGGCTGCGCTCGCTCGGGATGACAGTGGGGGCTGCGCTCGCTCGGGATGACGGCGCGCTCCGCATGATGGTGTGCTTGCGGCGTATCCTCGCCGGAGCGAACGTCGATGCTCAATCCGTTCCCGAAGCGCGACCCGTCACGTCAACGCTCGTGCCTCCCAGCATTCCAGTCGTCCTCGGCAGCGCCCTCCTTCGCGGCCGCTTCGTCATGCTGACCATCGCGCTCTACCTGCTCTTCGTCGCGATGGTCTACGTCTCGGCGAGACGCAGCGGCATTGGACCGATGCGTGCCACTCGACAGGCGATGCTCGCCGCCATACTCGCCTTCCTCTGGATCGCGGCGACCGGTATCCCTGCCGCGCACGGCGAGCTGCACATGTGGGCGCCGCCGACGATGGGGCCCGTCCTCATCGGCATGCTCCTCATCGCGATCGGCGTCGCGCTCTCACCGCTCGGCGGCCGGATCGTGGCGCAGATCAGCATCGCGGCGCTCGTCGGCTACCAGGGGTTCCGCGTCCTCGTCGAGCTCCTGCTGCACCGCGCGTACGTCGAAGGGGTGGCGCCGATCCAGATGACCTACTCCGGGCGCAACTTCGACCTCGTCACCGGGATCACGGCGATTCTGCTCGGTGCGTGGCTCGCGACGGGACGCCGCTCGCGTCGATTGGTGCTCGCCTGGAATGTCCTCGGCACGCTCCTCCTCGCGAACATCGTCGTTGTCGCGCTCCTCTCGGCGCCGACGCCCTTTCGCGTCTTCATGAACGAGCCGGCGAACACCTTCATCACGCGCGTGCCCTGGGTGTGGCTCCCCGCCGTGATGGTGCTCGCCGCGGTGATGGGGCACGTGCTCGTCTTCCGCTGGCTGGCGCAGGGCGAGAATGTGCGTATGAGGGAATGAGAAACGCCCTCGGGAAGCTCCCGCGTGACAAGGGGTCAGAGTCTGTGACTCTGACCCCAGTCTCACGCACTCACTGCGGTTCGCTGCGCCAGCGATATCCCCACCGCGATCACGATCGCCCCGAGCGCATCGCGCCACGTCACCACCTCGCCGAGCAGCAGGTGGCCGATGACGAGCCCGAACACCGGCACGAGGAAGTAGAACGCGCTCAGTCGCGTGGCGTCGCCGTGGGCGAGGAGCCAGAACCAGAGCAGTGAGGCACCGACGCTCATCACGAGCGTGAGATAGCCGAACGAGAGCCAGGGTGCGAGCGTGTGCGGAAGCGTCGGCGCGCCATTCACGATCATCGCCGCGGGGAGGAGCAGCGCGCTGCCGACGAGCAGCTGCACTCCCGTCGCCGCCATCACCATGCGGGATGGATACGCCGCACGCTTGTAGACGACGGTCGACGCGACCAGCCCGAGCACGGAGATGAAGCAGATCGCGATCGACTGCGGCCGCTCGAGCGCGTTGCCCACGCGGTTCCACATCGTGAACGCGACGCCGCCGAAGCCGATGAGGATCCCGAGCACCGTCGCGCGCTGCGGCGTCTCGCTGAGCAGGGCCGGGGCGACGAACGCCAGGATGAGCGGGTTCGTGCTCGCGATGATCGCCGCCATCCCCGACGACATGTCGTGCAGCGCGACGTAGAGCAGCCCGAGGTAGACGACGTTCACCAGCACGCCGACGGCGACCGCCGTCCCCCACTGCAGCCGCGTCCGCGGAAACTCGAGTCCGCGCGCTCGCGCGAGGACGAGGAGGATCGTGCCGGCGATCACGAGCCGCGAGCCGAGCACCCAGAGCGCCGGAATCTCGCGGAGCACCACGCGGCTCGGCGCGAACCCGGACGACCAGAGGAAGATGTAGAGGAGAACGAGCGCGACGTGGCCCGCGGCGGCGGGGACGACGTCGTCCCGCGTGATGGCGCTGCTTGTCATGACGCAACGTAACGCGGGAATGAGGGGATGCGGGGATGCGGGGATGCGAACCGACACGGCCTCGGGAAGCAGGAGCTTCCCGAGGCCGTGCCGCACATCCTCATACCCGCATCCCCTCATCCCCGCACATCACTGTCCGCGAGGCAAAACCAGAGTGAACACCGACCCTCCCCCCGCCACGCTCTCCACCGTCAGCGTCCCGCCCATCCCGCGCGCCAGGTCGCGGCTGATCGCGAGGCCGAGGCCCGTCCCCTCGCTCGGCATGTTCGCCGTGCGTCCCATCTGCACGAAGGGCTCGAAGATCGCGTCGGATTTGGCGCCGGGGATGTCGAGGTCGGAGTCGCCGACGCGGATCGCCATGAGAGTCGGGTCGCCCGGAACCGGCGTGCAGCGTACCGTCACGCGGCCACCCACGGGCGTGAAGCGCGCCGTGTTGATCAACAGGTTGATCAGGATCTGTTGCAGCTTGTCGGCGTCGGCGATCACGACATACGGCGGCTCCGCCGTCGAGTAGAGCTCGAGCATCAGCTTGAGCATCTTCGCCGCGCGCTGCGGCTCGAAGCGGCGCATCGTCGCGGCCACGACGTCGGCGACGATCGTCGGCTGGAGATCGTACGTCACCGCGCCGCTCTCCAGCCGCGCGTAGTTGAGCACCTCGTTGAGTAGAAGGAGGAGCTGCTGCTGTCCCTCCTGGATCCGGTGCAGATCCTCGCGCTGCCCGGGCGTCACCGGGCCGCGAATCCCCATCTCGAGCAGCTCGACGTAGCCGCTGATCGAGTTGAGCGGATTGCGCAGCTCGTGCGACATCAGGGCGAGGAACTCTCCCTTGGCGCGGTTCGCCTGCTCGGCGTTCTCGCGCGCCTTGCGCTCCGCCTCGAACAGTCGGGCGCGCTCGAGCGACTGCGCGATCTGTCCCGCCTTCGCGCGCAGGAACGCATCGTCCTCGGCGGAGAAGCGGCGCGGCGTGTTGAAGGTGAAGACCAGCACGCCGAGGACGCGCTCTCCGACGACGAGCGGCAGTGCGGCGGAGGACTCGACGCCGAGCCGCGCGGCCGCCTCCACCAGCGCCGGCTGGCCGCCGATGAACTCCGCTCGCGACGACGAGTAGCAGGGCTGCCGCGTCCGCACGGCGTCCGCCGCGCGGCAGTCGTACTCCACCGGGAATCGGCTCCACGCTTCCGCGAGATCGCCCGGGACCATGCTCCCCGACAGTGCCGTGAACATCTTCCCGGCGTCGTCGAGCAGGCAGAGGGTGACCGACGTGCTGCCGAGCGCGC
>DASVNI010000518.1:0-2060 GCA_036383935.1 Gemmatimonadaceae bacterium | reverse complement strand
TTTCAAAGGTGCAGATCCCTCGACTCGCTACGCTCGCTCGGGATGACTCACGCCGTTCCCCATCCCCGCTCCCCGCATCTCCGCATCACCGCCGCCCCAGCGTCTGGATGTACATCACGAGGCTCCGCACCTGCGCTTCGCTCAGCACACCGCGGAACGAGGGCATGCCGGGCTCGAAGCCTTTCACGATGTCCGCGCCAGGCTCGAGGATCGACTGAAGGAGATAGGCCTCGTCGGCGACGCGGGCGGGTTTGCCGGTGAGCTGCACGGAGGAGCCGTACACTCCCTTCAGCGTCGGGCCGGTCTTGCCGGCCTGCGTGCCGTCCACCGAGTGACAGGCCACGCATCCCATGCGCTGGAAGATCTGTGCGCCTTCCGTCGCCGACGATGCGGTCACCGCGGTGGGGGCGGCGGACTTCGCGCCGCGCGCGAGGGTGCGCCAATCGACGTTGCCGAAGCCGGCGGCGCGCAGGTCGAGGGGATCGACCGACTGCACGGTGAGATAGACGGAGCTCTTCATCGGCGCGCCCGAAGCGCTCTTCAGATCGTAGTCGAGCTGCATCTGCTCGACGGGCTGCATCTGCGGCACGATGAGCAGCACGGAGCGGCGATCGGCCGAGAGACGCGGCACGACGCTCGACGGATCGTGTCCCGCCGAACCGTCGCGCTTGTAGTGGCCCGAGCCGTACGCCGAGCTGCGCTTGTAGTGCCACGACTCGAGCGTGTAGCGCTTCGCGTCGCGCGCGGTCGTGGGGTCGAGGGGCGTCGCGAACTGCAGCACGATCCCCTGCTGGCCGGCGTGCACGGCGGCGGGGATCGTGCTCGGGCGGTCGGTCCTCCGCAGACGGACGAGGCTCGAGACGTCCTTCGCGTTCGACTGCCAGATCTGGAATCCCGCGAGATACAGGGTGCCGTCGCGTGGATGCATGCGACCCTTCAGCGTCGGCGTGGCGTACGTGCCGGGCAGCGCGACGGTGGCGCCCTGCACGGCGCTCCGGGTGCTGTCCACGTACACCCGGAATGGGCCGGGGCGCGCGTAGGAGAGATGGACGAGCGCGTCGTCGCCCAGGCCGAGCCGCTTGTCCGTCACCCACACTTCGCCCGCGCCCGAGGCGTCCACCTCGTGCGGGATCCACACGAGCGGCGGTAGCCCCCTGGTCGTGTCGGCGCCGTGCGCCGTCGGCGTCACGTTGTAGTAGCCGCCCTTCCGGATCAGGTACACGGGCGTCGCCGGCACGAAGTTCCCCTGCTGATCCGACGACGCGAGCACGCCCGTGCGCGGATGGCCGCCGATGTTCGGCTCGCGCAGACCAGTCGCGATGGGGCTGATGGTGCGTCCGTCGGCCGAGATCTCCAGGACGGAGCCGCTGTGGATGGAGCCGGCGCGGAAGCCCGGCGCGATCTGCGGCGACGTCTTGGGCCCGTTGTCCAGCGCGCCGCCGATCGAGACGTAGAAGCCGCCGCCGGGCTTGGCCGCGAGACCGAGCGGATACTCGCGCGATTCGCCCGACTGGACGAGCACGTTGCTGAAGTTCTCGTACGAGTCGGCCTCGCCGTCGCCGTTCACGTCGACGAGGCGAACGATCCCCTCGCGATCGAGCACGTAGATCGTGTCGCGCACGATCTTCAGGTTGAGCGGCTCGTAGAGCCCCGAAGCGAAGCGCTTCCACTTCACCAGCGCGAGATTGCGGTCGAGGCCAGACAGGATCCAGACGTCGCCGTCGAAGGTCACGACGGCGGCGCGGCCGTCGGAGAAGAAGTCGACGTCGGAGACGCGCACATTTCGCCTCCACGGATTGTTCAACGGCAGGGTGACCCGATCGACGACGTAGTCGGCGGTGTCGGGAGAGACGTCGCCCCGACGGTAAACTGTACCGTCCATGGGCGCCCGGCCGCCGTGAGTGAGCATGAGCGTATCGGGCCAGTGCGACGGACCGCCGCGCTCGAACGCCGGCATCGTCGCGGGCTGCTCGAGCATCGTGTCGACCACACCGCGATCCGCGGCGCGGCCACGCCAGGCGACGACACGGAAGGTGGACGCCGGACCCGCGGGGATGCGC
>DASVNI010000517.1:0-6733 GCA_036383935.1 Gemmatimonadaceae bacterium | reverse complement strand
CGGCCCGAAAAAGCCGATGATCGTATCGGCGATGCGTTCCGCACCCCCGGATTCGACCATCATCTTGCCCAGAATCGTGCCGAGGCCCACCACCAGCGCGATATGCCCGAGGGCGCCGCCCACACCGGCCTCGAAGATTTTCACGATGCCGGTGGGGGGAATTCCGGCGGCCAGCGCCAAAGCCAGCGAGACCAGCACCAGCGCGATAAACGGGCTGAGCCGAACCCGCACGATCAGCAGAATCAGCGCGGCGATCGCAATGATCGCCTCGGCAAACAGCAGGCCGCCGCTGTGCATTTAGACGGGCTTCTTATAGGCGACGCAATCGACCTCGACCTTGCAGTCGACGACCATGCTGGAGACGACGCAGGCCCGCGCCGGCGGGTTCGCGCCGAAGTACTCGCGGAACACCTTGTTGAACGACTGGAAGTCGCGCGGGTCGTCGAGCCACACGCCGCAGCGCACGACGTGCTCCGGGCCATAGCCGGCTTCCTGCAGGATCGCGATCAGGTTGCGGATCGCCTGGTGCGCCTGGGGGATGATGCCACCCGAGACGATCTCGCCGTCAACCATTGGCACCTGGCCGGAGACAAACAACCAGCCATCGGCGCCGGCGGCTCGCGCGAAGGGGAGGTGTTGTCCGCCAGTGCCGGTGCCGCCGCTTACGCCATATCGAACGATGTCGGTCATCCCCGAATCTCCAATGCCCGCGCGCCGCTGTCGAGTGGGCCGCCTGATCGACTAGCTTCTCCCGCCCGACCACTTCAACTCCAAACCATCCGATGATCTGGCGCGCTGCCCTGTTGTCCCTCGCGGTTGCATTCGGCGACGTCTCCTCGCTCACCGCACAGGGCGCAGCCGAGCCGCTCGCCGGCTTCGACGCGTACGTCGAGCGGGTGCTGAAGACGTTCGACGTGCCCGGCGCCGCGGTCGCGATCGTGAAGGACGGACGCATCGTGCTCGCGAGGGGCTACGGCGTCAGACAGCTCGGCCACTCCGAACGCGTCGACGCCGACACGCGCTTCGGCATCGCGTCGAACACCAAGCTGTTCACCGCCACCGCGCTCGCGTTGCTCGTCGAGCAGGGAAAGCTCGAGTGGGACGATCCGGTGATCCGTTATCTGCCGGACTTCGCCATGTACGACCCGTACGTCACGCGCGAGCTCACCGTCCGCGACCTCCTCGTCCATCGCAGTGGGCTCGGACTCGGCGCGGGGGACCTGCTCTGGTGGCCCACCTCGACCTACGATCGCGCCGAGATCGCGCGGCGCCTTCGGTTCATCAAGCCCGCGACGTCGTTCCGCAGCGCGTACGCGTACGACAACGTCCTCTACCTCGTCGCCGGCCAGCTCATCGAGAAGCTCTCGGGGATGAGCTGGGAGGAGTTCGTGCGCACGCGCATCCTCGTCCCGGTGGGAATGACGTCGAGCACCGTGCGGCACGCCGACGCAGCGGGTGGTGGCAACGTCGCCACCACGCATGCGGAGATGAACGGCGTCGTGCGGGCGATCGCGCCGATGACGAGCGACAACACCAATCCGGCCGGCGGCGTGAACTCCACGGCGACCGACATGGCGCGCTGGATGATCGTCCAGATGGATTCCGGCCGCATCGCCACCGCCACCGCGGGCGCTCCCGAGCGACGTCTCTTCTCCCCCGCGAGCACGCGCGAGCTCTGGTCCATCGTCACGCCACTGCGCCCCGGAGGGCCGGCCCGCCCCGGCTTCGAGCACCTCCGGCCGAACATCAATGGCTATGCACTCGGCCTCGTCGTCTCGGACTATCGCGGCCACCTGCGGCTCCAGCATTCCGGAGGACTCCCCGGCTATGTGTCGCTCGTGACGATGATCCCCGGGAAGCGGTTGGGCGTTGCCGTGCTCACCAACCAGGAATCCGGCTACGCCTTCGACGCGATCACGTACCACGCGATCGACGCGCTCCTCGGCGTGACGCCGCCGGATTATCTCGCCTACAACGCGGCTCGCCGCGACACCGCGAATGCGCGGCTCGCCCGCGCCACTCGGCGCGCTTCTGCCTCGAGAGACTCGACGTCGCGTCCATCGCTGGCACTCGCCAAGTATGCCGGCCGGTATCAGGATGCGTGGTACGGCGACGTCGACATCACGAAGGAGGGCGCCGGGCTCGTGATGCGATTCGGACACACGCCCAAGCTCGTCGGCGACATGAGCCACTGGCAGCACGACACCTTCCTCGTGCGCTGGCGTGACCGCGAGCTGCGCGCCGACGCGTTCGCGACGTTCGCGCTCAACCCCGACGGCTCGATCGACCAGCTGAAGATGGCGCCGGCGTCGGACGACGTGGACTTCAGCTACGACTTCCGGGATCTGCTGCTGCGTCCCGTGAAGAACGCTCCCGCGCCGTAGCTACAATCGATACGCCTCCAGGTCGATCGGGCCGCGCGACACGAACTGCCCGCCGCGCGCGCCCGTCGGCGCCTGATCGCGCGACGACAGCACGCCGTTCACCCACACCGCATGGATCCCGGCGGCGGGACGCTGCGGATCGGTGAAGGTGGCGACGTCGCGCACGGTCGCGGCGTCGAACAGGACGAGATCCGCCGCGAACCCTTCACGCACGACGCCGCGGTCGCCGAGCCCGAACTTCCGCGCGGGGAGGCCGGTCATCTTGTGCACCGCCTCGGCGAGGGGGAAAAGCCGTTCGTCGCGCGCGTAGCGGCCGAGCACGCGCGGAAAGGCGCCCCAGAGCCGTGGGTGCGGCTTCGGGTCGTTGGGCAGGCCGTCGGAGCCGATCACGGTGGCGGGATGACGGAGGATGCGTCGCACGTCGTCCTCCGACATGGAGTGATAGATCGCGCCGGCGGGCTGCAGCCGGCGCGCCGCGTCCATCAGCGACATCCCCCACTCGCGCGCGATCTCCTTCAATGAGCGCCCACCGACTGCAGGATGCGGCTCGGACCAGGTGATCGTGATCTCGATCGCGTCCGTCACCTGCTTCAGGTCGAGCGTGGAGGAGCCGGCGGTGTAGGGATACGCGTCGCACCCCACGGGGTGCGTGCGCCCCGCGTCTTCGAGCGCGTCGAGCACCTCGCCGCTCCGTCCCCAGTTCTCGCGGCCGGCACACTTGAGGTGCGACACGGCCACCGGAACGCGCGCGTGGCGTCCGATGCGGAACGCCTCGTCCATCGCGTCGAGGATGCCGGCGAACTCGGTGCGCATGTGCGTCGCGTACAGTCCGCCAGCATCGGCGAGGGGCTCGGCGAGCGCCATGACCTCCTCGGTCGGCGCCGAGAAAGCGCTCGCGTACTGCAGCCCGGAGCTGAGTCCTATGGCACCGCACGCCAATGCTTCGCGCAGCTCGGCGCGCATCGCGTCGAGCTCGGCGGAGGTCGCGGCGCGGTCGAGCCGATCCATCTGGTTGTTGCGCAGCGTCGTGTGCCCCACGAGCGCGGCGACGTTCACCGCCGGCCGTGCGCGGTTCACCGCCTCCACGTAGCTGGCGAAGCTGGGATAGGTGAACGAGTCGGGCCCGCCGAGGAGGTTCATCGGATCGGGGAGCGTGCCGCGCAGTCGGGCAGGGGCGGCGCTGATCCCGCAGTTGCCGACGAGGACCGTCGTCACCCCCTGCGAGAGCTTCGGCCACATCTCGGGCGCGCGGACGACGTTGGTGTCGTCGTGCGTGTGGACGTCGATGAAGCCGGGCGCGAGCGTGAGCCCGGTGGCGTCGACCACCGCATCGGCGCGCGGCGCGCCGTCGGTGCCGACGAAGGCGATCCGCCCGTCGGCAATCGCGACGTCCGCGTCGAACGGTGCGCCGCCGCTGCCGTCCAGCACGCGCGCGCCGCGGATGAGCGTCTCGCAGGTCTGCATCGCGGCCAAGCTATCGGCGGGCCCGATCAGTCGCCAACTTCACGAGTCTATCCCTCACGATACGCTCTATGCCAATAGACTCCGACGACTCCGTTCCGCTCGTGGTGAGCGCGCTGAACAAGGGGATCGGCCCGATCGCATCGCCTCTCGAGCCCGAGGAGACGATCGGCGTCGGCTGGAGCCTCCTCGACGAGGAGATCGCGCTGCCGGCCGCGGTGCTCTACGAGGACAAGCTCGCGCACAACGTCGCGTGGATGCGGAAGTTCATGAAGCAGTACGGCGTGCAGCTCGCGCCGCACGGCAAGACGACGATGGCGCCGAAGCTGTTCGGGCGGCAGATGGACGCCGGCGCGTGGGGGATCACCGTCGCCAACGCGCATCAGGCGTTCGTCGCCTGCCGGCATGGCATCCCGCGCGTGCTCATCGCGAACCAGGTCGTCGGAAAGGCGAACCTCCGCATCCTGTCGCTCCTGCTGCACGTGCCCGACTTCGAGCTGTACGTCCTCGTGGACTCGGCGTCGAACGCCTACCAGCTCGGCGAATTCTTCTTCGATACCAAGCAGACTCTGAATGTCCTCCTCGAGCTCGGCCCGATGGGTGGGCGCACCGGCATCCGCGATCACGCGCAGGAGCAGGAGGTCCTCGACGCGATCGACCAGTGGCCCACCGCGCTCTCCCTGGCCGGCATCGAGGTGTACGAGGGGGTGCTGTCCGGGGAGGAGGAGATCCGCGACTTCCTCCGCCGCGCCGTGGAGACGCTGAAGCGCCTCGAGGAGGACGACTGCTTCGATCGGGACCGACCGATCCTCACCGGTGCGGGCTCGGCGTGGTACGACGTCGTGGCGGAGGAGTTCGCGCCCGACAGGCTCGGCGTGGACGCGGAGGTGGTGCTGCGGCCGGGCTGCTACCTCACGCACGACGTCGGCATCTACAGGAAAGCACAGGAGCAGATCCAGAAGCGAAATAGCGTGGCTGCGCACATGGGCGCAGGACTGCTCCCCGCGCTGCAGCTCTGGGCGTACGTGCAGAGCGTCCCCGAGCCCGGGCTCGCGATCGTCGCCCTCGGCAAGCGCGACGCCGCGTTCGACGCCGGGCTGCCCGTGCCCGCGCTGCACTTCCGACCCGGCACCGCGTCGCGCGAGCCGCGGGCGGCGCCGTCGCACTGGGAAGTCACGCGGCTGATGGACCAGCACGCGTTCATGCGCATCGAGGAGGATGACGACATCCGCGTCGGCGACATGATCGGGTTCGACATCTCGCACCCGTGCCTCACCTTCGACAAGTGGCGCCAGATCCTCGTGCTCGACGAGAGCTGGCGCACGATCGACGTGGTGCAGACGTACTTCTGATGCTCCTGCAATCCGCACTTCCCACCGCGACGGTCCAGGGCCCACTCCTCCTCCTCGAAGCCGCCGTCGCCGTCGTCGCGCTCGTCGTTCTGATCGCGCGATACAAGCTCAACCCCTTCGTCACGCTCGTCGTCGTCTCGCTCGTGCTTGGCATCGTGGTCGGGATGCCGATCTCGGGGGTCGTGAAGTCGTTCGAGACCGGGGTCGGGAACACGCTCGGCCACATCGCGCTCGTCGTCGCGCTGGGGACGATGCTCGGCAAGATGATGGCCGAGTCGGGGGGCGCCGAGCAGATCGCGCATACGCTGATCCGCGCGTTCGGTGAGAAGCGTGTGCACTGGGCGATGGCGACCGTCGCGTTCATCGTCGGCATCCCCGTGTTCTTCGAGGTCGGCTTCGTGCTGCTCGTGCCGATCGCCTTCACCGTCGCCAAGCGGACGGGGACGAACATGGTGTTCGTCGGGATCCCGATGGCCGCGGGGCTGAGCGTCGTGCACGGGCTCGTGCCGCCGCATCCGGCGGCGCTGATCGCCGTGTCGGCGTACAACGCCGACATTGGAAAGACGATCGCGTATGCGTTGATCGTCGGCCTCCCGACCGCGGCGCTGGCGGGACCGGTGTTCGGCAAGCTCGTGTCGCGCTACATCGTTCCCGATCCGAACAACCCGCTCATGGAGGAGATGGTGGAGCAGGGGAAGCCGCGCGATCTGCCCGGCTTCGGCATCACGCTGTTCACCATCCTGCTTCCCGTCGCCCTGATGCTGCTCGGCGGTTGGGCGGACGTGTTCACGCCGAAAGGCTCGATGGCGAACGATCTGGTGCGATTCGCCGGCAACTCGGTCGTCGCGCTGCTGATCGCGCTGCTCGTCAGCTTCTACACGTTGGGTTCGGCGCGCGGCTTCGACCGCAGGGCGATCCTCGATTTCACGAGCGAGAGCGTGGCGCCGATCGCGCTGGTGACGCTCGTCGTCGGCGCGGGGGGCGGGTTCGGCCGCATCCTGATGGACAGTGGCGTCTCCGGCGCGGTGGTGGACCTGGCGATGCGGGCGCACGTGTCGCCCCTGTTCCTCGGCTGGCTCGTTGCGGCGCTGATCCGCGTCGCGACCGGCTCGGCCACGGTGGGGATGACGACGGCGTGCGGGATCGTCGCGCCGATCGTCGCGCGCTCGGGGGGCGTGTCGCCGGAGCTGATGGTGCTGGCGACGGGGGCGGGCTCGCTGATCCTGTCGCACGTCAACGACGGCGGCTTCTGGCTGGTGAAGGAGTACTTCAAGCTCAGCGTGCCGCAGACGCTCAAGACGTGGACGGTGTGCGAGACGCTGATCTCGGTCGTCGCGCTGCTGCTGGTGTTCGGGTTGGCGGCGGTGGTGTAGACCAACGATCACGCACGTGATGAGGGCGCGCCAAGTCGCGTACGAGATACAGGCTCGGCCCGCACAGCTTTCCCGATAAATTGCATTGGGATACCTCCTTGGTGCGCGGGCGTGACATAGTCTGTCGAGCCCGAGAGCCAG
Organism: Gemmatimonadaceae bacterium; assembly: GCA_036383935.1. Lineage (GTDB taxonomy): Bacteria > Gemmatimonadota > Gemmatimonadetes > Gemmatimonadales > Gemmatimonadaceae > AG11. The sequence goes on along the minus strand of DASVNI010000517.1, from coordinate 22 downwards.
CTTGCAAAGGCGGGTTGAGGCT
>DASVNI010000516.1:0-4646 GCA_036383935.1 Gemmatimonadaceae bacterium | reverse complement strand
GTCGTCGGGCGTGGGCATGCCGCAGGTGCAGGTCTACCCGGGCGCGTGGCTGGCGACGAACACGCACAGCCAGCTCGTGAACTTCAGCTGCGGTATCGGCGTCAACACGACGAACCCGCTCGTGACGACGGCCGGCGACGGCGAGCCGACCTGTAAGTAAGTCGCGCTGTCGTCTGACAGCGTAGCACGAGATCCAGCACCAGATTGGACGAGGGTCCTCGACGGGGTCGCAGCCGACGGACTGGTACTGGATGACACGGCACCTTGGGACGGCATCATGCCGCCCGGGTGCCGTGTCGCATTGAAGACTGGCGGGGATGCGGGATGAGGGGATGCGGCGATGCGGAACGGCCTCGGGAAGCAGACGCGTTCCCGAGGCCGTTCGTAGTTCCCCATTCTCGCATCCCCGCATCCCCTCAAAAGTCCCAGCTCCTCGTCAAAAACGCACCGAACACTCCCGTGCGCAGCGTCGGGTGCGTGATCCCGAGCTCCTCCGGTGCGCGGAAGAGAAATCGCGGCTCGAGACCGAGATCGATCCGGTACGTCGTGCCGAAGCGCCGCGCGATGCGGAAACCCGGGATCCCGGTCGTGAGGTGGATCTGGCCGGCCATGTACCGATCCGTCGTCATGTAGCGGCCGCCTTCGACGAGCGCGCCGCGCACGCCACCCGTCTTCCCGTACACGAGCTCCGGCGGCACGTCGGCCGGCGAGACGCTGAACGCGTCGAGGCCGTACTCCTTCGTCGTTCCCGTTCCGATGTCGTGCAGCACGACGCCGAGCGCCGTCGCGCCCTGCTGCCGGCGCGCCAGCGCGCCCGTCAGACCGCTCAACTGTCCGCTCCACGACTCGCTCCCCGCCAGCGTCGTGGTCGCGTGTTGCAGCAGCGACGTCGAGGTGCGGCCCTGCGTGAGGTACCCATTCAGCTCACGCCCGCGGATCGGGAAGAGCGTTCCGCTCTCCAACCCTACGGCAGGCGCCTTCGACGTGCCGCCCGTGACCATCTGCAACGGGAACCACCCGCGGCCCGCCTCCCACAGCATGCGCTCGCCGATCTCCTGGACGATGCCCACCGCGTCCGTGTGCGGGCCGAACGTCAGGCTGCCGCGTGCGGGCACGAACGGCTGCGTGCGAAAGAACGCGACACCGCCAGGGATCCGCACGAACCCGACGGCCCACTGGTCGTCGCTCCGCTGGTCGATGTGCGCGACCACCGCCTCGCCGTCGCCGGTGAAGAACTCGGTGTTCGCATCGGGCCGGTTCCGGTAATAGTTCCCCCGGTCGATCACCATCGTGAGATCGGCGATCATCGCGACCCTTCTCGGCACACGCCGCGCGAGTGCGACACGAGCACTGTCACCCGGGGGGGCCGTGGTATCGAACACGGTGAAGAACGACAGATCGCCCGGCGACTTCACGCGCAGCAGATCCTTTCGGAACTGCTTGAGCGCGAGATAGCCGCCGAGCATCTCGCCGCGCCCGGTCACGCGCAGCGCGTCCAGCGGGCCGATGGCCGTGACGTCGAAGTCGGCATCCACGAGACCGCGCCGCTGATTCATCACACGCACGTTCTCGCCCGAGGCCGACATGCGCACGAACGGATGCGACAGATTGCCGAGATCGACCGTCCCGCTCGCGCGTATCGGCCCGCGTGCTCGCGCGACGAGCGAGTCCAGTCGCAGCGTGTCGCCGACGAGCGAGAGATCGGCCGTTCCGTCGTTCACGCTCATGCCGATCTCCGCGAGCGTGAGCGCGCCGTCGCGCAGCCCGGCTCGGCCGGTGTACTTCGGCGCCTGCCACGTGCCGCCCAGGCGCACCTCGGCGCCGACCTTTCCGTTCACACCCGTGAACTTGCGAGACGACAGCGGCAGCGACGCGAGGGAGAAGCTGTCGAGCACGACCTCGCCCGTGAGCGGGCCCGCGAGCCGGCGCGATCCGCTCACGCTGCCGATGGCGAGATCGAGCGGCCATGCAGCCCGCCCGGTGAGCACCTGACGTCCCATGCTGTCGCGCGCCAGAGCGCGCAGCGACGCGAGCCGATCGCGATAGCCGAGCGTCACGTCCACGTCGGGGGCACGCCGCCCCTCGAAGCGCGCCGAGCGAAGATCGGCGCGTCCGCCGATCGTGGGCGACGCACGCGTCCCCTGCACGAGCGCGCTCGCGGACACGACGCCGTCGGCGTCCATCTCGCGCTGCAACGTCTGCAGCAGCGTGGCGATGCGCACGCCGTCAGCTTCCACGTTGAGGAAGATCGGGCCCTTCTCGGGCACCTGGGCCGAAGCCCACATGCGGCCCCCGCTCGAGCTGCGAAGCTCGATCGACTTCACCGCCACGCCACCGTGGTCGAGCGTAAGCGACGCCGGGTTCACGAGTCGCCATACGAGCGTGTCGAAAATGGCGCGCAGCGAGTCGAGCTGCACGACGCGCACGCCGCTCATCGGCTGTGCGTACGAGCCGCGCACGGCGTACGAGACGAACGAGTCCTGCCGCACGCGCACGCCGGCCGCGACGCGTCTCCCCCGCCACGTGCCCACTCCCTCGCTCTCTACCCGTTCGAACGAGCGTCCCGACAGGTGAACGGTGTCGGCGCGGAGTGTGAAGCGCACGGGAGCGTCGGTGCCGCGTACGTCTGTCGTCGTCACCGTTGCGCGGAGCGTACGCACGGCGCTCCCGCGCGCCACGAGATCGCGGCCGGTCACGCGCGCATCTACGCCCGCCCGTTTCACGTTGCCGGTCAGCGTTCCCGACACGCGCAGCGAACCGGCGAGCGAGTCGCGCCGCAGCGGTGGCAGCGTGTCGAGCGCGAGCGCCACTCCTTCGGGAAGGCCGAGCGCCAGCCGCTCGATGCGCACCGCATCGGCGCGCCGCACGGAGTCCTTGCGCGCCGCCGCCAGCCGTGCGCGCTGCTCAGCCATCGGCGCCGACACGACGCTCGTGTCGGAGGTGCCGAGCCATGGCCGCAGGACGCCGAGCGAATCGACCGTCGCGGTAAACCGCAGCGTTCCGGAGTGTCGCGCGTCCAACCCGAACGCGCCCGCCGCCTCGGCGTGCGCGCCGCGTGCGAGCAGGGAGAGCGTATCCAGTCGCGCGAGGCCATCCGCCACGGCGAGCCGCGTGCGTAGACGATCGACGCGCAACGTGTCCCATCGCGAATCCGTGAGGTCGATCCGCGCGATCACGCTCGCCGTCGCCGGCGTGAGGCCGACGCCGCGCGCCGCGATCGTGCCGGTGAGGCTGCTGCTCGGCGCGCGCGTCGTGAGCGCGCTCGCGTCGAACCGGTCGGTGACGGCGACGAAATCGTAGCGGGTGCGCCGGCCTCGTAGTGCGACGCTCCCGTTGGCGTCGATCGTGCCGCCTCCCGACGTCGATTGCAGCGAGCCGATGACCCGCAGGTCGCGCGCTGTGCCCTCGGCGCGAACGTGGCCGGTGACGTCACCGCGCAGCCGCGCGGAGGGGACGACCCGGTCCACCGTCGCGAGCGAGAGTGGCGCGAGGCGCACGTCCGCCGCGAGCCGACGCGTGCCTGCCGCATAGCTGCCACTGCCGATCACGTGCGAGCGCGCGCCGCGATCCACGTGCATCACATCGCCTCGCACACGCCACCCCGCCGACATCCCCCCACTCACCGTGGCGTCCCCCTCGAGCACGCCGCCGACGGGGAGCTGCACCCCGGCGCCGGAGACCGTCGCCAGTTGCAGCGGCCGGAGCTGCACCGCGAGGTCGCGCACCGTCGGTGCGCGTTCCATGCGGAGGCCACCGCGCGCGATGAGGTGGCTGCGGCCCGCCGTCGCGTCGTCGAAGGTCACGTCGGCGTCGAGGCGAAGATCGGGCGGCGGGCCGTTCACGACGACATGACCGTTCAGCGTGCCGCTGCGGCGCAGCTTCAGATCCGGCCTCAGCTCGCGCACGATCGCCGTGCTCAGTCGCGTGAGGGTGAGATCCGCGCTGTCGACGTGCAGTCGACTGTCCTCGCCCTTTGCATGGATGCGCGAGACCGACACGTTTCCCACGACCGATGCATCGCGATAGTGCAGGTCTGCCTCGGTGACGAAGATGCTCGTCGAGTCGTTGCGGATGCGCATCGCGTAGCGCAGCCTCCCTCCGCCGGAATCCGGCGCCCGCAGATTGAGCCACTTCACGTCGGCGAACGACAGCGGCGAGGCGGCGAGCTCGAGGGAGAAGCCCATGTGCCGGAACTTGATCGTGCCGTCGCCGACGACGCGGGAGCCCGGCAGCGCCATCCGCGCGCCGCGCCACCACAGTGAATCCTTCGAGGCATAGAGCGTCCCGACGAGCGAGCGCACGTCCACCGCCGGTGGTCGATACGGCTCGCCCAACATCGAGAGTGACGCGATCTCCACGGCGGTCGGCTGACCGTCGTGCGCCAGACGCACCGCCGGCAGCCGCGCGTCGATGTCGTGGTAATCGACGATGCGCTGGAACCCACCCGGCACGCGCTCCACACGCGCGCGCGACGTCCCGGCGAGCGCGCGGGCGATCGCCGAGTCGCGGCGATCCGCCGTCAGCGTCGTGTCCGGGCTCCACGGACGCCGGTAGAGCATCCGCGAGTGGCGCAGGGTGATCTCCGACAGCTCGGGCGGTGCGCGGTGTTGCGCCGTGTCCTTCGCACGCCCGCTCGGCTTCATCAG
>DASVNI010000515.1:0-11626 GCA_036383935.1 Gemmatimonadaceae bacterium | reverse complement strand
CGCTCAGGGGCTGATGGTCAGCGGCACATGCCCACCGGCGTCTTCGATGCGATGCGCGAGCTCGCTCGCATCCTCGGGCGTCATGCGAATGCAGCCGTGCGATGCGGCCTCGCCGATCGACCCCGGATCATTGGTGCCGTGAATGTAGAGGTCCGGCGCCCGGAAGTAGATCTTCACGGCCTGCATGGGATTCGCCGCGGCGCCCGGTGGCTGATACGACTTGTTCGCCGCCCAGCCGCTCGGCGGTGGCGTCCAGCTCGGATTCCATACGATGTCGCCGGTCTCGAAGGTGCCGGTCGGGGTCGGATACGACGGACGCCCGACGGCGACCCCGTATGTGGCGACGGTCGAGTCGCCTTCGACGACGCGCAGCTCGCGCTCCGAGAGGCTCACCTCGAGCCTGATTGGCCCATCATGCGATGGCCCCGTCGACAACCAGGCGACGCCGGACCCGATCCACGCCGCCAATACCAGCACGCCGATCAACTTGCGACGCTTCGACAGCATACCTGCTCTCCACCTCATACCTCATGGAAGGGCAAGTACTGCGCTGAAGTATCAGCCTCGAGTGGGGCGAGCCTCTTGGACTTTGGGCGCAGGCGCCCCGCGGCTCGATTCGCGCGCGGCGACCGGTGCTCCCTCTCGCACGCGGCTCATGACGATGTGCACCAGCCGCGTGATCGTCGCGCTGTCTCCGTGCACGTGCCCGCCCGACATCGGGATCTGCACCTTCGGCTCGCGCGCGTTCTGAAATAGCTCCTCCACCTGCGCGCGCGGCATCCGCTCGTCCTCCGTGGCGTTCACCATCACGAACGTCCTCGGCGCGATGCGGCCGACCCACCGCGACGGATCGAGACGCGGTCCGGCGATGATGACGTCCGCGATCGCTGCCGCCGCCATGCGCGCGGGCGCGAAATGAATCGTCCGGCGCATGTTCATCTCGAGGGGCGCGTACGAGCCGCCCGAGCCGTGAATCGCCCAGACGCGCGTGAAGCGCGAATCGAGCGCGCCGGCCACGACGGCGAACGGCGCGCCCAGGCTCACACCGATCCCTTCGACCCGAGTGGTATCGACGCGCGGGAGTCGCAACAGGTAGTCGAGCGTGAGCATCAGCGCGGGGGGCGTATCGAGAAACGCGCCGCGAATCTTCGGGATCTCGCGGAGAAAGGTCGCCGCGCCCGGCCGCACGTCTCCGCTGAATGGATACGACACCGCCGCGACGAGGACACCGCGCGTGTCGCCGAGCATACGCGCGGCCTCTTTACCGGTGAGGTGTCCGCCGAGAATGACTGCGAGCGGAAGCGTGCGTCCACTGTCCTCGACGGCGCGACGGACGACGAGATCCACCGCGAGCCCACTTTTCGCGACGAGTCGCGCCGGCGTGTAGACGTACCCGTTCTCCATTGTCGAGGCCGACGTCTTCACCTCGGCCAGCGACGACCGGCGCTCGGCGAACCGAGGCATCGGGTCGCGCAGGAGATATGCGGTGAGGATTCCGAGCGCGATGACGACTCCACCAACCAGCAGCGCGACTCGCTGCCACCAACTTTTCGACTTCCAGCGACCCATTGCTCCTGCGCGATCCAAGACGACAGCCTGATCCATGACGACAACGGTTCTACCGTTGGGATTGCCATTTGTTGCGACACGACGAGGCGGACAACTGACGCCGCCGAGCGGCGGTCGTGCCCGCTACGACGGTGGGCGAATACCGAGCGAGCGAGGAGAGTGAGGAGCGATGTCCGTCATTCTGATTGCCACGGAGAGCGCTGTCCTGTCGGCCGATGTCGAGCGCGGCATCGTTGCAGCCGCCCGCGGCATGAGTGACCGCCCGACCTGCCTCACCGCGGACCCGCGAACGCCCGGACGCGCCTGGTGCGGCACGCAGCGCGGCGGCGTGTTCCGAACCGACGACGCGGGAAGCTCGTGGCGTCCCTGCGGACTCGAGGGACAGTCCATCATGTCCATCACAGCGAGTCCGGCGGAGGCAGAGGTCGTCTGGGTTGGCACTGAACCGAGTGTCGTGTGGCGCTCGGCGGATGGCGGTGAGAGGTGGGAGCAGACGAGCCGGCTGGACGTGCTGCCTTCGTCGCCGACGTGGGCATTTCCACCGAAGCCTGACACACACCACGTGCGCTGGATCGCGTGTCATCCGCAGCAAGCGGGGCGGCTCTGGGTCGCGATCGAGGCCGGTGCGCTCGTGTCCACGGCGGACGGCGGACGCCGCTGGCATGACAAGGTGCCAGGCGGGCCGTACGACACCCACGAGCTGGCGATCCATCCCGACCTGCCCGATTCGCTGCGCGTCGCCGCCGGCGACGGCTACTACGAGAGCGACGATGGCGGCGCGACCTGGCGCAGACCTCGTTCGGGTCTCGACGTCGGCTATCTGCGCAGCGTGGCGATCGATCCGGGCCAGTCCGATGTCGTGATCGTATCCGCGTCATCGGGCCCGCGCAGCGCGTACGCCGCGGGCGTCTCGGATGGCCGGCTGTATCGGCGCGTCGCACAGGGCGGCTGGGAGCGCGTTCGTGAAGGCTGGCCGGAAAGGCCAAGCACCATTGCGCCGTTGCTCATTCCCGGTGCGCGGGCCGGAGAGCTGTGGGCCGCGGATGAGCGTGGCCTGCACCGTTCGCGTGACGGTGGTGTGTCGTGGCGCGAGGTTGCTGGCTATCCGACGGCGCCGCGCTATCTGCGCGCGCTCACAAACGGCATCACTCCTTTCGCGGCCAGATCGTCGTCTCCTCATCGATCCACTCGTACGGCGTGAAGCTGACGCGGATTCGCTGGCCGGCGATCCATCCACGTGCCTTCAGATCGTCGGCGGTCGGAATCCGCGACTGGAGATCGTGCATCATCGTCTGACCGAGCTTGTAGCCGATCGCGCCCGTCTTGATCGCGATGTTGAGGTGATTGCTCGCCAGCCAGAGTACGGCGCGCTCCTCCGGCGTAGCTTGTGCTCCCGATGCCTTCGCGTAGATCATCGCGAGCGCCATGTGTGCGTCACCGTCGCTCGGGTTCGCGTCGAGCATGCTGCGCGCGAGGTCGCGTGCCTCGTGCAGGTTGCCCTTCAGGAAGAGCTTCGCGATGCTGTCGATCGCTGCCTGATCGCTCTTCGCGCGAACCGGGTGGTCCGCAACGGTCGGGTCGGGCGCGGACTTTTGAACCGTGTCACGCGGTGCAACACTGCCGACCACCTCCGACGTCGCCGCGCTTGCCGCGCCCGCCGCGCGTGCTCCCGCACGGGCGCCGGTGTTCGGAGGCCGCTGGACGAGTACGGCCTCCGTGCCGGGTCTTCTTCCACTGGGAAGCCAGCCTTCGGGATCGGGGCCAACTGCGTCAGCGGCGCCGACACCGGCCGTGACGAGTCGTGAACGCGCACCCGCCAGCCACTTGGAGGCCGCCCGCACCTTGTCGCCAGGATCCGCCACGATCTGCGCATACGCGAAGAGATTGGAATACGCAGAGAGGTAGGCCTCCACATCCCAGACCTCGTTCTCCTGCTCCGATTTCTTCGCCCTGTCGTACATCTCCAGCCCGCGGCTACGCAGATCGTCGTCTTTGCGGAACTCGTCGGCCTTGCCGGTCTTCATGTTCTCGATGCGCGCCGACAGCCAGTCGAGCGCCCTTTCAGCGCCGGCGTGTACGCGGCCCCCTTCGCGCAGCGTGCGCTGCTCGTAGGCATAGAGGTAGCGCAGCGCGTCGGAGAACAGCGGCGCGTCGCGCAGCGTCACGTTTGCCGGCAAGCGATCGTAGGCGGCGGTGCCATATACGCGCAGCGCGTCAGTGGCCGTCGGCTGCGAATGGGCCGTCCGCGCCCCGAGCGTGAGCGACGATGCGAGCAACACAGCGCCCACGAGATCACGATAGCTCACCGTACTCCTCCTCGAGGGAGTCCGAGCACATACGACGCTACGGACGAGGTTTGCTGGCTGCACTCGCGCTCGCGGCGCCCTCCGCCGGCGATTCATTCGCTGAGGGCTTGCCCGATGCCGCGCCGATGTACACGGGCGAATCCGCTGTCTGGATGGGATGACTCGTCACGATCGTCGTGATCATCAGCACCACGCCGAGCGCGGCGAGCACAATCCCCGGTGAGCTCGTGCGGAGCGTTCCCTCCCCGAACGTCCCCTTCGCGGCAGCCTCGGTAGGGTCCTCGCGCAGCTTGCCAAGGATGAACACCGCGCCGACCAGCGCGAGGATCATCCCGGTGACGAAGCCGAGATAGCTCGTCCAGAGGCGGCCCATGAGGAAGACGTTCGCCTGATGGTAGCGGCGCTCGAGCAGCGCGGCATCGAGACTGGCGAGCACGCGCAGCTCCGGCGTCAGCTGCGCAGCGCGCGCGGTGTCGGGTGCGATACCGAGCCGCGCCAGATCGGGCTGCGGCACCTGTTCGATGCGCGTGTCGAGGTAATAGAGCTGCGCCATGCTCGCCGCGAAGAAGAAGATCGTGAGGCCGACGATCATGCGGCTCATCAACGGCAGCAGCCGCAGCTGCCATCGATGGTCGACATCCGGCTTCCGATGGCCGGCGTGCTTCGAATCAGCGGCCGGGTTCAGCGGCGCGACATCGGGCGAGTACGTGGAAGTCGTCGGCTCGGTCGCGGAGGTGTGCGTCGACATGCGTACGCTCCAGTAGGAGGTGCACAGCGCCTTATAAAGCACGCGGCCGGGCATCGCGTCAATACGATGGCCCGTCGTCCATCAGAGCCGTTATCCTGACGGCGCCCTCGGCCACGCACGAACGTCTGCCCACCAGCGTTCAAACGCGCATCACGTGGTGAGGCCCGTGAGGAGTGCACGGCGGCGGCTGAAAAGAAGCCCTACGCCCAGCACGAGCGCCACGTACGCGTAGCCGAGCACCAGGATGTATGGCGCGCCCATCCCGAACACGACCAGCCCGCCTATCCATCCATCTCCGTCGAGTGCGGCAAACACGAAGGCGTAGGGCAGGAATGCGAGCAGCATGAGGAGGGGAGTCCGCCATGCGAAACGGCGAAGCGCCCGCTCGTCGAAGGTGCGCGTGTGCCACGTCGCCCACGCGGCAATGACCGCGTACGGGATGCCGCCATACACGAGCGAGAGGACCAGCGCCACGACCGCCATCTCGAGTATGCCCCACACCGGATTGCCGAACACGCGCACGACGAGCCAGCACACCAGCGGGAGAGCGATAGGCAACCAGATGGCTGCGCGATAGTAGCGTTGCACGCCGATGTACTCCGTTGTCACGGTTGCGACTTGGCCAGCGCATCACGCAGATCGATCATCGGCTGTTGGCTCACGTCGATGAACCCTTCCCCAGGGCGATCCAGGTCGCCGATCACCATCACGACGGCGGAGAACGCGAGAGCCACTCCCAGCATCACGGGACTCCGGCTCGTGCCCGCGACGGCGCCGTGATAGCCGACGGCGGTGAATGCGAGCAGCGCAACCACGAACAGGATGACCCAGAAGCCGTTCGCGATGCGGCTCCGTTCCTGCACGTCCGTGCGCTCCTCGTTGAGCGCGATCACTCTGGTCACGTAGCCGAGGAAGACGTCGACCGAACCGGGATTCTCCACCCCCACCGCCATGGCGGCCTTCGAGAGGCGGGCGATCAGCTCGTTGGCCGTGGCACCCTTGGGATCTGGTTGGCCATTGGCCCATCGCAGACGCTGGTCGACGTATGCGCGGAGCGCATCGCGCACTTCCGGACAGTGCGTACGAGTCGCCTCGGGAATGGCGTCGCACAGCATGTAGCTGAGGCGGATCGAATTCACCTCGTCGGAGAGCGAGATCCTTCTCGCATGATAGGCGTCAGCGGCGATCCCGAAGTTGAAGGTGAGCAGAAACGCGAGCAGCGCGAGCGTCGCCCCGACCATGGCGCCGACGGGCGGCTCCTTCTCCGTGTCTTCTTTCGCCTTCCTGCGGCTGGCCCATCGATAGCCCACCTCCTCGGCCGCGGCGACGAGAAGGAACGTGACGATGAAGAAGCCGATGAAGGGGAGCAATTCGACGAGTCGATGTAGCACGACTATGTCACCCCGCCCACGCCCGGTCGATCAACACCGCCATCGGCGCGCCGGCGTGCAACGTCCCGAATGCCACCCCGTGCCCACGCCCGATCCGGCTCTCACAGAACGCATCCGCGATCGCGACGTTGCCCGCACGCACGAGACAGGCGCCCTGCAGCGCCATCCCCATCCGCTCGACGAGCCGCCGCGAGCGCGCTTCGGCATCGCCGTCGTCTTCCGCCACCAGCTTCCGCAGCGCCGCAACCTCGCCGTCGAGCGCGCGATTTCCACCGCGCACGGCGTCGAGCTCCGCGAACAGCGCCTCGCTCGTCTCTCGCTGCTTATTCAGAGCGCGCAGCACGTCGAGACACTGGATGTTCCCCGAACCTTCCCAGATGGAGTTGAGCGGCGACTGCCGGAACAGGCGTGCCACGTCGAAGTCCTCGACGTAGCCGTTCCCGCCGAGACACTCCAGCGCCTCCGCGACGAAGGGCGGGCAGCGCTTGCACACCCAGTACTTCCCGATCGCCGTGATGATGCGCGCCAGCGCGCGCTCGCGTGCGTCGCGCGGGCTCGCATCCACTGCGCGCGCGACGCGGAAGGCGAGCGCCGTCGCCGCCTCGCTCTCGAGAGCGAGATCGGCCAGCACGTTTCGCATCAACGGCTGATCGACGAGTAGCTTGCCGAAGGTGCGCCGATGTCGCGCGTGGTGCACGGCGCGCACGAGCGCCTGGCGCATGATGCTCGCCGACCCGATGCAGCAGTCCTGCCGTGTCAGCGCCACCATCTGCAGGATGGTCTGAAGCCCGTGGCCCGGATCGCCCACCATCCAGGCGAGCGCACCCTGGAATTCCACCTCCGCGCTCGCATTGCTCCAGTCGCCGAGCTTGTCCTTGAGCCGCTGGATGCGCACCGCGTTGCGCGTCCCATCCGGCGCGAACCTCGGGAGCAGGAAGCAGGACAGTCCTTCGTCGGCCTGCGCGAGCACGAGATGCGCGTCGCACATCGGCGCGGAGAAGAACCACTTGTGCCCCACCAGCTCGTAGAGCTGCCCTGCGCCGGCGACGACGACCGGCGTGGCGCGCGTCGTGTTCGCGCGCACGTCCGACCCGCCCTGCTTCTCCGTCATCCCCATCCCGATCGTGTTGCCTTTCTTCGCCTTCGCGGGGACGGAGCGACCATCGTATGTCGTCGCGATGATGCGCTGCGTCCACTCGCGCGAGAGATCGGGTTGATGCTCGAGCGACGGCACGCACGCATACGTCATCGTCAGCGGACAGCTCGTCCCCTGATCGGCCTGATTGTGCAGGTACATCAGCGCGGCCCGCGCGACGTGCGCACCCTCGCGCCGCACGTTCCGCCACGCGAAGCCGGTCACGCCGTGGTCGATCGCGAGCTCCATCAACCGGTGATACGCCGGATGAAACTCGACGTCGTCCGTGCGATGCCCGTATCGGTCGAACGCGTGTAGTTCCGGCCGATGCTCGTTGGCCGAAACGCCGAGCGCCATCGCTTCGCCGCCGGCGATCGGGCCGTAGGCGGCGACCTGCGCTTCGGCCCACGCGCCACCCTCGCGCGCCAACGCTTCGCGCAGCGGCGTGTCGGTGGCGTACGCGTCGTACGGCACCAGCGGTGGCGGCTGGTTCTGGACGTCGTGCGAGCGGAAGCGATCGGCGAGCGGCACGGCTTCATCATGTCGCACCCTGTCCCGATGCGATAGATGCCACGCCGACGTTGTGCGACACGTCACCAACCGGCGCGCCACGCTCGACCTGAATCGGAAAAGGCATCGCTCGGCGTGTTGCCGGTCACAGCCGGGGTCCGGTCCGCGCGGAATCTTCGCGCCCGTCGTTCTGCAACTCGAAGGTTTCCACACAGCGGAGGAAGTCGAATGGCTCAGCTCTTCCCGCGCGCAGCCATTGCGCGTGTGTTCGTGCTCGTCCCGATGGTCGCGATCGCGGCCTGCAGCGACGGGGTCGGGCCGTCGGCCTCGTCGATGGTCAGCGTCGCCTTCCGCGTCGCTCCCACGACGTCAGGCCTGAGCGCGTCGCGGATGCTCGGTGATTCGACGCCCACCGTGCCCGCCAGCGACATCATGCTCACGAAGGTGCAACTCGTGCTGTCACACATCGAGCTGTCGCGCATCGACAGCGCCTGCGTGCGAGCCGACACCACCGACGACAATGACGAAGGGGAGCGTCGCGACGACTGCCACGAGATCAAGCTCGCGCCGATGCTCGTCGACCTGCCGATCACGCCCGACGCGAAGGTCGAGCTCTCGGCCCCGGTACCGCCGGGCAAGTACCGGAACCTGCACGCCCGCATTACCGCACTCACGGCGAACAGCCGCCAGAGGGGCGCGGCTGATTTCATCGCGGCGAACCCAGACTTCGCCGGCACGAGCGTCCGCATCGAGGGGACATACCTCGGCAAGCCGTTCACCTTCATCAGCAACCTGAGGGCGGAGATCTACATCCCCTTCCGTCCCCCGCTCGATCTCACCGATACCACCAAGGCGGCCGCCGTCACTGTGGCGGTCGATCCGTCGCGCTGGTTCAAGACGCAGAGCGGCACGACGATCGACCCGACGACGGTGGGTCTGGATCAGCCGAACAACGCCTACATCGCCGCCAACATCCGCCGCTCGTTCCGCATCTTCCGCGATGACGACCACGACGGCCGCGGCGACCACGAGCACCAGGGCCAGGACTGAGAGCGGTGAGTCAGTGAGTTGGTGAGTTGGGTGAACGGCCCCGGGACGCCTCTGCGCTCCGGGGCCGTTCTCATGACGACGGGAATAATTCTACTTGCACGCCGCAGTCGCTCGATTGCAGAATAGACGAGCTCGTTCGGGCCCGACGTCGGACTCGCCATCCACACGATCAGCCATAGCGATGTTCAACTCGACCCGCCTCCGCGCGACCGCCTTCGCGATCGTCGCGCTCTCTCTCGTCCAACTGGCCTGCGGAGGCGCCGCCGGGGATAGCACCCCCTCGGTGACGAACCCGCCCTCCAACACGGCGACATCCGGACGGCTCGTCGTCATGGTGCAGCCGCTGGGCAACGGCCGCGACGCCGACGGCCTCAGTGCAGCGCTGGACGGCACACCGGCGCGCACGGTCGCGGACGACCCGACGGCGGCGGTCACGTATGACTCGCTGTCGCCCGGCGATCACACGGTCCGCATCGCCGGCGTCGCACCGCACTGCAGCACGTCGGCCGACAGCATCACGCACACGACGAAAGCCGGCGCCACCGATACGGTCACCGTCGGGGTGACGTGCCTGGGCGGGTTCGCGTACCTCAAGGCCATCGATACCACACGGTACGACATCGCCTATCTCACCGAGGACGGGCGTACGATCCCGCTCACGAACGGGCCTGACCTCAAGCTCATCGAATCCTGGTCACCCGACGGCACGCGACTGCTTTACGCGCAGTACGAGAATGGTCACTTCCATCTGCATACCGTCCGCGCTGACGGCACGGACCCGAAGGCCATCACCTCCGGCACGGGAAACGAGTTCTCGCCACAGTGGTCGCCTGATGGAGCGCACATCGCGTACGAGCAGACCGGCTCGGGCGGCTACATCGCGATCGCCGATGCCGATGGCGCGAACGCGCATCCGCTCGTCAATGCAACGACGTACGGCTTCGACGTGACCTGGTCCGCCGATGGCTCACGGTTGTACTTCGGCTGCAGCAAATTCGGTCGGTCGTACGACCTCTGCACCGCAGCGCTCGATGGCAGCGACTTCCGAGCGATCCAATCCGCGACGATCGACTCGCTCCTGACTCCATGCACCCCGATGTGCAAGACGCTCCTGATGCACTTCGCCGTCGCACCGGGCGGCAACAGGATCGCCTTCGAGGTACTGGACGCAGGCACGGGGGGCGAGTTGCAGCGCGTATGGACGGCTGCCCTCGACGGCACCAACGCGGTTCCACTCTCGGGCAGCACGCCCTCGTTCGGTGCGAAGTGGTCCCCGTCGGGCGACCGCATGTTGCTCCACATCGCTCAGGGCACGGACCAATTTGCGCTGGCGACCGTCAACGCGGACGGCAGTTCCTATCGTCAGATCACGGCCTACGCCGACTCCATCCAGGCGGGCGCCTGGTCACCCGACGGGAAGACCATCGCATACGTCGACATAAGAGTAGGACAGATCGGGCTGATGAACACCGATGGCTCGGGCCGTCAGCTGATCACCCGGGGGATGACCTTCGACTTCATGCCGGAGTGGAACCCGAAGGCGCGCTCTCCCGGATCCGTGAGCGCCGTTCGCACGCCCACCTCGTCACCCCACCTCGAACAAGTCCCGGTACTGCCTCGGCTGCGACCGGAGGTACTGCGGCGGCGCTTTGACCCGCGCCCCTAGCTCCGCCGCCGCGTGCCACGGCCAGCGCGGGTCATATAGAATGGCCCGCGCCAACCCGATCAGGTCTGCATCACCCGTCGCGACAATGGCCTCCGCCTGCGTCGCGTCGGTGATCAGCCCCACGGCCACCACCGCCATCGACGTCGCGCGCTTCACCTCACGCGCGAGCGGCACCTGATAGCCGGGACCGACGGGAATCTGCTGCGCCGGCGTGAGCCCGCCGCTCGACACGTGGATCACCGCGCAGCCGAGCGCCTCGAGCGCCTGCGCGAACGCCACGGTCTGCTCGATATCCCAGCCTCCCTCCGCCCAATCGGTGCCCGACACGCGCACGCTCACCGTGCGCTCCGGCGGAAACACCTCACGCACCGCCTCGAACACCTCGAGCGGAAAGCGCATGCGGTTCTCCAGGCTTCCGCCATACTCGTCGCTGCGCTGATTGGAGAGCGGCGAGAGAAACTCGTGCAGCAGATATCCGTGCGCCGCATGTAGCTGGATCGCGTCGAGCTCGAGTCGCGCGACGCGCTGCGCCGACTCGGCGAATGCGTCGCGCACGCGGCGCAGTCCCGCGCGATCGAGCGCCACGGGCGCGAAGCTGTCCGGCGCGAAGCGGATCGCCGATGGCGCCTCCGTCTGCCAGCCGTTCGGCGCCGTGGGCGCGAGCTGCTGTCCACCCTTCCACGGCACCTCGCCCGACGCCTTCCGCCCCGCGTGCGCGAGCTGGATCGCGATCGGCATGTCGGACCACCGCCGCACGCTGTCGAGCGTCCGCGCGATCGCGCCCTCCGTCTCGTCCGACCAGAGGCCGACGTCGGCGTAGGTGATGCGCCCCTCGGGGAGCACGGCCGTCGCCTCGATCGTGAGCAGGGCGGCCCCCGACAGCGCGAGATGACCGAGATGGATCACGTGCCAGTCGGTCATGCAGCCGTCCACCGCCGAGTACTGGCACATCGGCGCGATCACGATGCGGTTCGCCAGCTCGAGGTCGCCGATGCGGAGCGGCGTGAAGAGATGGGGCGTGTTCATGCGCGTCCCGTGAGTGTGTGCCCGCGACGCCAGCGCACGTTGCTGGCCAACGAGCACCCGAGGAATGAAACGCCGCCTCGCCACGTCTGCGAAGGTGAGCGGACCGACACTCGCTCGCCCCTCGGTTTCCTCAGGACTCGGACCATGCGTATCACTCGAATTCTCGCGAGCGCCGCCGCGGTGCTCGTTGCGGCGTGCGGCGGCTCGTCCACCGATCCAGGATCG
>DASVNI010000514.1:0-4729 GCA_036383935.1 Gemmatimonadaceae bacterium | reverse complement strand
GGCGGCGCGATCGTGCTGCCCGGTGTCACCATCGGCGACGATGCGGTGATCGGGGCAGGGAGCGTCGTCACGCGCGACGTGCCCGCCGGCGCGATCGTGGTGGGCAACCCGGCAAGGGTTCGCGGCGAGACGCGCTGAGTCGGTGGCCCGCCTCGGCGGGGAGATCTCTCCACCGGACCATCAAACATCTTGAAGTCGTGGATGGATATGACGGGTGAGCCTGTGCGTGGAGCTCGACCCCGAGAGCGGTCCTCCGCGTCCTCCGCGATCCTCCGCATGCTCCGCGTGAAACCGCGGCGCAGCGATGCCTGACTGCAAAGTGCAGATCCCTCGACTCGCTTCGCTCGCTCGGGATGACGCGCCGCGCCCGCCGTCGATCGTGTGGATGCGTACGTCGGCTCTGCTAGCCCAGGACGAGCTGCAGTCGTCTGGGCAGCAGCCGATCGCGCAACGCCACCACGCAGAAGCTGAACACGAACGCCGAGGCGATCGACGCCGGCACGATCCACCAGATGCTCAGATGCAGGCTCTTGCCCACCACGCGGACGAAGATCTGCGGGAACCAGCTGAGCAGATAGACCTGAAAGGAGATGTCGCCCAGCCGCGCGAAGGCCTCCTCGGCGCGACTGCCGATCACCAGGGTCACGGGCACCATGCCGGCGAACGCCGCGATGAGCGCCGCGACCGGCTGCTCCCTGAACCACAGCACCAGACACACGGAAAGCGCCAGGCTGGCCAGCTGCACCGAGCGATGCCGCACGATCCAGCCGGCGATGGCGTACTTGCTCACCAGGAAGCCGGCGAGGAAGAAGATGTAGTTGTGGAGCAGCCCGCCCAGGTTGAGAAAGCCGAGCGGTCCGGTCGGATGGTGCGGGAAGAGGAAGTACAGGCCGACCGCCACCGCTCCGAGCAGCGCGTCGCGCCACTTCGGCGCTTCGACGCGCAGAACGAGCGGCGCCGTGACGAACATGAGCCAGAGCGTCGACAGGAACCAGAAGAAGATGATCGTGTTCTCCCAGGGGAACACGAGGTTCTGGACGTAGTCGTGCAGCGTGAAGTGGATCGGTCGCAGAGCAAAGCGCGACAGCAGCACCTTGATCGGATACGCGATCGACGAGATCACGACAAAGGGCAGCAGGAGCCGCTCGGCCTTCGACGCGACGAAGTCGCTCCAGCGAGGGTATGCCCGTAGACCCTTCCGCAGTGTGGCTCGGTGCAGCAGGAAGCCCGACATCGCGAAGAAGAGCGGCATGTGGAACGAATAGATCCACTGCACGACGCCGATGAAGGCGGCGTACGCGGCATCGATCTTCACGAGTGCGTCGCGCTCGTTGGGGAGCAGCCCTTCCGCGTGGCCGATCACCACGAGGAGAATGCCCACGCCCTGCAGGGCCGCGATCCGGCGATCCGTCTTGTCGCTCATCCACTGCAGGACGGGTTGGATCGCCACGCCGTCACGGCCCGGGCCGTGGCTCGCTGTCGAGCCGCTCCGCTGACGTCGTCAGCGGAGCATCGGACACATGCGCTTTCGTGCTCGGTGCGGCGCGGAGGGGCGAGCGGCGCGAGAGGGATGCGGCAGGTCCATGCGTTCCGCGAACAGCTCTCCGTAGAGCTCTCCACCCCCTCCGGCGCGACGCGGATTCTTCACGTCCACCGAGGCACCCCGGAGGGCGATGCAGTGGTAATCCTGCCCGCCGGTGTTCCACGGCGCACAGTTCATCGCCGTCGTGCCCAGCTCGAGCTTCGTGTCGACCCCCGCCTGGGTGAGAAGGGTGACGTGATACTCGCCGCGCGGCAGCCGCCAGCCTCGCCGCTCACCATCCACGAGGCGCAGCGGCGAGACGAGAAAGAGATCGTTCTCCGCGCGGAGCGCCGAGGGACTCGCCACGCGCTCGTACACGGTGACGCCCATTGCCCAGGTGCATTCGCCAAGGTCGAGCTCCACCATCGTCTCGCCGGGCGAGCGTGGGACCACGGTGAGCCCGCGCAGCTCCGCCACCCTGCTGTCGGCGATCGAGAGCGTGCCGGCGAGCATCCGCTCCGGCGTGCCGTCGGCACCAACCGCGACGAACTGCAGCTCGCGCGGCGCGTCCCCGACGACGAGTGGACTGCCCCCGCCGTAGACGAACCGAAATCCTTTGATCGGTCGGCAGAGGAGGGCGAACTGCCGGGCGAGCGTTCCGAGGGTGACACGCACCCCTGCGTCACCGCGCCGCTCGCAGGTGATCTGGCCACTCGACGAGAGACTGACGGAATCTCCCGAGACGCGCTCGAAGCGCAGCTTCTGCGGAGGAAGCGGGTGGCCTGCGTCGTCGAGCACCTGCACCGGCAGCGTCGCGGTGTGCAGGCTGTTGACGATGATCGTGTCCCCTCGTCCGGCGACGAGTCGGGCCGGTGGACCGAGCGACCGCGCCGAGACGCGCTCGCAGGACGCGAGTGCCAGGAGGAGGACGCAGGCGGCGGGACGCATGCGGCGCGAACGTATCCGGACGCCACAGGGATCGCCAGTCGCCGCGTGCCGCGTCAGCTCGGATTGCGGGTTCGATCGAGCACGGTCATCTTCGAGCGTCCTTTGCCGGCGGCGGCGCCGCTGTCGGGCGAAGGGATCCCCTCCCGAACAAGTGATTGTGGCGGAGCGACCATCGCCGTCGACGAGCCGCGGGGCAGGCGACCGGCCGACTCGTTCCGCGCTGCTGGAGGATCTCCGCGGCGGGGGACGTGACGCGCTCGATCGCGCCGTGACACTGCTCTACGACGAGCTGCGCGAGATCGCGCACCGCCTCCGCGTCGCGCGACGAGAGCCGACGGTCGATACGCTGACACTGGTCCACGAGGCGTACCTCAAGCTCGCCGATGATGCGCAGCCGAGCTGGAACGACCGCGCGCACTTCCTCGCCCTCGCCGCCGTCGTGATGCGGCACGTGCTCACCGATCAGGCCCGCGCGCGCCACGCCTCGAAGCGCGAGGGAGACCGGATCGCCGTGCCGATCGACGAGGACGCGCTCGCGAGCCCCCGGCGCGATGCCGACGTGCTCGAGCTGGTCGACGCGCTCGAGCGGCTGGAGCGCACGGACGAGCGGCTCGCGCGCGTCGTGGAGTACCGGTTCTTCGGCGGCCTCACGAACGAGGAGATCGGCACCGTGCTCGGCGTGGACGCGCGCACCGTGCGTCGCGACTGGGTGCGGGCGCGCGCGCTCCTGCACGACTCGCTCTTCGCCTGAGCGAGCGAAGGACCTGGGGACGCTCTGGCGCGCCGCAGTTTCACGCGGAGGGCGCGGAGCGGTGCACCAACGTCGACCACCTGGCGCCTGGGCCCGCGGAGGACGCGGAGCGCGGCGGAGGGATCTCTTCCCCGGACCATTAAAGACTTTGGGGTCGGGGATGGATATGGCCGGGTGAGCCTGTGCGTGGAGCTCGACCCCGAGAGCAGTCCTCCGCGCGCCTCCGCGTTCCTCCGCGTGCTCCGCGTGAAACCGCGGCGCAGCGATGCCTGACTGCAAAGTGCAGATCCCTCGACTCGCTGCGCTCGCTCGGGATGACAAAGCACTCGCTCCGCTCGCTCGGGAAGACAGCGCCGCGACCTCGTCAGTTCCTCCGCGCCCTCGCCGCGGCAGCGGCACACCGACTGCACGTGTTTGCGAGCAAGGCGCGGTGCAGCGCTGTCGGCTGAGTGTCGCGGTTGCGGCATTTTGCTGGGGCGGGCGACGATTGGTAGTGCCAGCCTAAATCGTTGCAGAACGGGAACTTACGGCGCAGTCGGAGGATTTGTCGTGCAGTGGCGTATTCCCGTACACCCGTTTACACTGCGTACCCCAGATGTTTTCAACCGACCGCGAGCGGGCCAGTCATTTTTGTGCTGCATGCAATGCAAGTCATTCGGGTATAACCCTTTGACCGCGGACTGGCGCGGAATCACGAGTGGGCGTAACATGCCCGCCCGCGATCCCCTCCGACGTTCAGGGCCAGCTCCCGAAATTCCATCCCGAGCCCGCCCTCCCCGTCCAGCAAGCGCGGCCGTATTGTCACCGTTACACACCCAAGGGAGAAGCTGCTGATGCCCCTGTCCTCGACCCCGCCGATTGGGCTCGCGACGCTGTCCGCCAATGCCCGGACCGTGCTCGCGAAGCGTTACCTCGTGAAGGACAAGACAGGGAAGCCTACCGAGACTCCGGAGGAGCTTTTCTGGCGCGTCGCGACCGTCGTGGCCGAGGCCGATGCGAGGTATGGGGCGAACGAGGAGCAGGTGCAGAAGAAGGCGGAGGAGTTCTACGCGCTGATGACCCAGCGCCGCTTCGTGCCGAACTCCCCCACGCTCATGAACGCCGGCCGTCCGCTCGGCCAGCTCAGCGCGTGCTTCGTGCTCCCCGTCGAGGATGCGCTGGCGAATGGGAAGAACGGCATCTACGACACCCTCAAGTCGATGGCGATCATCCATCAGAGCGGTGGCGGCACCGGCTTCGGCTTCTCGCGGCTGCGCCCCAAGGGGTCGATGGTGCGCTCGACGACCGGCGTCGCCAGTGGGCCGGTGTCGTTCATGAAGCTGTACGACGCGAGCACCGATGCCGTGAAGCAGGGGGGAACACGGCGAGGGGCGAACATGGGGATCCTGCGCGTCGATCATCCCGACGTGCTCGAGTTCATCTCCTGCAAGGAAGACCTCACGCAGGTGACGAACTTCAACATCTCCGTCGCCGTGACGAAGAAGTTCATGGAGGCGGTGAAGAACAAG
>DASVNI010000513.1:0-8465 GCA_036383935.1 Gemmatimonadaceae bacterium | reverse complement strand
CGACGACGTCCCGGATGAACCTTCTACTGATAGTTCTTCTCAGTTTCGTTCAGCAGCCTGCGGACACCGCGGGGAGGGAGCGGGCCGCGCTGGATTCGCTCTACGCCGCACGTGATACCGCGGGCCTCGTCCGCGCGCTGCGATCGTGGAAGGGGCAGTCCGACGCCCGCATCGAGCTCTATCGTGGCGTTTCGGCGGCGTGGACCGGACGTGCCACGCAAGCGATACGAGTCCTCCGGCCGCTCGTCGACTCGGCGAGCGCTCGACTCACGCAGGCCGAGCGGCGCGATGCGATCCGCGCGCTGGCGGAGAGCTATAGCAGGAAGCGCGACTACTCCGGCGCCGCAACGCTGTACGACGCCGAGCTGCGGACGCTCGATGCGGAAGTGGATTCCGCACGGGCGCAGGCGGCGATGGTCAAGACGGACACCGTCGTGGTGAACGCGGACTCGCTGCTACAAGCGCTGACGTCGACCCAGCCGGCGCCGCCGCGGTCGCCGGGAAAGATCTCGGGCCAGCTGGGGCTCATCGGGCTCCTCTTCGCGCTCTTTCTCGTGCCGAAGATGCTCCAGCGCTTCAGGATCCCCGGTGCGATCACGGCCCTCCTGATGGGGGTGACGGCGAGCGCCTTCGGGCTGCTGCCGAATGAGGCCACGCTCCGGCTCTTCTCGACGCTGGGCATCGTGTCCCTCTTCCTGTTCGCGGGGCTCGAGATCGACGGGCACGAGCTGCGACGCAATGTGAAGCCGCTCATCCTTCACGCGGCGATCTGGACGACGCTGGCCATCGCTACGGCGCTCGCGGCGGGGGCGATCTTCGGGCTTCCCGCGCGCGCCGCGGCGCTGCTCTCGCTCGCGCTCGTGACGCCATCCACCGGCTTCATTCTCTCGTCATTGTCCAGCTTCGGTCTCACGGACGATGAACGGAGCACAGTGCGCACGTATGCGATCGGCTCGGAGCTCATCGCGCTCACGGCGCTGTTCTTCGTGATCCAGACGACCTCGGTGAGCCACCTCGCGCTGGCACTCGCCGCCATGGCGGGGGTGGTGATCCTGATCCCGCTCGCCTTTCGCGCATTCGCGGTGCTCGTCGCGCCGTATGCGCCGCGCTCGGAGTTCGCGTTCCTCCTCATGGTCGGGGTCGCGAGCGCGTACGCGACGACTCTCCTCGGCGTCTACTATCTGGTGGGCGCCTTCCTCGTCGGCGTTGCCGCGCAGCAATACCGGGGAGCGCACCCGGCCATGTCATCGGAGAAGATGATCGAAGCGCTCGAGTCGTTCGGCTCGGTGTTCATTCCGTTCTACTTCTTTCATGCGGGCAGCGAGATCGTGCACGAGAACATCTCCTGGCGCGCCTTTGCCCTCGGGATGGCGCTGGTGGCGACGTTCGTACCGCTTCGCGTGGCTGTGATATCGCTGCACCGCCGACTCGCCCTTGCGGAGGGCTTCGCCACCTCGCGCCGAGTGGGGAGCGCGATGGTGCCCACGCTCGTATTCACCCTGGTGATTCTTGGCATCCTCACGGAGAAGTTCGCTCTGCCCTCCATGATGGCGGGAGCGCTCGTGTTCTACACGATCGTGAACACGACGCTGCCGGCATTCGTCCTCAAGGCGCCCCCCGCGAACTTCGAGGAGGTCGAAGCGCTTCCGCTCGACCGGCAGCCGGCGGAAGGCTAGCGTAGCTGATCGCGCCGGCGTGTGAGGTGCGCCGCCTCGGCGACGTTGCCCGCCAGCGCGATGGCTCTGTCGTACGACTCGCGCGCTTCATCGTTGCGGCCGAGCCGACGCAGAAGCTCGGCGCGGGTCGCATGGTATGCGTGGTAGTCGGCCAACTTTCCCTCGAGGTGGTCAACTTCCTCCAGCGCTACCTCGGGCCCGTCCATCTCGCCGACCGCGATGGCTCGGTTGAGGGCGACGATCGGCGAAGGATCGAGGGCGACGAGCTGGTCGTAGAGCGCGACGACCTGCCACCACTCCGTGTCGTGTGCCTGCGGCGCCGAGGTGTGCACGGCATTGATCGCTGCCAGGATCTGGTAGCGACCGGGCGCCACGCCGGCGGCGAGGCGCTCGCGCACCAGCCGATGCCCCTCGGCGATGAGCGTCACGTCCCACGTCGCGCGGTCCTGCTCGTCGAGGGGAATGAGCTCACCACTGGTCGAGAGGCGCGCGGCGCGGCGCGCTTCGCTGAGGAGCATCAGCGCCAGTAGTCCGGTCACCTCTCCGTCCTCCGGCATCAGCGCACGGAGCAGGCGAGCGATCCGGATTGCCTCGGCGGTCAGCTCCTGCCGTATGGGATCGGTGTCGGGGCCGGTCGCCAGATAGCCTTCATTGAATACGAGGTAGAGGACGGCGAGCACGCTGGCGACGCGCGCCGGAAGCTCCTCCGCCGCGGGCACCCGAAACGGGATGTTCGCCACCCTGATCTTCGACTTCGCGCGGGTGATGCGCTGCGCCATCGCGGTCTCCTGCGCGAGGAAGGCGCGCGCGATCTCCGGAACGGTGAGGCCGCCCACCATGCGCAGCGTCAGCGCGACGCGGCTCTCCATCGAGAGCGCCGGATGACAGCAGGTGAAGATCAGCCGGAGCCGCTCGTCCTCGATGTCGCCGTTGTCGTCGGTGTGCTCGCGCTGTTCGTTGAAGTAGAACATCTGCGCTGCCTCCTGCTTCTCGTCGCGCTTCTTCTCGCGACGCAGCCGGTCGATGGCTTTGCGGGTGGCCGTCGTGGTGAGCCAGCCGCCGGCGTTGGGGGGAATGCCGTCGACCGGCCATCGCACGACGGCGGTGGCGAACGCGTCGGCCGTCGCCTCTTCGGCGACATCGAGGTCGCCGAAGCGCGTCGCCAGCACGGCGACGACGCGCGCCCATTCCTCGTGGTGCGCCCGCGTGATCGCTTCCTGAACGTCCGTCACGTCGGATTGGGGAGGAACGGGCGCACCTCGACCTTCCTGTTGCAGCACTTCGACCCCTCGGCGGCGAGCTTGAGGGCGACGTCGAGATCGGGCGCCTCGATGACCCAGAATCCAACGAAGAATTCCTTCGACTCGATGAATGGTCCGTCGCTGAAGAGCGGCTCACTGGCGCGGTTGTCGATGACGGTGGCCGTGCTGGGATCGCCGAGTCCGCCGGCGAAGACCCAGTGGCCCTGCGCCATGAGCCGGTCGTTGAACGCGTCGATGGCGGCCATCTCGCCTGGCGTGGCGAGGCTGGAGTTGTCGTTGATCACTGAGACCAGGTATTGCATCGGATCAGTTCCTGCGATTGGGGTGAACATGGACACTGCACATCCAGCTACGAACGGACCGGCGCCGATTCGACATGTCGTATCTGGTCAGCCCCGTTCGTAGATGCATGTCCCTATGGAGGAGCGCACGATGTCCAAGCTTGTCGCGATCATGTCCATGTCCCTCGACGGCTTCGTCGCCGACCGCAACGACGGTGTGGGCGAAGTGTTCGATTGGTACATGAACTCGGGAGACCTCGAATTCAACACCGGCGGGTCGGATCCCATGACGTTCCACGTGTCCGCGCCGAGTGCGGAGCACCTGCGCGCCCTATGGTCCGAGCTTGGTGCCGTGCTCACCGGCCGACGCACCTTCGAGGTCGCCCACGGTTGGGGCGGGAACCACGCGTGGGGACCCGCCTTCGTACTCACGCACGCCGTTCCCGATGGCTGGCCGCGACCCAACTCGACGGTCCACTTCGTGACCGACGGCCTCGAGAGCGCGGTGAAGCAGGCCAAGGCCGCAGCCGGCGGGAAGAAGGTGGCCGTTCACGGCGCGGACACGATCCAGCAGCTGCTCAACGCGAGGCTGATCGACGAGCTCGCGATCGATATCTCGGCGGTTCTTCTCGGCTCCGGCGTTCGACTGTTCGACCACCTCGCCGGCACGCCATGCACTCTGGGCAATCCGACCGCGGTACAGGGCGTCGGCGTCACTCACCTGCGCTATCCCGTGCGCAAAGCGTAGCGTTGGGGTCAGACACCGTGGGGTCCGACCCCGCTGCGGCTCGTGGCTGGACGACCGAAGGGCAGGGGGCGAAGTTTGCTCGCGTGGCTGCTCCAGGTGACGACGGGATTGTTCATGCAGCGCGGCGACCGCCGAAAGGCGGAGGCGATCCACTCGGAGCTCGAGGCGCACGCGGAAACGTCGGCGCATCCGCTCCCGAGATTCTCGTGGCGATGGGGGCGTAATCGAACATGGCGTGGCTGAGCGCAGTCGCCTGGATACTGGTGAGTCTTGCCGCTGGTGCCGTCGGTGCACTCGCGACACGCCACGCGCGAGAGTTCTATGCGGGCCTCGTGAAGCCCGTGTGGGCTCCTCCGGGTTGGCTGTTCGGACCCGTATGGACCGTGCTCTATCTCCTCATGGGCATAGCGGCCTGGTTGGTCTGGCGTACGGCGGGATGGGCGGGGGCCGCCGGCCCGCTGTCGCTCTTCCTCACGCAGCTGGTCTTCAACGCGCTCTGGAGCTGGATCTTCTTCGCCTGGCGGCGTGGCGCCCTCGCGTTCACCGACATCGTCCTGCTCGTCGTCCTCATCGTCGCCACGATGATCGCCTTTGCGCGGGTGAACCCGCTCGCCGCGCTCCTCCTGCTGCCCTATCTCGCCTGGGTCATCTTCGCGACGGCGCTCACGCGCGCCATCTGGCGCGCCAACGCCGATCAGCTCTCGCGTCGATGAACGCTGGCCCACGCTCTTCACGAGAGTGGCCAACCATCTGGACGATCGGGCACTCCGTCAGACCTCTCGACGAGCTCGTGACGGTGCTCGAGACGTACGACATCGAGCTCGTCGCCGATGTGCGGCGCTTCCCGGGCTCGCGCCGC
Source organism: Gemmatimonadaceae bacterium (assembly GCA_036383935.1). Taxonomy (GTDB): domain Bacteria; phylum Gemmatimonadota; class Gemmatimonadetes; order Gemmatimonadales; family Gemmatimonadaceae; genus AG11. The sequence continues at coordinate 3,639 of DASVNI010000513.1, read as the reverse complement.
CTGCCGCAGTACTCCGCGCCGGCGCTCGACACCGCGCTCGGAGAGCGCGGTGTGTCGTATGAATGGCTCGAAGCGCTGGGCGGCCGCAGACGATCCGACCCGACGTCGCCGGGCAACGCCTGGCGGCATCCTGCCTTCCGCGCCTACGCCGACTACATCCAGACCGAGGAATTCGCCGAGGGATTGTTCGAGCTCCTCATGCTGGCGCAGGGGCTTCGGACGGTCGTGATGTGCGCCGAGGTGTTGTGGTGGCGCTGTCACAGAAGGATCATCGCCGACGTGCTCGTGTCGCTGGGCATTCCGGTCGTGCACATCCGGGATGCGCGCAACTCCGAGCTTCATCGGCTGGCTCCGCCCGCGCGGATGGTGCGTGGGCGCCTGACGTACACGCTGAAGGCGCGCGCTGGCGGCTGACTGAAGTGGGAGCAGGGGCCGAGAACGTTGCGAAGGGCACAGGATCTCCACACCTTCTCGCATGGCCGATCGCCCGCGCCTCACCCGCTCGAAGGACCGTGTGCTCGCCGGTGTCTGCGGCGGCATCGCGGAGTTCCTCGGCTGGTCGCCGATTGCGGTGCGCGCGCTCTACCTCTTCGTGTCGATCGTCTCGGCCGCGTTTCCAGGCATCATCGCGTATCTCGTGCTCTGGTGGGTCATGCCCGAGGCCGACGGGGAGTCGGGATTTCGCCTCGATGATTTTCGGCGTCAGTAGACGCACGGTGCATTCGACTCCTGATTCAGGCGAACGGGAGCGCGAGCAGCGTCGCGGATGCGATCTTGTTCGCCGCGCTGACGCAGATGACCTTCAGCTTCGGCACCCAGTTTCCCGAGGGATGGCTCAGGTTTGTCGCCGCCCCTACAGGCATTCTTTGGACTCCTGCTGGTCGTGCTGATCATTTCCAGAATGATGTCCAGCCTGCGTCCCCTGAAGGCGCTCGACGAGGAGACGCCGCACCCACGTTCGTCGCCGCCAGCTCCCTAGACATGCTTCGACTCCGCCAGGACGAATTGCCCTTCCGTGGAAGCTCACACTGGTTCGTCGGCGCCAACCATGGCGACGTCGGCATGTCCGCCTTCCTCTTCCGCGGCGAGCCTGGTCGCGGGCCCGGCCCGCACCGGCATCCCTACGACGAGATCCAGTTCATTCAGTCTGGCCGCGGCCGTTGGACCGTCGAGGGGGAGACGTTCGAGGCGGGCGCCGGGGAAGTGCTCGTGATCAAGGCGGGCGAGGTGCACAGCTTCACGGCGATCGGCGACGAGCCACTGGTGCAGCTCGACGTCCATATGAGTCCGACGTTCATTCAGGAGAACCTCTCTTGAACGTCGCCGCACTGCTTCGGTCGATCGTCGCCGTCGTCCTCGGTTATGCGATCTTTGCCACTTCGGCGTTCGCGCTCTTCCGCGTCACGGGACACGACCCGCACGCGCCGGCGTCCCTCGCGTTCATGGTGGTGACAGTCCTCGAAGGCGTCGTCTTCGCGACGGCCGGTGGCTACGTCGCCGCCTGGCTCGCGGGGCGCCGGCCGGTGGCGCACGGAGTGGCGGTGGCTGTGGTGCTCGCCGCGGGCGCTCTGGCGTCGCTCGTCGCGACGCTTGGACATGGTGCAGTGTGGACGCAGGTGACGGCCCTTCTCTTCATGGCCCCGAGCGCGGCGCTGGGTGGTTGGTGGCGCGCGCGGGCGAACTAACGAGGCCGACGATGAATACCCGCCGTTCACTTCTGCGCGAGCTGTTCCTGGCCGGCGACTCCGGGCAGGTGGAGCGATTCCACGAGCTGCTGCACGACGACGTGGTCGTGCACGCACCATTCGGCCTCTCGACCGTGGGATTGGGGGCCGAGAAAGCGTCGTGGCAGCAAGCGGTAGCGGCGATGCCGGATCTGCGGCACGACCTCCAGGCCGTTCTGATTGATGACGACATGGAGTCGGCGCGCTGCGTCGCGACGGGAACGCTGCGCGGCACCTACGGCGGGATCAGCGGGGGAGGGAAGCACTTCACCGTCGACCAGGCGGTGTTCGCGCGGCTGCGCGATGGCAAGATCGCGGAGCTGTGGGAGATCGTCGATACGGACGCGTTGCTCGAGCAGATGCGGGAGCCGGCGAGCTAGTCGCGCCGGCTCCCGCAACGCAGCGTCACTTCTCCGTTCCCAGCTTGCCCGCCCGCTCCTTCGCCGCAGCGACCAGACCGTCCGCCCGCTGATCCGCCTCGCGAACGATCTTCGCCGCCTTGTCGTCCGTCTCCTTCCGCAGTTTGTCCGCGGCCGGCTTCGCGGCAACCTTGAGCAACGGATTGCCGGCTCGCGCGACCAGTGAATCCGCCTGGCGATAGCCTTCCGCCTTCACCTTCTCCGCCAGTGCCTGGGCATCCTGCCTGATGCTCGCGGCCTGCTGCTCCGCTTCCTGCACCATCTGCGTCGCCGCGGCTGACACCTTTTCGGTCGCCGCCGTCTGCACCGCCTTGGTCACCGTCGTCGCGGCCGTCGTCGCGACGCTGCCGAGATCCGCCTTCACCGCCGGATTCATCACGGTGCCCAGCACCTGAATCGCCAGCGGGATCTCCGGCGCCGCGGCGAGATCGATCCCCTTCTTCCCCGCCTGCGACACCAGGTTGGTGAGCGCCTGATTCGCCGCGCCCCCCGCCAGCGCGCGCGGCACGCGGAGACCGAGCTTGTACTCGAGCGACTGATCGAGTCCGTTGGAGCCCGCCACCGTCATCGTGGCGCCACCCAACTTCACGTCGAACGGCTGAAGGAACAGGCGACCGTTCGCGATCTTGAACGTCGCCTTGAGCGACTCCACCGTTGGATTGTTCAGGAACGCCAGCTTGGTCTTCTCCGCGATGCTCTTCAGCACCGGGAAGTCCTGCATGCCGAGCTTCGCGGTCTCCAGCGTGCCGCCACCGCTGAGGTTGGGCAACAGCGGCATCATGTTCTTCCCGAGCGCGCCGTTCACCCGGAAGTCGGTCGTCACGTTCCCCGTCGCGAACTTCGCCGCGGGGGCCAGCGCCTGCACGGTCGTCAGCGCCTGGAAGGCGGAGGGGACGTCCACCTTCGTCATCTTCAGCGCCACGTCGAAGGTGGGCTTGTCGACGTGCGTCGTCTCGTAGAAGCCGTCCACACCGATCTGGCCACCGAGCGCATTCATCTGGAAGCCTTCCAGCGTTGCACGCTGATCCTTGAGGCGCAGACGCCCGCGCGCATCGGACATCTTCATCTTGTCGTACAGCAGCTCGGCCACCGCCGCGTCGAGCGTGAGATCGATCTTCGGCGGCACCGGGATGATCTCGAGCTCGCTGTCGTTCGACTTCCACTCGTTCAGGTCGAAGTGGTTGCTCCGCACCGTCGCGCTGCCACGCAGGGTGTCATCGCGAAAGACGAAGGCGAACAGGTTGTCGAGCGAGCCAGACGCCTGGATGTCGCTGCTGCCGACGGTGCCGGCGAACGTCTCGAGCTTTGCGCGCTCCGGCGCCAGCGCGAGCGACGCCTTCTGGATCGCCATCGGGTGCGGCAGCGCCTTCCCCTTCACGGTGAGGTTGCTCACGTCCACGGTGCCGCTGGCGGCCATCCTGTCGTACTGCTTCTTCTGCACCGCCGACATGCGCGTCCGCATCGCCGCGTTGGCGACGACTCTGCCAGTGAGTGAA
>DASVNI010000512.1:0-3722 GCA_036383935.1 Gemmatimonadaceae bacterium | reverse complement strand
CTCGCGATCGTTCGCCGGCCGCACGCCGAGGTGCCGCTCGTACAGCTCGTTCCACGCCCCCGGCAGCTCCGCCGCGCGCAGGTCGCCCGACAGCAGCGCGAGCTCGAGCTCGAAGCGGATCGTGATGTGCAGGTTGTACGTCACCTCGTCCGCGTTCACGCGGATCGGGCCGGGCTCGACCTGGTTCACCTCGCGGCGGAAGGTCTCCATCGCGACGTCGTTCAGCGATTCGTTGAAGGTGCTGCGGAGGCGCGGGTAGAAGTGCTGCCAGAACCCGTCGCTCCGCCCCACGAGGTTCTCCCACATCCGCGACTGCGACTCGTGCACCCCGAGCGACGCCGCGTCGCCCATCGGCGTTCCGTAGTGCGTCGCGTCGAGCCCCTGGTCGTACAGCGCGTGCCCCAGCTCGTGCATCATGGAGAAGAAGCCCTGCGTGACGTCGCGCGGATCGTAGCGCAGCGCGATGCGGACGTCGCCCGGCCCGATCGCCGTGCAGAAGGGATGCTGCGCGAGGTCGAGCCGCCCACCGTGCAGGTCGAAGCCGAGCGCGTTGGCCGCCGCTTCGACGAACAGCTTCTGTCGCTCGACGGGAAACTCGCGTGCGAGCACGACGCGCGGCGCGGCGGGCGCCGCACGCACCGCCGCGACGAGCGGGACGAGCTCCGCCTGAAGCTGCGCGAACAGCGCCGTCACGCGATCCGTCGTCATCCCGGGCTCGTAGTCGTCGAGCAGCGCGTCGTAGCGCGCGCCTTCGTATCCGACCGCGTCCGCCCGCTCACGCGCCAGCGTGAAGATCCGGTCGAGCCAGGGAGCGAACGACGCGTAGTCGTCCTCCTTGCGCGCTTCTGCCCATGCCTGCTGCGCCATCGCCGTGACGCGCGCCCACTCCTCGGCGAGCCGGCGCGGGATGCGCCGCTCCTTGTCGAACGCGCGGCGGATCTCGCGCACGTTCACCACCGACGCGCTCTCCGGATCCGCGACGATGGAGGAGCCCTCGACTGTGACCAACAGTTCCTCGTAGCGCGGGTCGGTCTCGCGGTCGTGCACCAGGCCGGCGAGCAGTGCGCGCTGCTCGGCACGGTGCTCGACCGCGTTGCGCGGCATGCAGACCTCCTCGTCCCACTCCAGCAGCTCGAGGCACGACGCGAGCACCGCCTCCTCGCGCGAGAGCCGGATCATCTCCTCGTAGGCGTGCTCCGGCGTCATGGGCGCACCACCTTGCTCATCCAAGCATCCGCCCGATAATCCGCCACGTTCGCGACGACGCGCGCGCCATCGCGCGACACGGTGAGCGACTCGAGCGGCCGCGGGATCGTGACGAGCCGCGTGGCGCGATCGGGCCCGTCCACCGCATAGACGCTCCACGTCGACAGCCCTTCCTGCACCAGGAAGAGCGCGTCGTGCCCGTCCACCACCACGATGCGCCCTGAATCTCCCGCCTTCGCCACCCACCGTTCGTTGGTGCCCGCGTCGAGCGAGAGCACGCCGAGCGCCATCGAGTCCGCCCCCGGTCCGCCCCACCCCGCGTAGAGCACGCGGCGGTGTGCCGGATCGGCGACGAGGTGCGACACGCCACTGAACCACTTCGCTTTGGGGAAGGTGCGCATGCGCCCCGCCTCCGATACGACGATCCGGTCGCTCGACGCCGGGATCCACGCCCAGCCGTTCGCGAGCGCCGTGTAGTCGCGAATCGCGGAGTCGGGGAGCACGGCGCGGTTGCGCTGCTCGCCGCTGGCGACGTCGACTTCGGTGACCTGCAGCTTCGCGCCGGCGACGCGCGACGCGACGGCGATGTGCTGCGCATCGGACCAGCGTGCGAGGACTGGCGTCGCCGGCGCGGAGATCTGCGTCTCGGTGCTGCCACCGAAGGGCATGACGCTCAACTGCATCTGGCTCTGCCCTCCGGCGACCGGCACGTTCCGTCGCACGAGCAGGCGCGATCCGTCAGGAGAGATCGCGCCATCCACCGGGCTCGACGCGCGTGCAAGGCGGCGCCCCTCCGGGAACCGTCCGCGCGCTGCCGAATCGAACGGCACGGCGAACACTGCGTTGTCGTAGCTCCCCTGGTCGATCACCATCGTGCCGCCGTCGCTCGTGAGCGACACCGCGGTGAACACACCCTGCGCCATCGTGTCCTGGCGCACGCCGAGTCGCCCAGTCGCGCGGTCGAGCGGGATGCGGACCACCGCCTCGTCGGGTGAGTCCCCTTTGCGGGTGAGCCACACGGCGTCGCCCGTCGCGAGACCGCCGCAGGAGCACGCGTTCACCACGCGGTCGGCGACGCGTCCATGGCGATCCATCACCTGCCACAGCCCGAGTGGACGCTGCGTGACGAGCGTGACGATCCACTCCGTGCCGGGCACGACGGAGATCGCGCCGAGGTTGAGGCCCGGGCCGACGACGCGAATGCTGTCGTGCACGACGCCGTCGAGCCCCGCGACGCCCACGTAGTAGACGGAGTCGGGACGGAACGCCGGACCGAGGAGCAGTGAGTCGCCGCCGGCATAGAACGTCGCCACCGATCCGGTGAGGAACTTCGGCTCGCCGCCGAGCGCCGAGACGAGGAAAGCGCCGGTACGCGAGGCGAGCGTGCCGGTGAAGATCAGGTTGCGCCGGTCGGGGCTCCACTCCAGCCCGTAGGCCGTCGCGGCGTTCTCGAGGATCGTGCGTGTCGTCGAGCCGCCCACGTCCTGCACCACGAGCGACAACGCGCATCCCGTCGGCCGACACTGCTGCGTCATGAATGCAAGCTGCTTCCCGTCGGGCGAGACTGCAGGAAAGAGCACCGCGCCGGTGGAGGTGATCTGCTTCTTGGGACCGAGTGCGGCGGGCTGCTCGGCGCGCTGCTCCCCCGTCGTGCTCAACACCAGCGCCCCGATGCCAACGGCAAGGCCGACGCAGAGCATGCCGAGCACGAACCGGCTCCGTCTCCCGACGGACTTCCCCAGCGACCCGACCCACGTCGGATCCGACGCGCCGGTCGTCTCGCACGCGCGCACGAGCTCTCCCGCCGTCGCGAAGCGGTCGGCCGGCGTCTTGGAGAGCGCCTTCATCACCGCGGCGTCGAGCGCGGGGCTCACCGTGTTGCGCAGGACGGAGAGTCGCGTCGGCGTCTCCGTCAACAGCTTGGCGATCATCGATTGCGCGCTGCCACCCGTGACGGGCGGCTCGCCGGCGAGCATCTCGTAGAGCACGGCGGCGAGCGAGTAGATGTCGCTGCGCGAGTCGATGCCGCGATCGCCCGTGGCCTGCTCCGGCGACATGTACTGTGGCGTACCCAGCGAGAGCCCCGTCTGCGTCAGCCGATTGCCAGCTGCCTCCTGCACGGCGAGCGCGATGCCGAAGTCGGCGAGCATCGCCTCCCCTTCCTGAAGGAGGATGTTCTCCGGCTTGATGTCGCGGTGCACGAGATGCTGCCGATGCGCGTAGTCGAGCGCGCTGGCGATCTGTCGCGTGATCCGTAGCGCCTCGTCGATGCCGAGCCGGTGCTCGCGATCGAGCTTGTCGCGCAGCGACGCACCGCGCACGTAGGGGAGCACACAGTACAGCATCCCGTTCGACTCCCCCGAGTCGAGCAGCTTGAGGATGTGCGGATGGACGAGCCGCGCCGAGATCCTGATCTCGGCGAGGAATCGCTCGGCGCCGAGCACCGCGCCGAGCTCGGGACGGAGGACCTTGAGCGCGACTTCGCGATCGAGCTTGCGGTCGCGGGCGAGGTAGAC
>DASVNI010000511.1:0-10161 GCA_036383935.1 Gemmatimonadaceae bacterium | reverse complement strand
TTTGACCCCGACTTCAGCGCGCGGGCGTGAGCATCGACCAAACGAGGAACGCGGTTGCTCCGCTGGATCCGGCGTGACCGAGCAACACACGAGCGGGGTCGATTCATTGGTCACCCAAGTCGATCCTTAGCCGTCCGACAGGAGTGCGACGCCCCATCGAATCTGGGGCTGTCGGCGGTTCGGGCCTGCCTGTTTCTTAATAGGTACCCTCGATCGACCGCCCGCCCGAGTGAGGAACCTCATGGAGTTGTCCAACCCGACTGCCGCACGGACGAGTGCGTTCGGTGGCGTCACCTTCGGCCACGTCGGCGCCTTCTGGGTCGGCGTCGTGCTCGTGACGGGGGGCGTCATCGCCCACCTGCCGATGTACATCATGGGCCGGAGCATGCACTACCGGCTCGCCGGCATGCCGATGGAGACGCCGATGAAGATCGGCATGGTCGCCATCCTGGTCGGCCTCGTCGTGAGCCTCTATGGGCTCATCCCGCGCAACGCCGCCGCCACCGCGGAGCGTGTCACGCGCATCCGCGTCAGCGCGCTCGACGACGCGCCGCTCACCGCGGCGCACTACGGGCTGCTCGTCACGATGATGCTCGCCGTGACGATCGACATCATGAAGCCGACGGCGCTCGCCTTCGTGATGCCGGGGATGACGACCGAGTACGGGCTCAAGGGACCGCTCAACCCGACCGGCACGATCCCGGTCGCCTACGTCTCGCTCTCCGGCATCATCGGTACGGTGCTCGGCTCCTTCCTCTGGGGCTGGCTCGGCGACCGGATCGGACGCCGCGCATCGATCCTCTACGCCGGCATCGGGTTCATCGGCACGTCGATCTGCGGCGCGATGCCGACGTTCTCCTGGAACCTCGTGATGTGTTTCGTCATGGGGGTCGCGGTGGGCGGCATGCTGCCCATCTGCTACTCGCTCCTCGCCGAGACGATTCCGGCGCGGCATCGCAGCTGGTTGATGATCCTCATCGGCGCTGACATCGCCGGCGCGTACGTCATCACGAGCTGGATCGCCGTCGCGCTCGTGCCGACCTACAGCTGGCGCATCCTCTGGCTCATCGGCCTGCCGACGGGAATGCTCTTCATCGTCCTCAACCGCTGGATTCCCGAGTCCCCGCGTTTCCTCCTCGCCAACGGTCGCGACGAAGAGGCCGACGCCGTCATGCACCGGTTCGGCGCGAGGGTCGTCGAGCGAACGGACGAGGACGTGGGTCTCGAGGTCGAGTCGGAGGTCCAGAGCAGCTGGAGACAGCTCCTCAAGGGCGAGCTGCTCTGGCTCACCCTCATCGTCGGCATCCTCGCGCTCGGCTCCGGCCTCGTGCTGTTCGGCTTCAACCTCTGGATCCCGTCGAACCTGCGGAAGCTCGGCTACACCGACGCCGACGCGATCCTGCGCAACGCGGCGTTGATCGGCTTCCCGCTCAACTTCGTCATCGCGTGGATGTACGGCTTCTGGAGCAGCAAGAAGACGATCATCGCGCTCAGCGCCCTCACCGCCGCCGCGCTGTTCGGCTTCGTCCTCGCCGGCAACGCGATCGTGCAGAACCGTCCGCTGCTCTATCTCCTCCTCGTCGTTCCGATCTGGGGAATCAGCTCGGTCGTCGCCGTGCTCTCCGTCTACGCGGCGGAGGTCTATCCGACGCGCGTTCGCTCGCGCGGCTCGGGGTTCGCCGCCGGCGCGAGCAAGGCGGGCGGCGTGTTGATCATCGGGCTCGTTGCCTTCGGCATCGCGGCGCCCTCGATCGCGACGGTGGCGTTGATCGGCGCCGTCCCGCTCGCGCTCGCCGTCGTGCTCGTCGCTATCTTCGGCGTGGAGACGCGCCAGCGCCGCCTCGAGGAGATCACCGCCGAGGAGCTGCGGCTGGCAAGCTGACCATGCGCCTGAATGCACGCAGGGTGTTTCGGCTGATCCCGTTCGCCGCGAGTGTAGCGCTCGCGGCGATGGCTGCGTGCGTCAACGAGACGGGCGCCATCACCGTCAGCCCGGGGTTCGAGATCGGTGTGACCCCCGACAACCCGACGATCGCGCTCGGCGACAGCGTCGCTCTCGCCGTCACGCTCCCCTCAACACTCCAGGCAAGCGGCGCCTCCTTTACCAGCGCCAACACAGCCGTCGCCATCGCACGGCCCAATGGCTGGATCATCGGCGTGGGACGCGGCAGGACGAACATCACCGTGACCGCCGTCGCCGACACGAAGCTGTCCACGAGCGTCTCGGTCCTGGTCGGGCCCTGAGTCCGCCGGGGCCGCGTCAAGTTTTGTAGCATGAGCCTGACGGCGACCGCTGGGGCGCCGGCGTCTTGACCACCTCCCTGACATCGCGCTACGGTTGCGCGCCCAGTGGAGACGCCGATGGACATCACCCCCGATCACGATCCGCACGCCAGCAACGACGACCGGCTCGGCATGAACGAGCCGATCACGCGGCGCGACTTCGTCAACGCCGCGCTCGTCGCCGGCGGAGGCCTCTGGTTGCACGGACGCATGCCGGCCGGCGGTACGACGGCTGATACATGGACGGGTTACGGCGGCGTCGGCGACTACGCGCGCTCCAACGGCAACACGTTCGACGTCATGAACGCCGCGCACGCCATCCGCGATCGCACCTTCGAGTCGAAGCTCGCCGGCGCGATCGACACCGGCGAGACCTACGATCTCCTCGTCGTCGGCGGCGGCATCAGCGGCCTCGCGTCGGCGGTGTTCTTTCAGAAGCGGAAGGGCGGCCGCTGCCTGGTGCTCGACAACCACGCCATCTTCGGCGGCGAGGCGAAGCGCAACGAGTTCCTCGTCGACGGGCAGAGCGTCGTCGCCCATCAGGGCTCGGCCATGTTCCCCGTGCCGAAGAAGGGGGGCTACGTCGCGGGCGTGTACGAGATGATCGGGATGGACCGGCCCGCGCTCGAGTATCAGCGCTGGCGCGGGCTGTCGCCGGAGATGCCGCTGAGCCAGACGCCGTACGACACCCTCGGCGCACGCCGCACCAACTTCGGGCTCTGGTTCGGTCCGCGGTTTGGCCAGCGCCCCGGCGTGTGGGTGATCGATCCCTGGCATCGCAACCTCGAGGGCGCACCACTCAGCGACGCCGACAAGGCGGAGCTCATGCGCTGGCGCACCGTGCACGACGGCGGCCCGCGCCCAAAGACCGAGGGCGACGAGATCTCGCGTCACCTCGACACGATGACGCTCGAGGACTACGTGATGGCGCGCCATCACATCTCGCGCGAGACGGTGCGCAACTTCCTCTCGCCAGTCGAGGGAGGCGGCTACGGACTCGGCCCCGACGTACTGTCGGCGTACTGCGCCTACGCGCCCGAGACCGAGTATCCCGACGAGGGCGACGACACGCTCGGCGACCAGATGTTCCCCGACGGGAACGCCGGCTTCGCGCGGCTCATGGTGAAGACGCTCATTCCCGACGCCATCGCCGGCCCACGCACCGTCGAGGCAGTGTGGCGCAACCGCGTCCGCTTCGCCGCCCTCGATCGACGCGACAACGCGACGCGCATTCGCCTCGAGTCCACGGTACTGCGCGTCGAGCACGTGGGCGATCCCGCGCGCGCCGAATACGTGAACGTCACCTACGCGAAGGGCGGCACGCTCCATCGCGTGCGCGCCCGCAACGTCGTCATGGCCGGCGGGAGCTGGACGACGAAGCACATCGTGAGCGACCTCCCCCAGAGCCACCGCGACGCGTATGCGCAGTTCTATCGCTCGCCCTGCCTCATGGCGAACGTCGCCGTGCGCAACTGGCGCTTCCTGTACGACATGGGCATCTCCGGCTGCCGCTGGTTCGAGGGGCTCGGCAACTATTTCGAGGTCCGCAAGATGGCCACCGTCGCGGGCAGCGAGACCTTCGGCCCTGATTCGCCGACCGTGCTCACGATCAAGGTGCTGTTCGCCAAGCCCGGGCTCCCCATCGGTGAGCAGGGCGCACGCGGCCGCGCCGAACTGTTCGCGACGTCGTTCAAGCAGTACGAGCGCGCCTTCCGCCAGCAGCTTGGCGACATGTTCGGCGGCCACGGCTTCGACCCCCGCCGCGACATCGCGGGAGTGATTCTCAATCGGTGGGGCCACGCCTACGTGAACCCGCAGCCGGGCTTCTTCTTCGGCACCGATGGGAAGCCCGCGCCGCGCGACGTGCTGCGCAACCAGCCCCACGGCCGCATCACCTTCGCGAACACGGATCTCTCCGGCGCGATGGATCACCGCAACTCGATCCTCGAGGCAGATCGCGCGGTGAAACAGCTCATCGGCGGAGTGTGAGCTTGTCATCCCGAGCGAGCGCAGCGAGTCGAGGGATCTGCACCTCGTTCGCGCTCGCTCTTGCTACAGCGCTCGCCGCGTGTCGCCCGCCCGCGCCGAGCACCGCGAATGCGACCTCGCAGCGCACCTACATTCTTCCACGCGGACGCGATTCCCTCGCCGGGCGCGTCAACGTGCCCGGCGCCATCGACGTGATCTTCGCCAACGGGCTGCTCACGGCGAGCGGCGGTCACCCCATAGGCCTCTACCGCCGCAACCTCGCGCGCGGCGGAATGACCGCCGCCGATGGCGACGGTGCCTTCTTCTGGATCATCGACAGCCTCCCCGACCTCGAGCGGAAGTGGCCGCGCATCCTCGCTCAGCATCCGGACTTCATCAAGGTCGTGCTCGTGCACTCCGAGGAGTATGCGAGGCGGCGCGATGATTCCACCTACTTCAACTGGCGCGCGCTGAACCCCGCGCTCGTTCCCGCCGTCGTGCAGCGTGCGCACGCCGCCGGACTCCGCGTCTCGGCGCACGCCGACACGCCTGCGCGTGCTGCGTGCCGCCGGCGTGAGACTCGCGCTCGGCAGCGACAGCTACCGCGACGACTCCGTGCTGGAGGCCGAGTATCTCGCCACGCTGGGCGTCTTCACCCCCCTCGGGCTGCTCCGGCTGTGGAGTGAGGCGACCCCGCGCGCCATCTACCCGCAGCGACGCGTCGGATGCCTGGACGACGGCTGCGAGGCGTCCTTCCTCGCGCTCTCCAGCGATCCATCCGCAGACTTCGCGAGCACGAAGCGAATCGCGCTGCGCATGAAGGACGGCCGCCCGCTGCCATAGCAGCGCGGTTATCGATCGTCGACCAGCTCCCGCTTCTCCACGAAGTCGTACAGCGTGACGCGTCGCAGGTGATAGTACGACGTCCAGTAGGTGCGCAGTGCCTGGACATACGCGACCACGGCGTTGTCCTTTTCCCCCTGCGCCAGATACAACGCGTCGTTCGCGATCTTGCCGATGATGTAGCGGTTGCGCGCGACCTCGAACTGCTTCCCCGCCACCGTGTCGGCCTTCGCCGCCAGCACCACCGTCCGCTGCGCCTGCTGGAGCTGCAATGCCGAGAAGCGCGCATCCTCGGCGAGCGCATCGCGGCGGATCTTGTTGTTCGTCGTCACGCGCTGACTCGCCGCCTTCGCGGCCTCGACGCCGGCCCGTCCGGCGCCCCACTGCGCCATCGGCAGATTGATTGCCACCGAGAGCTGCTGCCGGCCCAGTGGGCTCTGGTATGATTCGCCGAACTGCGACGCGGTCTGATTGAACCCTGCACTCGCCCCGACGGTCGCATTGAACCGGCTGTTCGCCTTCGCGACGCTGACGCCGTAGCGCGACTGTACGTCGTCCAGCTCGTTCTGCTGGATGATGCTGGAATTCTTCAACGCCTCCTTCTCGGCGAGATCAGGATCGGCATCGACGATCGGAATCGAGTCGGGCGTCACGATCTTCAGCTCCCCATCCGCCGGCAGCGCAATCAGTCGTCGCAGCGCCGCCTCGGCGCGCGCGCGCGTGACGCGCGAGTCCTCGACGGCAGCCCGGGCGCGGAGCAGCGCGAGCTCGCTCTTCAGCAGATCGTTCTCGCCGATCTTGCCGACCTCGAACCGCCCTTTGTTGAGCGTGTACAGCGTGTCGTTGACCGACACGTTGTTCGACGCGTTGCGCAGCGTAACCTCCGCAGCATAGAGGTTGAAGAACGCATCCGCGGTGGCCTGCGCGACGTCCTCTCGGGCTTCGAGGTACGCCTGCTCCGCGACCCGCGCGCCAAGATGCTGCGTTCGCTTGTCCCACACGATCTGTCGCGGTTGGAACAGCCGCTGCTCGAGCTGCACGAGGATCGGCGACGTCTGATACAACCGGGAGCTTTGCGAGCCGAACTCGTCATGCCGGATGATCTGCGTCAGCACGCTGACGCTGCCACCGGTCAGCGGAATCTCCTGAGTGAAGCCGAGCCCGAGCTTCGTCGTGTTGTGTGCCTGGCTGACGTACTGCGTCGATCCGTCGTTCTGGTCGATCGGATTGATCGCCCGATCCAGGTTCGCTGCGTCCCCCGTCAAGCTGAGCTGTGGGAGCAGTCGCGCTTTGAACGCCTCGTCACGCCACCGCGCGGCGTCACGCCCGCTGCGTGCCGCCTGTGCCGCCGGCCCCTGTTGTCGCCCGCGCAGGATGGCGTCCTGCAGCGTGAGCGTGATGGTCGACTGGCTCTGCGCCTGTGCCACGAGTGGACAGCAGCACAGCAGGAAGACGGCGACGGCTCGCATGGAATCCTTCCGGTGAGGCACGCTGACGGTTCGACGGAGCGCGTGCGGGAGCTATTCGTAGCGCAGACAGACGATCGGGTCCTGCTTGGCCGCGTTCGTCGCCGGCACGAAGCCGAACACGAGTCCGACGGCGACCGAGACGCCGAACGCCAGCACGACGGACAGCGCCGATACGATGGTGCTGATGTGCGCCAGGCGCTCGATGGCGGCGGCGAACACCACGCCGAGGATGATCCCGGCAACGCCCCCCGCGACGCTGATCATCACCGCCTCGGTGAGGAACTGTGCCTGGATCTCTCCCTGCGTCGCACCCATCGCGCGGCGCACGCCGATCTCCTTGATGCGCTCGAGGATCGAGGCGAGCATGATGTTCATGATCCCGATCCCGCCGACGATGAGCGAGATCGACGCGATCGCGCCGAGCACGACGTTGAAGATCGTCTTCGTCCGCTGCTCCTGTTTGAGCAACAGCTCCGGCACACTGATCTCGAAGTCGGTCACGTCGTTGTGCCGCCGCTGCAGCATCCGGCGCACGACTTCGGCCACCGCCGTCACGTCGCTCGAGTGCGCCACCTGCACGATGACCTTGTCGAGCTGGTGATAGTTCTTCTTCTCCTGCCGCTGGTCTTCCGTCTCCGTGGAGTCGACGGAGTTGTCCTGCTTCGAGGCGACCTCGATCTCGCTCTGGGTGACTTCGGCCCGGTTGCGGAACCGGAGCAGCATGGTCGACAGCGGCACGTAGACGTCCATCTCGACGTCGCGGATACCGAGCCGCTTCGCCGATTCGGTCGACACCTTCCGGTCGCCGAGCACGCCGACGACGGTGAGCCACTGGCTCCCGAGCTTGATCGTGTGGCCGATCGGATTTTGTGTCGTGAAGAACCGCGACTTCACGCCCGGGCCGATCACCGCGACGGGAATCGCCTTCGCGTAATGGTACGGCGCGAAGCCAGCCCCTTCGGCGACCTTGAGGTTCATCACCTGGAAGTAGCTCGAGTCGACACCGACGACCTTGCCGGAGCGGTGGTGCCCCTCACGCGTGATGACGCTGTTGATGACGATCTCGCTGCTCGTCGCGCCGACGGCGGGAATCGTCGTGCGGATCGCCTGTGCGTCGAGTGCCGACAGCCCCGGCGAGAACTTCTTCGTCTGCTTCTTTCCGTCGTCCTTCTCGACCTTCCCCTCCTGCTGCTCCACGATCGGGGTGACGACGATGTTGTTCGCGCCGAGCAGCTTCATCTGCGCGAGGATCTCCTGTTCGGCGCCATTCCCGATCGCGAGCATCGCGATGACCGAGGCCACGCCGAACAGGATGCCGAGCGACGTCAGGCTCGCGCGCAGCTTGTTGTGCGCCACGGCCTCGGCCGCGATCCCGCTGCTGAAGACGATGTGCGCCATCAGCGCACGAAGGCGCGCCCGGATGGGCGCGATGGCTTCGACCGGGATCGCCGTCATGGACTAGTGCTTCGACGCGACCGCGGCAGAGGCGGACGTCGCCGGCGGACCGGCGACGGGCTTCGGCGCGGGAGTCGGCGCGGGAGTCGGCGCCTTGATGCTCTTCGCTGTGTCGCCCCCCGCCACGGGTGCCGTGACCGGCTGCAGTCCCGGAATGACGACGGTCTGCACGCCTGCGTGGTCAGCGGGCGGCGCGAGGAGCACGCGATCGCCCGCCGCGACACCACGCCGCACGACGATCTCGTTGTCGTTCATCTCGCCAGGCTCCACCATCTGACGCACCACGCCGCGTCCGTCCTTCTTGAAGACGTAGGAGAAACCGCCCTCGGTCACGACCGCCTCGAGCGGCACTGACAGGACACGCGGCACCGACGCGACCTCGATCGCATTGGCCGTCGTCATCCCGGGACGCAGCGTCGTGTCGGGGGTCGCGATCTCGATCTTGACCTCGAACACCTTCGAGTCCTGGTTGGGACGCTGCTCACCGACGTTGGCGATGCGCGTCACCGTGCCGCTCAGCTTCTTCGTGGGATCGGCGTCGAGCGAGATCTGCACCTTCTGGCCGAGGGAGAGCTTCCGGACGTCGACCTCGTTGACGTACGTCTCCGACTCCATCTGCGTCAGGTCGGGCAGCGTCGCGACCGTCGACTCCCACGCTCCCCACTGGGAGCCGACGCCCTTCTTCTTGCCGTTCCACTCGCGGACGTAGATGACCATCCCCGGCGCCGGCGCCCGCACCGAGAACTGGTCCCGCACCGCCTCGAGGTTCTTCAGGTTGTTCTGCTGACGTCCCAGATCCGCGCCCACGGACGACATCTTCGCGATCGCCTGCTTCGTCTTCGTCGACAGGTTGCGCTTCGATTGCTCGAGTGCCCGTTGCGCCTTCTCGAGATCGATCTCCGCCTGACGCTTGATCGTCGGCGCCTCGTACTTCGCCTGCTCGCGCGCGAGCTTCTTCTCCTCGAGCGCGAACTCCGCCGTCCGGACGTCCTCGCGCGCCTGCGCGAGGTTGAGCGCGCTGTCCAGCTGCGCGGTCGTGAAGTCCGCCTGCGCCTTCTGCAGCGTGAGCGTCACGTCGGCGATCTTCGCCGCGACCGGCTGTTTGTCGAGCTCCGCGATGACGTCGCCCACCTTCACGAGCGTTCCTTCCGGAACGATCGACGCGATCTTCGTCTGGTAGATGTTCGCCGTCATTGCCCCGGGACCGGGGCCCGCGACCTGGACGAACTTGCGAGCCCGAAGCTCGCCCGTCGTCGTCACCAGCACTTTGAACTCGCCCGATTTCACCGGCGCGAGGAGCTGCGATTCAGCCGCAGCGCTGGAGGATGGCCACGCGTACCACGCCACTGTGGCCAGGATGAGGAGCGACGCGGCGGCAGCGGGGCGCCAGTGTTGCTTCAGCAGCCGGATGTAGTTCATGAGGCTCGGCCCACGAGTCCGAGGCTGGCGAGAGGGGGGATACGCTAGAGCGACGGCGAGCCGAAGGCAATGCGTCGTCGCTCCTGGAATCGCGCTTCTGATGTCGTACTGCCCGTGTTCCGCTGCCCTGCCGTGCCGCTGTCGTCCTGCCCGCTATGACACCGGCTGCGGGCAGATGGTTGTCATCATTGTCGAGTCAGCGTGATCGTGAACGACCCGACCCCCGCCACCTGATTCGTCGCTTGCAGCGTGTTGCCGACGACCGCGAACGTGAGATCGCGCACGAAGGTGTCGGCCGTCTGCTGGAACTGCACCGTCGTGCCGGACTGGACCACGGTGCCCGTCATGCTGGCGGTGAATGGGGTGCCGGCGACGCTCGCCGGAAGAGAGAGCGATCCGCTGGCCGTGTTGTCGGAGGCGATCGTGATTTGAAGGCTGCCGCCCTGCGCGAGGACATCGATCGTGGGCTGCCCTGTTGGCGTCACGCGAAAGACGGTCGCTGTGTAGGTACCGGCGATGGAGGATGGCTGATTCGGCGTGTCACTCCCGCAGGCCGACAGCCATGCGCTCGAGAGAGTGACAAGGGCGAGCACTCGCACGCGTTGCCGCGCGGCGCTGATGCGTCTCATTGGTTCGCGTCGATGGGGGAGAGAAACCACGAGGAGAGGCCATGCCATCTCTCTCGTGCGGGCGGGAGGCGTTTCACACAACGTGGAGCGGCGAC
>DASVNI010000510.1:0-11448 GCA_036383935.1 Gemmatimonadaceae bacterium | reverse complement strand
CAACACGGACGGAACACCGGTGCCGGCAAGCGCGCCGACGCCGACGAGGGCGAGCGACAGCACCGTCAGCGTGTGCAGCCCGCGCGAGACGGCGATCGCGCCACGCTCACCGAGTGCCGCCGGGATCGAGTGCAGTCCCTGCGCTCGGTCGAACGCGATGTCGGGAAGCGCGTACAGCACGTCGAACCCCGCGCCCCACGTCACCACCGCGGTCGCGAGCACGCACAGCAGCCACCACGGGTTGCTCCAGCGACCGACGACGGCGAGATAGCCGCCCACCGGCGCGATCGACATCCCCAGCCCCAGCACGAGGTGCGCGAGTCGCGTGAACCGCTTCGTGAAGCTGTAGAAGAAGACCCACGCCAGCGCCACCGGCGACAGCCAGAGACACAGGCGATTCAGCATCCCCGCCGCGGCGACGAACACCGCCGACGCCAGCGCGACCGAGATCCACGCCTCGCGCACGCTCATCGCGCCGCGCGGGAGCTCGCGCATGCGCGTGCGCGGATTGCGCGCATCGTACTCGCGATCGACGATCCGGTTGAACCCCATCGCCGCGAAGCGCGCGGCGGTGAACGCGAGCACCACCCAACCGAGCATCGCCCACGTCACGGGATGCTGATACGACGCGATGGTCACGCCGACCAGCGCGAACGGCAGCGCGAACACGGTGTGCGGCAGCTTGACGAAGCTCGCGTACGTCGAGAGCCGCGTCGCGCCGGCGAACGTCTGGCCCTCGCGCGTCTCCTCGGGAGTCGGGGAGGTCGCGCTCATCGCGCCGGGATTCCGAGCGAAGGCCACATCGCGTCCACCGCGCGCTTCGTCGCTTCGTCCATCTCGATCACCGGCGGCCAGTCACGCGTGAAGCCCTCTTCGGGAAGCTTCTTCGTCGCGTCGATCCCCATCTTGGAGCCGTACGTGAACGCCCGCGACGAATGATCCAGCACGTCCATCGGTCCCATCGTGAACCGCGTGTCGCGCTCGGGGTCGATGTTGTTGAGCGCCACCCACCACGCCTCCTGCGGGTTGCGCACGTTCACCCAGTCGTCCACGACGACGAGCACTTTGGCCAGGGACATGAGTCCCTGGCCCCACATGGCATTCATGACCTTGTACGCCTGCCCCGGATACTCCTTCCGGATGCTCACGAACACGAGGTTGTGAAAGATCCCCTCCGCCGGCATGTGATAGTCCACGATCTCCGGGATCGTGAGCTTGAGTAGCGGCAGGAAGATCCGCTCGGTGGCATGACCGAGGTAGAAATCCTCCATCGGCGGGCGCCCGACGATCGTCGCGGGGAAGATCGGGTTGCGGCGCATCGTCACCGCGGTGACGTGCACAGCAGGGTACAGGTCGGCGAGGGAATAAAAACCGGTGTGGTCCCCGAACGGTCCCTCCGTCACCAGCGCCTCCGCCGGATCGATGTATCCCTCGAGCACGAAGTCCGCGTCGGCCGGCACCTCGAGATCGCACGTCAGCGCCTTCGCGAGCTGCACCGGCTTCCGCCGCAGGAACCCAGCGAAGATGAACTCGTCCACCGTCGGCGGCAGTGGCGCGCTCGCCGAGTACATCGAGGCGGGATCGGCGCCGATGGCGATGACGACCGGCATCCGCTCCCCCCTCTCGGCCATCTCGCGCCAGTGCGCCGCACCGACCTTGTGCCGCTGCCAGTGCATCGCCAGGGTGTTCTTCCCGAGCTGCTGCACGCGATACATCCCGACGTTGCGGATGCCGCGCTTCGGGTCCTTCGTGATCACCATCGGGAAGGTGATGTACGGACCGCCGTCTTCGGGCCAGCAGGTGATGATCGGGAGTTGATCGAGATCGACCTCGTCGCCGCGCCACACGACTTCCTGGCAGGGCGGCGTGCCGGACTGCATGCGCGGCGGGAACTTCGCGACCTCCATCAGCCGCGGAAGCATCGACAGCTTCCCCATGATGCCTTCGGGCACCTTGAGGTCGAGCAGCTTGGTGATGCGATCCCCGTGGTCGTCGAGCTCCTCGACGCCGAGCGACAGCGCCATCCGACTCATCGAGCCGAACAGGTTGATCCCGACCGGGAAGCGCGAGCGCGTGCCGTCGCGCAGGATGACGTGCTCGAACAACAGCGCCGGCCCGCCTCCCGGCTGCTTCATCACGCGATCGGCGATCTCACACAGCTCGAGATGCGCCTTCACCGGCTGGCGGACTCGCACGAGCTCTCCAGCCGCGTCGATGGCCTGCACGAACTCGTTCAGGGTGTCGAGGGACACTCAGTAGCTCCAATGGGGCTGTGAGTTGGTGAGTTGGTGAGCTGGTGAGTTGGTTGCCTGCCTCGGGACCTTTCTCGTTCCCGAGGCCGTCACCGACTCACTGACTCACCAACTCACTAACTCACCGGTTTCAGTCCGACATGAATCGCCGCGATCCCGAACGTCAGCGACGTCCAGCGGACCTCGGCAAACCCCGCCTCGCTCATTCGGCGCGCCAGCGCCGCCTCCGCGGGAAAGTTCGCCACGGAGCGCGGCAGATACTTGTAGGCGGTGCGATGACCGCTGATCACGCCGCCGATGAAGGGAAGCAGGTGGTGGAAATAGAAGTGGTAGAGCGTGCGCACGACGGCCGATGACGGCGTCGTGAACTCGAGGATCACGAAGCGCCCTCCCGGCGACAACACGCGGTACACCTCATGGAGAGCCCGCTCGAGCGACGCGACGTTGCGGATCCCGAACGCCACCGTCGCTCCCTGCACCGAGCCGTCGGCGAGCGGAAGCTGCTGCGCATCGGCCGCCACGGGCGCGAGCACCGATGCCGGTGCCTTGCCCAGCCCCGCGCGCAGCATCGGCACGGCGAAGTCCGCACCGAGGATGAAGCCGCGGAAGCCTGGCCGCCGGCTCAGCTCCGCCCCCACATCCAGAGTGCCCGCACACAGATCGAGGTAGCGTCCCTCCGGCGCGGAGGTCCACGCCAGCGCCTCGAGCGCGCGACGGCGCCAGATGCGATCGATGTTCAGGCTGAGCAGGTGATTGAGCAGGTCGTATCGCGGCGCGATCTGCTCGAACACCGTGCGCACATATGCGCGCTTCTCCGCGCCTCCCTCGGCCGCCGACTCTGCGACCCGCTCCTCGACGTCCGTGGCGTGCATCGTCGAAAGTTCGCCCGCGTCCAGAGCACGGGCAAGCGTGACGCTGGATTGCGCTCTGCAGCGCGGGTAGGTTCTTATCCTGTCGCGCGCGGCGCCCCGTGCCGGCCTCGCGCGCGACCCCACTCTCCCAGATGCCCCACGCACTCGACCTCGCGAATCTTCCCGATGCCGACGTCGTCGCCCTCGCGCTCGAGGGCCGCGAAGCCGCGCATCGTGAGCTGATCCGACGGTACGAGCGTCCGGTGTTCTCGCTCGTGTTCCGTATGGTGCGCGACCGCGAGCTCGCCGAGGACCTGACGCAGGACACCTTCATCAAGGTGCTCTCGCACCTCGATCGGTATCGCTCCGAGTTCAAGTTCTCGTCCTGGCTGTTCAAGATCGCCAACAACGTCGCGATCGATCACCTCCGGCGCCGCCAGCTCGACACGGTCAGTATGGACGGCTCCCCCCATGCCACGACTCCGGATGCCGTGATGGCATCTGCCATCGAGCTCTCCGACCGCGCGGAGTCCGCGCTGGAGGAGATGGAGGCGAAGGAGCTGGGCTCCGCCATCGAGCAGGCGATCTCCCGACTGCGCCCGGAGTATCGATCCTGCATTCTGCTGCGCCACGTCGAGGGGCGGTCGTACGAGGAGATCGCCACGACCCTCGACCTGCCCCTTGGTACCGTGAAGACCTACATCCACCGCGCCCGGCACGAGCTTCGCCGGGCGCTGGAGCATACGCGAGAGTGACCGGGGCCACAGGTCGCCCCGAACCCCTTCCGGCCCGGCTCCCGAGGGCTGAAACTCAGCACCCGTGCGTCCCGTACAGGGAACCAGAGGAATCGTGAATCACAGACACCTGCTCCCCAACGAGATCGACCTACTGGTCGACGGCGAGGCCGGATTCGGCGTCGCCCCGCTTCGCGCGCATGTCGCCGAATGCGACGAGTGTCGCGCGCGGCTCGCCGATGCGCAGATCGTCGTGGATGCCCTCGAGGACCTCCCGCATTTCGCCCCGGACTCCCGGATGGCGGATCGGATCATGGCCCAGGTGCCCGTCTTCGTGCCGGCGCACGTGGCGGCCCGCGACTCGGTGACGCGCTGGCTCCCGCAATCGGGGCCCGCCCGCGCCGCCGCCGCGGTGATCGGCACCTCCATCGCTGGACTGCTCACCGTCGCGATGGTCTGGCTGGCCAGCCGCGGCGACGCGGCCATCTTCGCCACCAGCCTGTTCGCCGACCGCGTTCAGTCGCTGGTGATGGGGACCGCGCGCGACCTGGCCTTCTCGCTCCTCGGCGATTCGGCCGTCGCGGCCATCCAGGCGTCCGGCATGCTCGGGGTCACCCTCCTCGTCCTCGGATTCCTCGGGACGGCGGTCGGCACCATTCTGGGACTTCGGAGGCTGGCGACGGCTTCGTCGCGGCGAGGCTAGGATGCGCTCGCCCCTGCGCGCCGCCGTCGCATTCCTGGCCGCGCTGCTCCCCTCCGCCGTCATGGCGCAGGCGAGCAGCGCGGGCGACGTCAACCAGGCTCTCCAGCAGCTCGCCAAGGGCGAGCAGATCAGCGGCCTTCCCACCGCGGATAGCGTTTCAGCCGGTGCCCGCACCGTCCCCGCCGGCTCGACCGTGAAGGGGACGATCGTCGCCCGCGGTGCGGTGGACGTCGCCGGTACCGTCGAAGGGTCCGTCGTGAGCCTCGGCAGCGACGTCGTCGTTCGGCGTGGCGGTCACGTCACCGGCCATGCGCTCTCCGTCGGCGGTCGTGTGCTCGCCGACAGCGGGATCGTCGACGGTGAGATGCGCACGATGAGCTCACTGCCGTCTCCCGCCGCACCCGCACGGGCGCTCACCGACACGCGCTCGGCGGCCGAGCGAACCATCGCGGCCGTGAAGGTGGTAGCGGGCAGCTTTGCCGTCCTGCTGATCGTCGCCGTCGGCGTGCTGTTGTTCGCCGGCCCCAACCTCGCCGAGGTGGTGCAGACCGTCGAGCTCAGGTTCGCGCGGGCCTTCTGGGTCGGGCTGGCCGGCCAGCTGCTCATCCTCCCCGGCCTCGTCGTGCTCTGCATCGCGCTCGCCGTCACGCTCATCGGCGTGCTGCTCATCCCCTTCGCCATCGTCGCGTACGCCATCGCGATCGCCGGCCTCGTCACCCTCGGCTTCCTCGCCGTGGCACAGCTCATCGGCTCGGCCGGATGGCGTCGCCGTGGCACGAGTGAACGCGCGCGTGTGTTCGGCTCGCTGGTCATCGGTGTCGCGATCTTCTTCGCCCTCTGGCTCGTCGCCGCGCTGCTCGTCTGGGCCCCGCTCGCCGCGACCGTGGTCCGCGCCGCCGCCATCGCCGCTTCGTGGGCGGCGCTGACACTCGGGCTCGGCGCGGCGATCCTGTCGCGCGCTGGTACGCATCGTCGCCTCGCCAGCGGCAGCCGGCCCGTAGAGCTGGCCGCCTGGCAGACCCCCACGCCAGTCGCCGGCGTCGTCGCCGCTCGGCGGCCCGCCGCGGTCGCCAAGGAGGCCCCGTGAGATTTCGCGCACTGAGCCTGCTTGCGCTGTGCGCGCCGCTGCTGACGGCGGCCGCGCAGAGCGATCCGCGCTGGCGCTCGCTCGATGTCTCCCGGCAGCTGCGTGACACGGCTCCGCAGCGCATCAAGGTGCAGTACGACGCGGGCCGCGTGGATGTTCGTCCGACTGACGCGTCGCTCCTCTTCGGGATGCATCTCCGGTACGACGAGGACCGCGCGTCGCCCGTGCATCGCCACGACGCGGAGCAGCGCAGCACCGTCCTCGGCCTCGAGTCACGTGGCAACGCGTTCCCGGCTTCGTCGAGCCGGCACGAGGACAGCGGTGAGCTTCGCGTCGTGCTTCCCCGCACGATTCCGCTCGACCTCGACATGGAGTTCGGGGGCACGCAGGCCGCGCTGGAGCTCGGCGGGCTCGCTCTGCAGTCCGCGCGTATCGAGTTCGGCGCCACGGAGGGCACGCTCGCCTTCTCGACGCCCAACCGCACTCACATGCGCGAGCTCGAGGTGGGTATCGGCGCGGCGGAGTTCAACGCGCTGCATCTGGCCAACGCCAACGCCGACCTGATCCGCGTGCGCGGCGGCGTCGGCTCGGTCGACCTCGACTTCAGCGGGACCTGGACGCGCGATCTGGAAGTGTCGACGCGTCTCGCCATCGGTGGTCTCACCCTTCGTGTCCCTGATGACGTCGGACTCCGTCTCGACGTCAGACGCGTCGCCGCGAGCTTCGACCACGAGGGACTCGTGAAGCGTGACGACGGCTGGTACTCCGCCAACTGGGACACCGCCCCCCACAAGCTTCACGTGCGAGCGGAGACGGTGATCGGCCAGATCGAGGTCAAGCAGTCGACGAGGTGACATCGAGTCGCTGACGGCGACTCGATATCGCCGCGCTGAGCTCGCAGCGCCGCAGTACCCGTAGATGGCCCGCGCCTTGCCCGATTCGTCGTGGCAGTCTCCACAGACATCGGGGCGTGGTCATGGTCATCAAGGGCGTCAACGTCGTACCACTGGTCAAGAGGACGGTGAAGGAGGTCGGCGCGGATCGCATCCCGTCGATCGCGGCGGAGACGGCGTACTACTTCTTCTTCTCGCTCTTCCCACTCCTGCTGTTCCTCACGCCGCTCCTCGGCCTCGTGGGGAATGGCCAGCAGCTCATGGAGTCGATGCTCGCCCGGCTCTCGAGCACGATGCCCCCCGACACGCTGGCGCTCCTTCGCCGCGTGCTCGAGGAAATCATCAACTCGAGCGGCGGCGCCGGCATCATGTCCATCGGCGTGCTGCTCGCGGGCTGGTCCGGCTCGCAGATCTTCGGCTCGCTGATGGACGCGCTGAACATCGCGTACGACGTGAGCGAGACTCGGCCATGGTGGAAGAAGCAGCTCCTCCGCATCGGCGGCCTCCTCGTCGCCGGCGCCATCATGCTCATTGCCACGAGCATCTTTCTCGACGGCGAACGCGTCACGCGCTGGGTCGCCGCGCTGCTCGGGTTCGGCCAGTTCGGCATCGCCATGTGGAACGTGCTCCAGGTCGTCCTCGCGGTCGGCCTCCTCGTCGCCACGGGCGTCGCAGTCTTCAAGATTCTGCCCAACGTGCAGCAGCGCTGGTCACACGTGATCATCGCGTCCACGATCACCACGATCCTCTGGCTCTGTGCGACGCTGGTCTTCCGCTTCTACGTCCAGCACTTCGGCTCTTACAACAAGACGTACGGCACGATCGGCGGCGTCATCGTACTGCTCACCTGGATGTACTACTCGATGTTCGTCCTCCTCGTCGGCGGCGAGCTCGCCTCGGAGCTCCATCACGGCACCGGCGCCGTAGAGCCAACGAAGGGGGCCACATTCTACGGACGAATCGTGTCCGACTCGGGACCGGGTACGCCCTCGCTGACGAAGTCCAACCGGGGTTTTTGACTGCGACTCCCAGTAGTGAGTACGAGGTAGCATTTGGGGTCAGAGCCCGGGGTCAGAGCCCGGGGTCAGAGCCCGGGGTCAGAGCCCTTTCGCGCCAAGGGGTCAGACCCCAGCGTCTGACCCCAACGCCTTCCAACGCCTCTGACCCCTCTCGAGAGCTCGCTCTGATTCCGGGAGGCAGTATGCCAGTCTCGGTACTCAGTACCTGGTACTCACTACTGGGAGTGGCCCTTAACTGCGCGGCAGCAACACCACCCCGCTCCCACGCACGAGCCCCAGCAGCGACGAAGCACTCCCATCCCGCACCGCGATCTCCACGAGCCCACTCGAACCGACGAGCGCGATCGCCTCGCCCGCCGCCGCATCCGCGTACGTGCGCCGCAGCGCGAGCGTGAGCCCCGCCACCTGCACCTGACCGCCGCGCATCGCGAGGAGATTCGTCACGGCGTTGCCGAACCGGTCGACGGTGATCACCTCGCCCTGCACCGCGCCGTCGTGGCGCCGCGTCGCCTCCGGCGTCCGCCGGATCACCGGACTCTCCGCCATCTCGCCGAGTGATTCGAGGAGCGCGCCCTGGGCCAGCTGTGCGGCCGCCGGCGCGAACACGTCGCGGCCGTGAAAGGTCGGCGCGGCACCGGTCGGGATCGCGAGCGACACGCTGCGCGCATCGGCATGCAGCAGCGCCGGTGACAGCACGCCGTTGTCCGGTCCGACGAGGAAGCGTCCCTCGCTCGACAAGGCCAGCGCACCACGCGCGCTCCCCACACCCGGATCGATGACGACGAGGTGCACCGTGCCTTCGGGGAAGCGGCGCCAGTAGCGCGCGAGCGCGAGCCGCGCGCCATCGACGTCGTGCGGCGCGACGTCGTGCGCGATGTCGATGACGGGGGTGAGCGGCGCGAGCGACGCGAGCACTCCCTTCATCTCGCCCACGTAGCCGTCCGCCGTGCCGAAGTCGGTCAGCAGCGTGATCAGACGTAGCATGGATCCTCGAGGCCGATGCGTTCGGCGCCGCGATGTGCACTCCGCCGCCCGCCGAGGCGGCCCTAGTCGATCAAGGTCCGCTTCCAGCGTCCCGCGCGCCAGAGGATCATCATCCCCGCCGCGCGCAGCAGTGCGGTGAGCGTGATCGTCCACCAGAGGCCCACGATCCCCCAGCGCGCCGCCGCCCACGCGGCAAGTGGGACGCGGCTCGCCGTGATGATGGTCGACGTGAGCATCGGCGGTAGCGTCGCTCCTGCCCCGCCGAGCGCCCCCTCCAACACGATCTCCGCGCAGATGCCGACCTGCGACACCGCGGCGATGCGCAGGTAGCCCGCAGCCGCGGCGATGACTGCCGGATCGCTGCTGAAGATCGCCGCGAATTCCTCGGGGAACGCGATCTCGACCGCGAACGCGAGCACGCCGAAGATCGAGCAGAAGCCAACGGAGAGCCATCCGGCCCGCTCCGCGCGATCGACGCGTCCCGCGCCGAGGTTCTGGCCGACGATCGCCGCCGTCGCCGCGCCGCAGCCCACGCCGATCATGTACAGCCAGCTCTCCACGCGGTGGCCAATCCCGAGCGCCGCGAGCGCCGGCGTGCCGAACTGCGTCGCCGTGCGCGTCACCATCACGTAGATCAGCGAGAACACCACGCCCGTCATCGCAGTCGGAAGTCCGATGCGCAGCACGGCCCAGAGCGCGCGCAGATCGGGACGCCCGAACCGCACTACGCCGCGTCGCCCGATGATGGTGAGCCCGATGAGGAACGCGATGGCGCGCGTGCAGATCGTCGCGATGGCCGCACCCGCCACTCCGAACGACGGCACTGGTCCCCATCCCACGATGAGGATCGGGTCGAGCACGAGCGTCACGGCCACCGAGGCCGCCAGGATGAGAAACGGCGTGCGCGTGTCACCGGCGGCACGGAACGCCGCGTCCACGGCGAAGAAGCCGTAGATGAGCGGCGCGCCGAGCAGGTACGTCCCGAAGTACCGCGCCCCGAGCCGCGCGACTTCCGGCGGCGCGTGCATCGTCGCGAACATCGGCGAGAGCAGCGGCAGGCCGATGACCGCGGAGAGTACGCCGAGCGCGAGCGACAACAGCAGCGCGTCCCCCGCCACTCGCGCCGCCGCGTCGGCGCGTCCTTCACCATATCGACGCGACGCGACGGCCGTCACACCCACGTTCACCATCTCGGCGATGGAGATGATGAGCCAGATCCAGAACACCGCGATCGACACGGCGGCGAGCCCGTTCGCGCCGATGCGCGTGCCGATCCAGAACGCGTCCACGGAGGTGAACAGCGTCATCAGCAGTGAAGACGCCACCGCCGGCAGTGCGACCCGCGCGATCGTGCGCGGCAGCGGGTCGGCGACGAGATGGATCGCCTCCCACTCGTTCGTGATCCCGACGGGCGCTATCCCATCGTGCGGCTCGAGGGGAAGCGAGCCGCCAACTACTTGCTCTTCCGGCTCAGCCGGCGCGCGCAGCTCCGGCAAGCGATGCGACCTTGCCCGCGATCGCCGTCAAGGCGCGCGCGGCCGACGAGCTCGGGTCGGCGGTGACGATCGGCGCACCCGTCTCGCCCCCTTCCATGACGCGCGGATACAGCGGCACCTGGCCGATCAGCGGGAGATCCACCGCCTTTGCCAGTCGCTCGCCCCCTCCCGAGCCGAACAGCGCGCTCGGCTTGCCGCAATGCGGGCACTCGAACCAGCTCATGTTCTCGACGATGCCGAGGACGGGCACGCCGACGCGCTGGAACATCTTCACACCGCGCAGCGCGTCCCCGACGCTCACCTCCTGCGGCGTCGTGACGATGATCGCGCCATCCACCTGGGTCGCCTGCACGAGCGAGAGCTGCGCGTCACCCGTGCCCGGCGGCATGTCGACGACGAGATAGTCGAGCGTGCCCCACGCGACGTCCTGGAGGAACTGGTTGATGATCTTCATCACGATCGGACCACGCCAGATCGCCGGCTGATCGGGCTCGATCATCATCCCGAGCGAGATCACCTTCACGCCGTGCGCCTCCAGCGGCATGATCTTCTCCTTCACCACCGGCGGCGCGCCCGATACTCCCATCATGCGCGGAAGGTTCGGCCCATAAATGTCGGCGTCCATCAGACCGACGCGCGCTCCCATCGACGCCAGCGCGACGGCGAGGTTCACCGCCACGGTGGACTTGCCCACCCCGCCCTTCCCCGACGACACGGCGATGATCCGGCCGAGATTCGGGTAGTGCTTCGGCGTCGGCGCCGGGGTTCGCGCCGGCGCTGCCGGCGCCTGATCCATCACGGGCAGCGTTCGTCCTCCGCCAGCGCGACCCGCCGGTGCCGACGCCGCCTGCACGTCCAGCTCGACGTCCGTCACCCCCGGCACCTGCTCGACTGCCTGCCGTACCTCCTTCGCGAGCGCGGGATCGTCCTGCGCGGCGAGGAGCAGCGTGAGCCTTACGCGGCCGGTGGTCGTCGTCGCGATGTCGCGCACCTGCTGTGTGCTGAACAGGTCGGCGCCGGTGCGCGGATTCCGGATTCGGGAGAGCGACTGCGCGAGGCGCTCCTGCAGTGTCGTAGACATCCGAGAAGAATAACCGTCAACCGCGCGTCGGCGCAGTCGTCTCTCCCCCGACGGCCAGGGTCGCGCGAGCCGCTTCGACCACCGCGTCCCGCACCTCGTCGAGCGTGCCCGGCAGCATCGCGCCCGAGGCCTTCGCGTGACCGCCCCCGCCGAACTTGCGCGCGAACGCGTTCACGTCGGTCCCGCCGACGCTGCGGAACGACACCTTCACCTTGCCGTGGCCGAGGTCGCGGAAGAGCAGCGCCATGCGCGTCCCCGCGATCGAGCGCGCATGCTCGACGATGCCGTCGAGGTCCTCCGACTTCACGCCGTGCCGCTCGAGCGCGTCGGCGCCGATCGTCAGCCACG
>DASVNI010000509.1:0-3376 GCA_036383935.1 Gemmatimonadaceae bacterium | reverse complement strand
GCTCGACGAGCTGGCGCGAGAGGCGGGCGAGAGAGCGCGCGCGGGAACGCCACGCGAGGCGGCGGAGCATGCGGAGATGCTGCTGCTCGCCGTGCACTGGAGTCGTGTCGACGACGTGCTGAAGCAGGCGGGCGACATCTCGGGCAAGATCCTCGTGACCTGCTCGCTGCCGATGAACGCCGACGACACCGGACTGGTCGTCGCACACACCTCGTCCGGCGCGGAGGAGTTGGCGAAGAAAGTACGTGGCGCGCGCGTCGTGTCGGCGTTCGGGACGGTGCCGAGTGAAGTCCTGTTCGCCGTGTTCGACGCGCGGCATGGCGAGCGCCGGCCGAGTCTCGTCTACAGCGGCGACGACGACGAGGCGAGGGCGGAGGTCGCGACGTTGATCCGCGACATTGGATTCGATCCGGTGGACGCGGGTCCGCTCGAGGTGGCGCGCTACAGCGAGCCGTTCACGCTGCTGCTCGCGAAGCTGGCCTACGAAGTGTACGACAATCCGGCACTGGCCTACCGGTTCGAGCGGTACGAGGAGCGCACTTGAGACACTGCAGAGCCCTATCGCGCCAAGGTGTCAGACACGTTCGGTATCTGACCCCGGAATCTGACCCCGGAATCTGACCCCGGAATCTGACCCCGGAATCTGACCCCAGCCTCTGCTAATTCGATCAGCGGTTGCCGGCGATGACGAAGCGCTTTCCGTCGGGGGAGACGTCGTACATCTGGTTGATTCCGCCCGGATAGTGCGCCTTGAAAAGGAGTGTGTGCGCGCCGATCGCTGGAGGGACGTCACCTTTCGCCTCGCCGATCTCCACGGCGATCAACCTTCCGTCGTGCCAGTAGTAGAGCTCGCGCCCATCGCCACGCCACACGGGGTGCTCACCGCCGCCTGACGAGATGAGCACGCGCCGGCGCGGCTGCGGATAGGAGTCGAGATAGACCTCCGCATTCCCCGAGGAGTTCGAGGTGTACGCGACCCAGCGTCCATCGGGTGAGATGCGCGCGGCGGTCTCGCTCGCCGACGTCGCAACGTAGGGACGCGCGGCCGAACCGTCAGCCGGTTGCACGAGGATGTCGTAGCCGTTCGACCCCGCTTCCTCCGTGAGGAGCAACGCACTACCGTCGCGCAGCCAGTCGCTGGGGAACTGATTCCCGTCGCGCACGGCGAGCTCGCGCGGGTTCCCACCTTTGAGCGGAATCAGCTCGACATCCTTGCCTCCAGGGGCCGAGGCGGAGTAGGCGATGCTTCTGCCGTCGGCGCTCCACTGCGGATCGTTGGCATCGACATCGTCGTTGGTGAGCCGCTTCGTGACACCGGCGTCGAGGTCGGTGACCCAGAGATCGCTCGTCGAGCGACCCTTACCAAACGCTCCGTACACCACGAGATGTCCGTCGGGGGAGAAGCGCGGCGTCCACGGCCGCTCGGCCTGGATGGACTGCAACTGTTGTCCACTGCGATCGAAGACGGTGAGGGACAGGTCGCCATCGCCGCCGCCGGTGCCGAGCACTGCGCCCTGGCGAACGAAGTCCCCGGGCAGCTTCACGATGGGTACCGGATCGGCGCGACGCTCGAACAATGGCCGCAGGTTGAGCAGCAGTCCGGCGGCGAGTCCGACACCGAGCATGGCGACAGCGGCGTAGAATGCGGCGCGCGCCGGCACGGTTCGGCCGCGCGCACGTCCACCGGCGCCCGTGCCTTCGAGCTCGCCACCGTGCGCGGCAAGCGCGGCGGCGAATTCCGCCGCGCTCGGGAAGCGGTCCTCCGGCTGCGCGGCGAGAGCGCGGCGCAGCGCGGCGTCGACGAATGGCGCGACGTCGGGACGTCGCGTCGCGAGCGCGCCGGGCGGCTCGTACATGAGACGCCGCACGGCGGCACGGCGCGTCGCCGCCGCGAAGGGCGATTCGCCGGCGAGCATCTCGTGCAGCACGGCGCCGAGCGCGTAGACGTCCACCCGCGCATCGAGCGCACGCTCGCCCGCGGCCTGCTCGGGCGCCATGTACTGCGGCGTGCCGATCGCGACGCCGGTGCGCGTGACGCGGTCGACACCCGCCTGCTCCAGCGCGAGCGCGATGCCGAAATCGGCGACGAGCGCGTGCCCGTGCTGCAGCAGGACGTTCTCGGGCTTGATGTCGCGGTGCACGACGCCGCGCGCATGCGCGTGATCGAGCGCATCCGCGATCTCGCGCGAGAGGCGCAGCGCTTCGGCGACGGGGAGCGGCCCTTCGCGCGCGAGTCGAGCGCGCAGCGTCTCCCCTTCCACGAAGGGCATCGCGTACCAGAGCACGCCGTCGGTGCCGCCGGAGTCGAACAGCGGCAGGATGTGTGGATGTTGCAGCGACGCGGTGACGCGGATCTCCTCGAGGAAACGCTCGGCGCCGATGGCGGCGGCGATCTCTTCGCGGAGCACCTTGATCGCGACGCGTCTGCCGTGGCGCAGGTCGCGCGCGAGATGCACGGTGGCCATCCCGCCGCGCGCGATCTCGCGCTCGATGACGTAGCGTCCCTCGAGCGCCTTCGCGAGTCGAGCGGCGAGGGGCGGCGTCTCCGGCACGCCGAGCACTTCCGCGGCGGGTCGCTCGAGGAAGTCGTCGGCCTCGTCCACATGTGCGGCGAGCAATGATTCCACTTCGCGCCGCAGCGCCACGTCGGCGCCGCACGCGACGGCAATGACTGCTTCGCGCCGCTCCGGCTCGCAGGCGAGGGCGGTCTGGAGGATGGCGTCCACCGCGCGCCACCGCTCCGGTGTCATCGGCGGCGCGCTGCCATTCTCGCGCGTGCGATCGGTCGGCGTCGTCACGCCTCGAGCTCGCGACGGAGCCACATGCGCGCCACGGCCCATTCGCGGCCGACGGTGGCGAGGGAAACGCCGAGCGCCGTCGCCGCCTCGGGGATGCTCATGCCGGCGAAGTAGCGGAGCTCGACGAGTCGCGCCTTGCGCGGATCGATCGTCGCGAGCCGCGCCAGTGCTTCGTCGAGGGCGAGCACGTCCACGTCGTCTGGTGAAGAGACAGCGTGACCTGCATCACCGAGCGTGACCTGCGTGCCGGCGCCGCCACGCTTGAGCGCTCGGCGAGCGCGAGCGTGATCGACGAGCACGCGACGCATCATCTGCGCGGCGACGGCGAGAAACTGGGTGCGGCTCTCCCAGCGCGCGTCGTGCTGGCCGTCGAGCCGCAGCCACGCCTCGTGCACGAGCGCGGTGGCCTGGAGGGTGTGGCCCTCTCCCTCGCGGCGGAGGGCGCGCGCCGCCTGCCGTCGGAGCTCCGCGTAGACGAGCGGCACGAGCACCTCCGGGGCGCGGACGTCGCCAGCGCCCCAGGCGCGCAGCAGCTCGGTGACGGCATGCGATTGCTCGCCGTCGTGATCGCTCCTCCC
>DASVNI010000508.1:0-8468 GCA_036383935.1 Gemmatimonadaceae bacterium | reverse complement strand
GACACCTGGCGACCCTCGCCGCCCTCACCCCCGACTCGGGGTCAGAGCCCGCAGAGTCAGTGGGGTCAGAGTCAGTGGGGTCAGAGTCAGTGGGGTCAGAGTCAGTGGGGTCAGAGTCAGTGGGGTCAGAGTCAGTTGACTCTGACCCCCACGCGGCGCGGGCTCAGCGCCCCGCGAGCACCTCGCGGCGGCTCTGCGCCTCGGCGGCGAGTCGACCGCACATGATGTCGCACAGCTGGAACACGTCTTCGCCGGCGAGACCGTAGTACACGAACAGCCCCTCCTTCCGTCGCGTGACGAAGCCGGAGGCGTGCAGCAGCTGAAGGTGCTTGGAGACGTTGGCCGTGCCGAGGCCGGTGATCTCCACCAGCTCCCCGACGGTGTGCTCGCTCTTGCGCAGCGCCTGCATGATGTGCAGGCGCGCGGGCTCGGCGAGCGCGCGAAAGCGCTCGGCGATGAGCTCGATCATCTCAGGCGTCAGGCGCTTGGCCACGCAACACTCTCCCATGATCAACTGACTACCACAATAGTAGCCGAAAATGCCGCAGTAACGATGTCGCCGGGTCACGCGGCGGAAACACCCACGTCTCCCGCGGCGCGCGCCACGACGTCGATCACCTCATCCACGATCGTTCGGCCACGGTCGCGGGCGTACCAGGTCCGTACGCGGCGGTAGCGCTCGCTCTTCTCCAGCGCCATCCCTTCGTCCATGACCCACTGCTGCAACGCCGACGGGCGTGGTCCCCACCAGCCGCGCTCCTCGTAATCCTCGTCGAGCACCATGACGACGGGGATCGAACGCGACCCGTTCGTGAGGTGCGTGTCCATGAGGTCGGCGTTGTCGTCGCGTCCGATGACGCGCAGGTCGACGTTCGGTGCCGCTTCTGCGAGACGCGTGAGCAGCGGTAGGACGTTCACCCCGTCACCACACCAATCCTCTACCATGACGAGGAAGTGCCAGCGGCCTGGGATGGCGGCGAGGCGGGCGGCGGCATCCTCCGGCACGCGCACGAGACGATAGGCGTCGCGCCAGAGAGCAGCGTTCGCCTGTGCTTGCTCGAGGAACTCCGCGAACGTGAGAGCGGACTCGAAGCGTTGCCGCATCATCGGACCGCCTCCGCGCCCTCGCGGATCGTCGGGAGCCCGGCCTGGGCCCACGCCGCGTATCCACCAACGAGGTTCAGCACCTTCCTGACGCCGCGCGCCTGCAGCACGCTCGCCGCGATGGCCGAGCGGGCACCGCCCTGACAGTGCACGATCAACGGAAGATCCGTCGGCAGCTCGCTCAGCCGCTCCGTGAGGTAGCCTACCGGCACGTTCGGCACGCCTGGCAAGTGGCCAGCCTCCCACTCGGCGCTACCGCGCACGTCGATCACCGTCGCCTCACCACGAGCGAACATCGCCGCCGCTTCGACGGGCGTCGTCTGCGCGACCGTCGCGAGTGCGCGACCGGCTGATGACCACGCCGCAAGCGCGTCCGTTCCGACCACTCCCGATACGCGATCGAGGCCGATCATCGCGAGGTCGCGCACCGCCGTCTCCATGCAGAGCGAGCAAGCGGCGTCGACGAGAAGGTAGATGTCGCGGTCGTACGGCAGCAGCCAGCCCGCCCACGTCGTGAAGCTCCCCCCGGAGATCGGGATGTTGAGCGTGCCGGGCGCATGGCCCGCCGCGTACTCAGCGGCCGAACGCGTGTCGACCACGATCTGGCCGTTCCCCAGCAAGCCGTCGAGGGCGCTCGCCGGCAGGCGCGGGGGACGCGGCAGTCCGCCGAGCACGCGCGGCCCTTCCTTGTTGATCCGCTTCATCTCGGCGAAGTACTTCGGCGGCTCGGGCTGGCCGGCGAGCACCATGCGGACGAACTCCATCTCGTCCGTGGTAGCCAGGCCCCAGTTGGCGAGCTTCTCGTAGCCCACCGTCGTGGACGGAAGAGCACCGAGCGCCTTGCCGCACGCCGAGCCCGCGCCGTGACCAGGCCACACCTGCAGGTGGTCGGGGAGCGCGCGGAAGAGCCGGAGCGAGCGAAAGAGCGCTCGCGCGGCTGCCTCCATCGTCCCCTTCACTCCCGCGGCTCGCTCGAGCAGGTCGGGGCGCCCGACGTCGCCAACGAAGACGAAGTCGCCGGTGAGGATGCCCCACGGTCCGGCGTTGGCCGTCGTGTCGGTCACGACGAACGAGATGTGCTCGGGCGTGTGCCCCGGCGTGTGCAGGACCTCGAGCCGGATGTTGCCGACCATGAACGCGTCGCCGTGCTTGAGCAGCAGCGCGCCCGCGCTCGTCGCGAACTCGTACTTCCAGTCGGCGCCCCCCTCGTCGGAGAGGAGCAGCTGTGCGCCGGTATCCTCGGCGAGCTCGCGCGCGCCGCTCACGAAGTCGGCATGGATGTGCGTCTCCGTGACGTGCGTGACGCGAAGTCCCTCCTGCGCGGCCGCGTCGATGTACTGCTGCACATCGCGGTTGGGGTCGACGACGACAGCGTCGCCGGTGCGCTGGCAACCGATCATATAGGACGCCTGCGCCAGCTTGGCGTCGTAGAAGCGCTGGAAGAACATCAGAGAACTCTCCGTCGATCTATCTCGGCGCCTGCGGCGCCTCTGTGAACGTCTATCGCGCGACCACGGCCGTGGCGGCCGGCGCGGCGGAGGACGAGGAAGCGGAAGTCGCAACGCCGTGAAGTGCGTCGCGGTTCTTGAAGAGGACGAAGCCGCCCAGAACGAGCAGAAACACCGCGAACCCGCGCTTGAGGGCGGCCTGTGGAACGCGGGAGACGAGGGCGGTGCCGGCGAGCGCGCCCGCGACCGCAGCCCCGGTGAAGCCGCCGAGGAACGCCCAGTCGACATTCACGGAGCCGATGTAGCCCGCGAAGCCCGACGCGGAGTTCATGGCGATCACGAGGAGCGAGGTGCCGACGGCCTGCCGCATCGGGACGCGCGCGAGGAGCACGAGCGCGGGGACGACGAGGAAGCCTCCGCCGATTCCCACGAGCCCCGTCAGCACGCCGACGCCCAACGCGACCGGGACAAGCAGTGCGCGCTTGGCTGGTGTACGGATCTCGGACTCACGCCGCGCGCCGCGCAGCATCGACGCTGCGGCCGCCAGCATCACCACCGAGAGCAGCGCGAGCTGCGCGGTACCGCTCACGAACACCGCCAGCTTCGCCCCGGCGAACGCGCCGACCATCGCGAGCAGCCCAAAGGTGAGCGCCGTTGCGACGCGCACGTTGCCGAGGCGCCAGTGGATTCCCGCGCTGATCAGGCTCGTGATGCCGACGATCGGCAGGCTCATGGCGATGGCGGGCTTGGCGGCGACGCCGAGCACATAGACCAGCACCGGCACGGTGAGGATGGATCCACCGCCGCCGAGCAGACCGAGCGTGACGCCGATCAGCGCCGCGAGCGAGAGGCCGAGGGTGAGCACCAGCGGATCCTCAGGTGGCGCAGGTGACGTCCGTGGCGGCGACTCCGCGCGTCGCGCGCGAGCCCGTTGGCGGAGCGCCGGTCGTCAGGGCGCGCACCATCGCCGGCACGTCGCACGAGGCCGGACTGTTGTACGGGAGCTTGGCGATGCACATCCCCATTGCGCAGGTGTCCGTGACGCCGGCGAAAACGAGCCCCGAGCCGATGAACGCCGGGATCGCGGCAAAGAGCGGATTGATGAAGAGCGCGAGAATGCCCCCCAGCGCCGCGAGCGCGCCGGCCGCGATGCGGACCTGGCGCTCGAGCGACATGCGGGGCACGCCGCGACGCACCGGCAGACCGGCGGCGACCCACGCGCTCATCCCGCCGTCGAGCACGTGCAGGTTGTTCATCCCGGCGGCCTTCAGTGCCTCCTCGGCCTTGCGGGCGCGCTGGCCCGAGCGGCAGACGAGAACGACGAGGCCGGAGACGCCGGCGCGGATCTCGGGGCCGTGCTCGGCGAGTGTGTCGAGCGGGACGTTGTAGGCGCCCTCGATGTGCTCGGCCTCGAACTCGCCCGGCGTACGGACGTCGAGGAGGCGAATGGCGCGGTAGCTCTGCGCCAGGCGGGCGAGCTCGAGGGGGGAGAGAACGGGAGGGAGCGACATCGGCATCATGGGTGTGGCGGACGACATATCCTACTACTCAACTGATTAGTAGAATAGCGCCTGGCGGCCCAGCTGTCAACGCTCCCTCTCGCTGTGCTGCATGCCCTGGCGCAGCGCATAGGCTTGGCCCGGTAGCGCTGCCAAAGTCGCATTCCAGCAGGCCCTCTCTCTGCCTAGTCTCGATCCTCAAACGCAGCGCACCCAACGCCTTTTAACGAAGGTTTTATGGGTGCGCGCTGCTTTCTTTGTGCGTTCTTAACGGCCTCTCCCCTAGGATCCACGCGTCACGATCACGATCCGATCCGAGGAGAACCATGCTGGACATTCTGTACATCGCGATCACGGTCGCGTTCTTCGCGCTCATGCTCGCCTACGTGCGCGGCTGTGAGCGCCTCGGCCGCGACGTCGCCGGCAGCGAGGAGCGCACTCAATGAGCACCGAGAGCTGGATCGCGGGGCTCCTGGCCATCGCCATCCTCGTCTACCTCGCCTACACCCTCCTCCGGCCGGAGAAGTTCTGACATGACCGCCAACGGCTGGCTGCAGATTCTCTTCTTCAGCTTGTGCGTGCTGCTCGTCACGAAGCCGCTCGGGATCTATCTCGTGCGCGTGTACGACGGGAGCATCGGCTGGCTGCGCCCGGTGGAGCGGATCATCTACCGTGTCGCCGGCGTCGATGCCGACGAGGATCAGCACTGGACGCGCTACGCGGGAGCGATGCTCCTGTTCAGCGTGGCGACGATGTTACTGACGTATCTCGTGCTGCGCGTGCAGGCCGTGCTGCCGCTCAATCCGCAGGGGCTTCCCGCCGTCACCGACCGTCAGTCGTTCGAGACGGCGGCGAGCTTCACGACGAACACGAACTGGCAGAGCTACGCCGGCGAGACGACGATGTCGTACTTCTCGCAGATGACGCAGCTTGCCTACCACAACTTCGTCTCTGCGGCCGTCGGTATGGCTATCGCCGTCGCGTTCGTGCGCGGGATCGCGCGGCGCGGGAACGAGGCCAAGGGGCGGCTCGGCAACTTCTGGGTCGACCTCGTACGCGGCACGTTCTACGTGCTGCTCCCTCTCTGCCTCGTCATCTCCCTGATCTTCGTGCAGCAGGGGGTGATCCAGAACTTCAAGTCGTACCTCGACGTCACGACGATCGAGGGGGTGAAGCAGACGATCGCGATGGGACCGGTCGCGAGCCAGGAGATCATCAAGCAGCTCGGGACCAACGGCGGCGGCTTCTTCAACGCCAACTCGGCGCATCCGTTCGAGAACCCGACGCCGTGGACCAACTTCTGGTCGATGTTCACGATCTTCCTGATCCCAGCCGCGCTCACCTGGCTGCTCGGGCGGATGGTCGGGCACCAGAAGCACGGCTGGGCCGTGTGGGGGGCGATGTTCGTGCTCTTCTTCGCCGGCGTGACGACGGTGTACTGGGCCGAGGCGCGCGGCAACCCGATTCACGCCGCGCGCGGCGTGGAC
This sequence comes from Gemmatimonadaceae bacterium, assembly GCA_036383935.1. Taxonomy (GTDB): domain Bacteria; phylum Gemmatimonadota; class Gemmatimonadetes; order Gemmatimonadales; family Gemmatimonadaceae; genus AG11. The sequence goes on along the minus strand of DASVNI010000508.1, from coordinate 2,930 downwards.
GTCGCGACGACGCCGACCAACCCCGGCGGCAACATGGAGGGGAAGGAGGTCCGCTTCGGGATCGCCAACTCCGCCCTCTTCGCCACGGTGACGACCGACGCCTCGTGCGGCGCGGTGAACAGCATGCACGACTCGTTCACGCCGATCGGCGGGCTCGTTCCGCTGGTGAACATGCAGCTTGGCGAGGTGATCTTCGGCGGCGTGGGTGCGGGACTCTACGGCATGCTGGTGATGGTCGTGCTGACGGTGTTCATCGCCGGGCTGATGGTCGGGCGCACGCCGGAGTACCTCGGGAAGAAGATTCAGGCGCGCGAGGTCCAGATGGCCATGCTCTACGTGCTCGGCGCCGCGGCATCGATCCTCGTCTTCACCGGCGTCTCGGTGGTGTCGCCGAACGGCCTGAAGGGATTGAACAACGCCGGCCCGCACGGCCTGACCGAGATCCTCTACGCCTTCAGCTCGACGACCGCCAACAATGGAAGTGCGTTCGCGGGGCTGACGGGATCGACCTACTGGTACAACACCCAGTTCGGGGTCTCCACGCTCGTCGGGCGCTTCGCGCTCATCGTCCCGATGCTCGCGCTCGCCGGGTTCCTCGCGGAGAAGAAGGTAGTACCACAGTCGCCAGGGACGTTTCCGGTCTCAGGTCCTCTCTTCACGACGCTCCTCGTTGGCGTCGTGCTCATCGTCGGCGCGCTGACCTTTTTCCCGGCGCTCTCGCTCGGTCCCATCGTCGAGCACCTGCTGATGAGCGCCGGCCGGCTCTTCTGACATCGCGCACACGGAAATGACCGTCCAGAAACGTCCTCTCTTCGATCCACCGATCGTCTCCCGCGCGGTGCGCGACGCGATCGTGAAGCTGAACCCGCGTCACATGGTGCGGAACCCGGTGATGTTCGTCGTCCTCATCGGTTCGGCCTATACCACGGTTGCGTTCCTCCGCGACGTGGCGACGGGGCGGCCCGGCTGGGGCTTCATCCTGCAGCTCACCCTCTGGCTCTGGTTCACCGTCATCTTCGCCAACTTCGCCGAGGCGATGGCGGAGGGACGGGGAAAGGCGCAGGCCGACACGCTGCGTCGCTCGAGGACACAGACGATGGCGAAGCGGCTCGCGGACGCGTCGCAGCGTGATCGCCACGAGTCCGTGAACGCCCAGAGCCTGCGCCGCAACGACCTCGTGCTGTGCGAGCCAGGTGACGTCGTTCCCAGCGACGGCGAAGTGGTGGAAGGCGTCGCCTCGGTGGACGAGTCGGCGATCACCGGCGAGTCGGCGCCCGTCGTCCGCGAGTCCGGTGGTGATCGCTCGGCGGTCACGGGGGGCACGAAGGTGCTCTCCGACTGGATCGTCGTGCGCATCACGGCCAACCCCGGTGAGACCTTCCTCGACCGGATGATCTCGCTCGTCGAGGGCGCCTCGCGGCAGAAGACACCGAACGAGATCGCGCTGACGATCCTGCTCAGCGGGCTCACGATCGTCTTCGTGCTCGCCGTCGCCACGTTGCAGCCGTTCGCGGTCTACTCCGGCGGGGCCGTTCCCATCCCTGTCTTGATTGCACTGCTCGTGTGCCTGATCCCGACGACGATCGGCGGCCTGCTCTCGGCGATCGGCATCGCGGGGATGGATCGCATGATCCAGCAGAACGTGATCGCGTTCAGCGGGCGCGCGGTCGAAGCGGCGGGCGACGTGAACACGCTCCTGCTCGACAAGACCGGCACGATCACCCTCGGCAATCGCCAGGCGGTGGAGTTCTTCCCCGTTCCCGGCGTGCGGGCGGAGGAGCTCGCGGACCGCGCGCAGCTCGCGTCGCTCCCGGACGAGACGCCCGAGGGGCGCAGCATCGTCGTGCTGGCGAAGCAGCAGTTCAACCTGCGCGGCCGTCCAGTGGGTGAGGACGAGCACCACGATCAGATGAACTTCGTTCCCTTCTCCGCCTCGACGCGCATGAGCGGCGTGGACACGGCGCACAGCCAGCTGCGAAAGGGCGCCGCGGACGCGATCGTGCGCTGGGTGCGTGGAGCGGGGGGCGACGTCCCCTCGGAGATCGACGCGATCGTCGGACGCATCGCGCGCGAAGGGGGCACACCGCTCGTCGTTGCCGAACGAGTTACGAGCAACGGAAACGGCAACGGGACTGCGCCGCAGCTTGCTACTGCCGCCGCGTCGGTTTCCCACGCCGGTGCCACGACGACGGTCGCCGCGCCGCACGTCACGACGCGCGTGCTCGGCGCGATCTACCTGAAGGACATCGTGAAGGGCGGGATGAAGGAGCGCTTCGACCGCCTGCGCGCGATGGGGATCCGCACCGTCATGATCACCGGCGACAATCCCCTCACCGCGGCGGCGATCGCGCAGGAAGCGGGAGTCGACGACTTCCTCGCCGAGGCGAAGCCGGAAGACAAGATGGCGCTCATCAAGCGCGAGCAGGGCGGCGGCAAGCTCGTCGCCATGACCGGCGACGGCACCAACGATGCCCCTGCCCTCGCGCAGGCCGACGTCGGCGTGGCGATGAACAGCGGCACGCAGGCCGCCAAGGAAGCGGGGAACATGATCGATCTCGACTCGAACCCGACGAAGCTCATCGAGGTCGTGGAAATCGGGAAGCAGCTCCTCATGACCCGCGGCTCGCTGACGACCTTCTCGATCGCCAACGACGTGGCGAAGTACTTCGCGATCATCCCGGCGATGTTCGTCGCGACGTATCCGGCGCTCCAGGCGTTGAACATCATGCGGCTGCACTCGCCGCAGTCGGCGATCCTGGCGAGCGTGATCTTCAACGCGCTCATCATCATCGCGCTCATTCCGCTCGCCCTACGCGGGGTACGGTATCGGCCGGCGCCCGCGTCGGTGATCCTGCGGGGCAATCTCCTCGTCTACGGCGTCGGCGGCCTGATCATCCCGTTCGTCGGGATCAAGGCGCTCGACATGCTGC
>DASVNI010000507.1:0-1979 GCA_036383935.1 Gemmatimonadaceae bacterium | reverse complement strand
CGATCTTTCACGCGACGCACGTCGATCCGACGCGCGAGCTCACTCGGCACGTGTCGATCGGTGTGGCGGCGCTGCTGATGATCGGATACGCGCTGTCGCTGCTCTACTCGATGGGGACGCATCGCTCCGTGTTCGGCGAATCGCGCGAGGTCGCACGCGAGGCGCATGGCGACGCGCACAACGGCCGATGGTCGCTCGGCCGCGCGGTCGCCGTGCTGCTCCTCTCCGCCGGAGCCGTCGGTTGGCTGTCGGAGATCCTCGTCGGCTCGACCGAGGAGGCGATACGGCACATCGGGCTGTCGGAGGGGTTCGTCGGGCTGATCGTCGTGCCGATCATCGGAAATGCGGCCGAGCACAGCTCGGCGGTGATGATGGCGATGCGAAATCGGATGGACCTGGCCGTGTCGATCGCGATCGGCTCGAGCGCCCAGGTGGCGTTGCTGATCGCGCCCGTACTCGTCTTCGTCGGACTCGCCATAGGTCGGCCGATGGATCTGGCCTTCACCACCTTCGAGGTCACGTCGGTGGCGCTCGCCGTGGCGGTGGCGACCGCTGTCGTACGAGATGCGGAGTCGGACTGGCTGGAGGGCGCCTTCCTTCTGCTCGTATACGGAATGCTCGGCGTCGCCTTCTTCTACTACTGAGCGAAAGAAGCGGCGAAAATGGCGCAAACCCCAGTGGCGTCGCGGTTTGACTTCAATTCTCGCGAGCCATATCTTGCCCCTCTACCCCGGCAGCGCCAACGCGTGGTCAAGATCAGCGCCATCCTCTTTGCCCCGGACGACGCCGCGCCGCCTGCCGCGCTCACCGAATGGCTGGCGCGCCACGCCGACGCCGTAGTTCGCGTCCGAGAGATTGACGAGCTGATGGCGATCTCACTTCGCGGGCGGCCGCGGGTGGTCGCCTTCGATGCCAGGACCGAGCGGAAGACGGTGGAGCTGGCCTGCGCCAGGCTCAAGCGCGACTCCTACACCGGGGTAGTCCCGGCGGTGATGCTGACCTCGGACGCCGACGACGCCTTCGCGACGGCATTCGAAGCCGGGGCGGACGAGGTGGTGCGTGCGGCGACCAGCGATGCCGAGCTGCTCACTCGCCTGGACGCGATGCTCCGTCGATCCGACCGCGATCTCGTGGTGCATCCGTCGACTCGGCTGCCCGGCGCCGTCGAGATCGAGGCCGAGGTGGCGCGCCGACTCGAGTCGGGGGCGCGGTTCGCGATGTGCTACGCCGATCTCGACCACTTCAAGGAATTCAACGACCGCTACTCGTATTACGATGGCGATCGCGTCATTCGCATCCTCGCGAAGATCCTGCACGATGTGGTGAAGGGATTGTGCGGTGAGGAGGGCTTCGTCGGACACATCGGCGGCGACGACTTCATCTTCGTGGTGCCGACACAGTCGGTGGGGGAAGCTTGCGCGGAGATCGTGAACGTGTTCGATCTCCTCATCCCGTATCAGTATTCGGAGCAGGACCGTCGCGCGGGCTATTTCTTCGGTAAGGATCGCCGCGGGCAGCTTCACCGAGTCCCACTCATGACCGTCTCCATCGGTGTCGTCACGAACGAGCGCCGACACTTCACGCACGCGGCGCAGGTCAGCGAACTTGCAACGGAAATGAAGAGCTACGCCAAGACGCTACCCGGCTCGGTCTACTCGATCGATCGCCGGACGGACAGCCAGCCGGGCGGCGTGACCCGCATCTCCGGGTCACCGAAAGCCGTCCGCGCGGGAGACCTCTCGTGAACGTCTCCTGTCCCGAGTGCCGCTCGGTCTTTCGCGTAGATCCGGCAAAGATCCCATCGAGCACGGTTCGCGCGCGCTGCTCGGTTTGCGGCGGCGTGATCACGATCTCGCCACCCTCCGGCGCGGTCGACGAATTCGCGTCAACGAGTGCTGGCGCGCCACCCGCACCAGCCGCGCCTCCGACGCGACCAGTGCATGCGCCGCCCACACCGCCGATCGCGCCCACTCCCGCAG
>DASVNI010000506.1:0-5829 GCA_036383935.1 Gemmatimonadaceae bacterium | reverse complement strand
CCTCGGTCAGCTGGCAGGCCGTGTGCTCCCCCGGATGCTTCGACGGCTTCTGCGGGCACTGCGCGTCCTCGAGCTTATCGGCGCGGAAGCGGCCCTTGCACGTGCGGCAGTCCACCAACGGATCGACGAAGCCGGCGACGTGCCCCGACGCTTCCCACACGCGCGGGTGCATCAGGATCGCCGCGTCGATCCCCTCGATGTCGTCTCTCGAGCGGACCATCGCCCACCACCAGCGATCCTTGAGATTTTTCTTCAGCTCGACGCCGAGCGGCCCATAATCCCACACCGAACCTGTGCCCCCATAAATCTCGGAGCTCTGAAAGATGAACCCGCGCCGCTTGCACAGCGACACGAGCTTGTCCATGACGTCGGGATGGGACATGTGCGGAGTATGGTATGAGATCGCTACTTCGCTCGACGCTGGATGCGTAGAGCAGCAGTGAGTTCGTGAGTTCGATGGTGGGTTAGTTGGTCGGTTGATTGGTCAGTTGCACTGCACCGCTTACAACCGGTGTGGAAATCCCAAGTGGAATTCTCCACGCAGGTTGTGCTTCGGGCCGTTCAACCCACTCAGCAACCGACCAACGAGCCCACGATCCAACCAACCAACTCCCAGTTTATTCAAGTATCCAGCTCTGCGCTCAGCCGCGGGGCCGCCGGGGCCGCCTGGCCGAGCAGGCGGGCGACGATCTGGTCGCCATGGAACCGCCCATTCTCGATGAAGATCTTGTTCGCGTCGTAGCCCGCCACGACCACGCCCGCGATGAACAAGCCGGGCAGGGTCGTCTCGAGCGTCGCAGGGTCGTGCTCGGGAACTCCCGTCGCCGGATCGATCGGCACACCCGCGTCCGCGAGCAGTGTGGTGTTCGGCGCGAAGCCGGTCATCACGTAGACGAACCGCGCCGCGAGGCGCTCGGCGCCCGCCGGTCCGTTGATCGTCACGACGCCCGGCTCGATCGACGCGACGCGGCTGTTCCACCGCGCGGCGATCGCGCCTTCCTTCATGCGGTTCTCGACGTCCGGCAGCACCCACGGCTTGATCTTCTTGTCGAACGTCGACCCGAAGTGCACGAGCGTGACGCGCGCGCCCGTGCGCCAGAGGTCCAGCGTCGCCTCGGCCGCCGAATTGCCCCCGCCCACCACGACGACGTCCTGATCGTACGCGCCATGTCCCTCGCGGTACACGTGCGCGACGTGCGGCAGCGACTCCCCGGGCACGCCGAGCAGGTTCGGCGAGCCGAAGTAGCCCGTTGCCACGCACACGGCGCGCGCCGCGGTACGATGCCGCTGGCCCTCCATCGACTCGGAGTGCACGAGCCATCCGCGCTCGCTCTGCTCGAGCCGATACACGCGCTCGTACTGCCGCACGTCGAGCCCGAAGTGACGCACGACGGCGCGGTAGTAGGTCAGCCCCTCGCGACGCGTTGGCTTGTCGTCGGAAACGAGGAATGGCATCCCGCCGAGCGCGAGCTTCTCGGCGGTCGAGAAGAACTTCACGTAGTAGGGATACTGCGTGATCGTGCTCGCGATCGCGCCGGAATCCAGCACGCGCGCACGCAGCCCCGCGCGCTGCGCCGAGATCGCGGCGGCGAGGCCGCACGGGCCGGCGCCGACGATCAGCAGATCGACGTCGTTCCTGTCCGACTCCCCTGTTCCCGTGATCATCGGCTAGAGGCCGATGATCTGGTCGCGGCGGGTCCCGACGCTGACGTAGGTGATCGGCGCCTCGACGAGCGCTTCGATCCGGTCGAGAGAGCGGCGAGCTTCGGACGGCAGGTCACCGAGCGTGCGCGCCTCCGCCGTGGAGCGCTTCCAGCCGTCGAACCACTCGTACTTCGGCTTCACGCAGTCGAGCTTCACGAGATCGCCGGGGAACTCGTCGTGCAGCTCGCCGTCGATCTCGTAGCCGACGCAGACGCCGAGTCGGTCGAGGGTGTCGAGGACGTCGAGCTTGGTGACGGCGAGATCGGAGAGCCCATTCACCCGCGTCGCGTATTTGACGACCAGCGCGTCGAACCAGCCGCAGCGGCGGGGGCGACCCGTCGTCGCGCCGAACTCGTTGCCGAGGGTGCGAACCTGGCTCTGCAGCGGCTCGTCCAGCTCCGTGGGGAGCGGCCCGTTGCCGACGCGCGTGGTGTATGCCTTCACGACACCCAACACTCGATCGATCGCATTCGGCCCGATGCCGACGCCGACCGCAGCACCGCCCGCGGTCGTGTTGCTCGACGTCACGTACGGATACGTGCCGTGGTCGATGTCGAGCAGCGAGCCCTGCGCCCCCTCGAGGAGGACCGCGGCACCGGAGCGGACCGCGCGGTGCACGGTGAGGCCGACGTCATCGGCCAGCGGGAGAAGCCGCTCGCTGAGCCGGCCCAGCAGCGCGAGCACGGCATCGACGTCCACCGTCTTGTCGGATCCATTGCGCGCCAAGCGGGCTCGCGCGTGCTCCGCCCCCTTCTCCACGATCTCACGCAACTTCTCGGGATGGCGCAGGTCGAGGACGCGTACGCCGCGGCGCGCGATCTTGTCCTCGTACGCCGGCCCGATCCCGCGGCCCGTCGTGCCGATCGCCTTGCTCGACGCGCTCGCCCCGTCCACCGCCTTGTGGTAGGGCAGCACGAGGTGCGCGCGCTCGCTGACGTACAGCCTCCCCTCGACGTCCACCCCCGCCTTCACGAGTCCATCGATCTCGTCGAAGAGGGTGTCGGGGTCGAGCACGACGCCGTTGCCGATCGCGCACCGCACGCCGGGATGCAGGATCCCGCTCGGGATCTGGTGCAACACGAAGGAGCGGTCACCGAGGTCGACCGTGTGCCCGGCGTTCGCGCCTCCCTGGTAGCGCACCACCCAGTCGGCGCGCTCCGCGAGCACGTCCACGAGCTTGCCCTTTCCTTCGTCTCCCCACTGTGCACCCACCACGACGACGACGCGCGATTCCGGACCGAACATGACACTCCCGAGCGGAGATTCCTGCACGCAAACACACAAAACGCCCCGCGAGGCGCGGGGCGTTGTTTGAATCTAGGTAGCGGGGGGTCAGAGTCAATCAACCCCCCTGATGTGGCGTCACTTGACCTTCGTGGTGGCCTTCGCGCTCCCGGTCCGCGACCACTCCCGCATCATGTCGAACTGGAGCCGTTCGAGCTTCTGCACGGCGCCCATGTCTCCCGCGCTGGCCGCGGTGCTGAGGCGCTGCACCTCGGGGTTGTACCTCAGCACCAACGCCTCCCAGGCCTCCAGCCGCGCCTGCGCCGAGGCATCCCCACTGCTCGCCGCCAGCGACAGCTGCGTCATCTCCTGCTGGAACGCGATGAGCGCATCGATGTCGGCCTGGGAATAGCCGGCCATCGCCGCGTTGCCCGCCATCGCGTTGGCCCGATTGCTCCTCGCCGCCGCATTCGCGGTCGCGGCACGCTGCATCGCCTGGATCTGCGCGGCACTCATTCCGGCGGTGGCGATGCCACTCAAACCGGCGCCGCCAGTGGCCTTCTGCATCGCGCGCTGCTGCGGGCTCAGTTTCGAGTTGGCGAGTGCCTGCGCGCCGAAGCTCATCGGATCGAAGCCGAGCTTCTTCGCCATGAGATTTCCCGCGCCGATGCCCGTCGCGGCGAGCGCCGCGTCCTTCGCTGACAGGCCGGTCGTCGACTCGAGCGCGCCGTTCGCCGTGCTCACGATCGCCGCGCCCTTCTGCAAAATGCTCTTCCCGACCTTCACCGATTCCGGCTTCGCGCCTGCCGCGATCTGCTCGAGGCTGTCCTTCGCCCGCGCCGCGGAATCGGGCGCGCTGAACTTCTCCTTGAGCTTCTTCAGTCGACCGAACTGCGCGTGTGCTGTAGATGGCGACAGAGCGACGATCATCGCTCCAGCGACGAGCCAGCGCGCCAGGCTCGTCGTCTTCCTGCTCCATGTCGTTTCGCCGGTCGCGCTGCGCCGGTCGGTCTGGTTACGCGTCATCGCGTCTCCCGCGTTGGCCGGAACAGTCGTGCACACGGACGCGCAGTCGCGCGTCCGCCACGAGGGATCCGGCGGGGTCTCTACTTTATGATCATCCGGCACGGGACGCCATCTCCCGCAGTTTGCGCGTCCTCTAACGGGCAGGACCGCTGGCTTGTTTCGTCACACCGCTGCGGCGAACAGCACCCACGCCGCCATCGCGATACCGATCGCGATCTTCATCGCCGCCGCGACGGCGCGCCCGATCAACGCTCCCGTCGCGACTCGCGTCGCCGTCCCACCTTCTCCCGCGCGCGAGAACTCGCCGACGAACGCACCGACGAACGCACCCGCGAACGCTCCGACCACCGAGCCGACGAACGGCACGGGCACGCCCATGAACGCCCCGATCATCCCGCCGATGATCGCGCCCCAGCTCGCTCGGCGAGATCCACCGTACTTCTTCGTGTACTTCGCCGACAGCGAGAACTCGAGGAGCTCGCCGATCAGCGCCAGCACGACCACGGCGATGACGACGAACATCGAGATCGAGCCCGGCACGAGCAGCTGATAACCGAGCGCGGCCGCCGCGATGATCCACGTACCGGGCAGGCCGAACGGGATCATCACCAGGCCGAGCAGCATCACGACGGTGAGGATGAGAAGATTCATCGCGCCAGCGCCTCCGCCGCACGCGCGAGCACCGTCGCCGTCCGTGAGATGCCGACACCGCGCAGTTGCTCGAGCGAATCCGCTCGCGTGTGCACTCGCCGCAGCGACGCGAGCGAGCCGCGGCTCACCGTCACCGAGCGCCAGCCCGCCTCGGTGAGCGCGACGGAATCGAGCAGGAGGCCGAGTGGCATGCGCCGCACGCGCACGGGCTCCGCCGCGGAGTCTCGGATCGTATCGAAGATCTCGATCGAAGGCGTTCCGGAATACATGATCGTGAGCGCTCCTCCGTCATCCACGCCGTCGCAGTTGATGGCGATTCCTTGCTCCCCACACCGTTGAAGCGCCCACGCGCGCGCCCCGGCCAACCCCAGCTCCTCGGCACTCGGTAACAGCACGCCGATCGGCGAGCCCTGCATCGGCGACTGCACCGCTTCCAGCACCGTCGCCACGCCGGAGGCATTGTCCAGCGCGCCATTCGAGTCGTTCCCGACGACGCTGCCGATCACCGGTACTGCTCCTCCTGTGGCAAGCACAGCGCCAATCCACCAGAGCGTACGGAGCTCCGCGCCGCCAAGTGTCAGCAACGCTGCCGCGATCGTGACGGCCAGCGAAGTGGCGAGCATGACGACGCCAGCGACGCGCAGCAGCGAAGGGATCGGTTGCGACTTGCTGTCGAGGTGTGCCACGAGCCAGACGCGCGGTGTCGGCCCGCCGCGCGTCGCGACCAGATTGACGGCAGAGGCTCGCCGCCACGGGAGCGCCAGCACGCCATCGCCGAGCATCTGCCACGACCACATGCCGAGGATCGCGAGCCCGGCGAGGCAGACGAGCGCCGAGAAGAACGCCGGACTTCCGGTGGCGCCGAGCCACGATGTCGCGGCGACGGTGACCCACGCGATCGCACCGCCGACCGGCGTGCCGTAGCGACCCGGCAGCTGCGAATAATCGAACGGCTCCAGCGCCACGTCGAAGCCGGCGGCGCGCAGCACGCGCGCGCAATACTCGCGCGCCTCCTGTTCCGCCGCACTTCCGGCGGCGCGCGGCGCGCGCGCCAGTGCGGCGAGGTGCGCCGCACCCTGGGCCGTCACGTCATTGGAAGCGGTCTGCTCGGAGGAGGCGTCGTGTGGCACGGGGCACAGGATCGGTGACGGATTCTAACGCGCGCCACGTTCCCACCGAGTGGGCCACAAAGGAAGAGGGGCGCCGGCATTTGCCGGCGCCCCT
>DASVNI010000505.1:0-7694 GCA_036383935.1 Gemmatimonadaceae bacterium | reverse complement strand
TCGCCGCTCAGCCTGCCGCGGTCCTTGCGGGGTCTTTCTGGCGATAAGGCTGGCTGGCTGTCGCGCGGAACGCCAGGGCGTGAGCCTCAATAGTCCGAGAACGTCGGCTGCTTCGCCCGCTCGTCGTAGCGCGCCCGCGCGCGGTCGACCTCCGCCAGATGTCGCCCCGACCAGTCGATCAGCTCGCGCACGATGTCGCGCAGCGTCGCCCCCAGCGGCGTGAGTGCGTACTCCACGCGCGGCGGCACCTCGGGATACATCGAGCGCTGCACCAGGCCGTCGCGCTCCAGGCCGCGCAGCGTCACGGTGAGCATACGCTGGCTCACGCCGTCCACGCGCCGCCGGATCTCGTTGAACCGCAGCGGGCCCGCGTCGGCCAGCACGTGGATCACGTACATCGACCATTTGTCGGCCACGCGCACGAGCATCTCACGCGCGCGGCAGTTCGCCGGCGTGTGCTCGATCTCTGGCGGCGGTGCGATCACCCCCGTCGAGCTCGTGCGTGTGGTGGACTTCGTCGCACCTTTCGTCGCCATGGTTACTCCCGCGTCACTGAGGCACGTTCGCGTGCGTTCTTCTCACCGTCGACCGGCCCATGTACGTTGCTCCTAGTTACGAAACGTAACCTGAGCGGCTTCAGTTACCAAGGCGCGATTCGGCACTCCGCCGGCCCGCGGATCGGGCTGGCCGCCCAGGACTTCGGGAGACGAAACGACATGGACGCGACCCATACCCTCGACCCTCGCATGGTCGGCACCGGACTCCTCATCGGCCGACTGGTCCTCGGCCTCATCATGGCGGCGCACGGCACCCAGAAGCTCTTCGGCTGGTTCGGCGGATACGGCCTCAACGCCACCGGCGAGTTCTTCGTCCAGCTCGGCTTCGCCCCCGGTCGGCTCTTCGCCTTCGCCGCCTCGGCCGGCGAGCTCGCCAGCGGGCTGCTCGTCGCCTTCGGCTTCCTCGGACCGATCGGCCCCGCCCTCATGCTCTCCGTCATGATCGTCGCGGCGGGCAGCGTACACTGGGAGCATGGACTCTTCGCGGCATCCAACGGGATCGAGCTGCCCCTCCTCTACGCCGCCGGCGCGGTTGGCATCGCCCTCGCGGGACCGGGCATCTACTCCCTCGATGCCATCCTCGGCCTCGGCTCGTTGTGGACCCCGAAGCTGATCGCCGCCGCACTCGCCATCGGTGTCGTCGGCGGCTTCGCCAATCTCCTCGTTCGCCGGAAGCCCCTGCCATCCGGCAATGTCTGAGGATCTCATCATGACCAGCGTCCGTCCCATTCAGCGCACCATCGCGCGAACCGTCACCACCCCGCCACCCGCGCCCGGCTTCGCCGGCGCGGGGCACACGGCGGTGCCCGTCGTGGATCCGTCGCGCTTCGCCGAGCAGGATCCGTTCATCCTCCTCATGGACGACCGCGTCGACATGGTGCCGGGCGCGCCGGTCGGCGGCGAGCATCCGCACGCCGGATTCGAGATCGCGACCTTCCTCGTCGAGGGTACCGTGCACGATCAGGACGAGGGCGTGCTCCGTGCCGGCGACCTGCAGTGGATGCTCGCCGGCCGCGGCGTCATCCATAACGAGCACACGATGCCCGAGGGCCGCACGCGCATTCTCCAGCTCTGGATGACGATCCCCGCCGATGAGCGCTGGAGCGAGCCGCATCTCGAGACCGTCTCCCAGGGGATCGCACCGATGCGCCAAGCAGCCGGAGCATCGGTGCGCGTGTACAGCGGAAGCTCGGGCGACGCTCACGCGCCGGAGCGGCGCCACGGCCACGTCCCGACGACGATTGTCGACATCGGCCTCGAAGCTGGCGCAACGCTCGAGCAGGATCTGCCCGCGTCGTACAACGGCTTCGTCTACGTGCTCGACGGAAGCGTGCGCGTCGGCGCGAGCGACGGCACCACGCTGCGCACCGGGCAGGTCGGATGGCTGGATCGCCCCGAGTCCAACGGACCAAGCGCGCTCCGGCTCGCCGCCGATGGCGAGAGCGCACGCGTCGTGCTCTACGCCGGCGAGCCGCAGCACAGGCCCATCGCCATGCACGGCCCCTTCGTCGGCGAGACGCGCGCGGATCTCATGCGCGTGTCGCGCGACTACATGGACGGACGATTCGATCGCGTGAGCACGCTGATGCGAGGTGCCAACGTCAACACGCCGTAGAACCACCAACCACCCACTCCCTACTACCCGCCTTCAGTTCATCGACGCCCGCACTTCCACGAGCGGCTGCTGATTCACCTTGATCGTCCCTCGGAGCGGCCGGTCCAGATCGAGGATCAACCCCAGTGCGAGCGAGAGGAGCAGGAGCATGACGATGGCGCCGACACGCCTCGGATGCTTACCGCTGCCGCTCACGAATCCGAGCATGCCGCCGGCGACGGTCGCGAAGAGCAGCAGCACGCCGTACGCGATCGTTGGGAGGCGGGCTTCGAACGCGGCACGTCGCGAAAACCCGAGTTCGATGACCGAGTTCATCCCGCCGGCGACCAGCGACGAGAGCGCCGCGGGTTGTATCAGCGAATCCGCTTCAACGGTGATCACCCACATCTGCCGCTTCAGGCTGTCGGCGAGGGCGTACGCGCGCGTGACGGCGGCGCGGTCCTCGCCGGCGGCGGCGAGCGCCAGCCGCGCGTCGGCATACGTGCGCAGCATGTCCGCCAGCCGAGTGCGATACGGCTCCGGTATCATCTGGGTGCGCAGATACTCGGTCTCGATGGCGTTCGCCTCGTCGACGACCACGAGACGTCGCTGCTCGTGCCGGTTGACGGCAATCGAGAAGGTGAACCCGACGAGCAGCCCGAGCAGCGCGAGCATGGCGGAGAGCACGTGTCCCTCGTCCGACTTCTCGACGTCACCTCTACGGAGGGCCACCTGGTAGCCCAGCTCGCACGCACCGAGCAGCAGCGCGGCGATCAGGACTGCCGTCACCCAGATCGGAAAGACGTCGAGTAGGTCTGTCTTCATGGAAAGAGCGAGGCTCGACGGCCGCGCTTCTCGACGCACGGCACGCGCTGGTGATTCGGCGAGCAGGAATGCAGGCTGTCCACCGCGCGCGCGGCTCACCATTGGCCTTTCGTACGGGCCGACCGTTCCGAGTTCGGCCATATCGACGCCACGTCCAGCAATCGCTGCCTACGCGTCTTTCGCCAGCTTGACTGCCTCCGCGAAGGCTTGGTAGGCTGCCGCACGACCTCGTGGCGTGCGTAGCTCCATCGGTCGCAGTCCGAAATATCGGCGGCACATGTTCCGGAGGGATGTCGCCGATGCAAAGTCGAGCGTGTTCGCGACGTGTTCGACCGACTGCCCGGGCGACCGCAGCATTTCGGTCGCGAGGAGTAGCCGCACCCATGTGGCGAGTGTGCTCGGCGGCGGAACGTGGGCGCGTTCGCACCAGTTCACCAGCGTCTTCCGGTGGACGCCAAGGGCGCACGCGATCCGCGTGATCTCACGACTGTCTCGCGGAAACTGGACACAGTATTCCACGAGGCTCACGAGGAGCGGTGGTAGCAGTCCGTCTATTCCTCGGAGGACGGCTGCAGCGGCACACGCCTCTGCGCCGCGGCCGAGCTTCGCGCGAAGCAAGGCGGGATGGTCATCGACGTTCGCGAACACGAGCTCGTGGACTCCGGCGCGTGCGAGCTCACGCAGGTCGGCGGCGTGGTTCGCGCCAGCAGCGCAGTAGCCAAGGACTGGAACAGTCGGAAAGCGCTCGATGAGCGTGGTGAGCGTGGGCCCCACCGGCTCGTGCTGCGCATCGCGCGCCTCGGCCAGCAGGCATGCGATGTCACCCGCGTGCTGGGATATCGTCGCGTGAAGGTCGGCGATGCAGTGCACGACGTGCACGGGCGTTGGGCGAAAGGCCGCCGTCACTCGCACACCGGCGACGCGATCACGTACCAGGGCGATGACCGCCGCAGGGCGCACCTGCATCGGTTGCCCCTCGGGTGATGGTGTTCCCCGCACGCTTACCAGCACGTCTTCAACGGGCATGTAGATAGGCGCTCCTTCTTCGGAGCCCTGCATGTCTGTTCATCCCGTACTCACTCGACTTCTTGCGGTTCTGGTTGTCGTCTCGTTGACCGCGTGCGCCGCTGAATCACCCACGGCGCCTCGCAAACTCTCGCCGGCTGCGCCATCCGCCGACCTCTGCCCAGGTGGCTACTCCGTGGTTGATGGCAGGTGCTGACAAACTGCGCAGACCGTCTGACAGTGTGTGCCTCGTGACAAGGAGTGGTGCCCCTCACCCCGCTGTTGTGGTCAGGAGGTTGCCCTCGAGCTGCTCGATGTATTGCAGGATCTCGTCGCCCTTTGGCCCGACCACGACCAGCGCTGGCACCGCTGACTGAGCGGGAGGCATGCGTCGCTCGATGTCCATCTGCAGCGTCCGCAGATGGTGTTCGAGCTCGTGGAATCCAAAGCGCTCGGTCAGCTCCAGCGCGCGCGCTGCCACGATCTGTGCGCGCGCTGGGGCGGCGACTGCGAACGCCAGCGCCAGATCGAGCAGTGCTGACGCCGCGGGATACGCAAAGCTGCCCACGGGCGTCGCCGCATCCAGCTGGTCGGCAGTCCAGTTCAGGATGTCCTTGCGTCCGAGTGCAGCGGCAGCTCGCGCCGCACCGCCGAGCGCCGGTAGCCTGAGACGCGGGCCGGGACCGCGCTCCAGCGCCGCGGCGAACCCGTGCAACGCCGCTCGCGGATGGCCCGTGTCGAATGCCAGCTGGGCCAGATTCAACAGCGTCTCGGACTCGCGCTCACGGTCCCCGGTCGTCGCCGAGAAGGCCGCCCATCCATGCCGCAATGCATCGGCAAACGCTCCGCGCTTTGCCGCGATCACCATCTTCCCTTGCTCAGCGAGCCGGATCAGGTCAGCGTCGGCCACGCGAGCGGCCATGCGCGACGCTTTCTCGAAGTGCCGCGCTGCCAGAGGGAGATTTCCACGAAATTGCGCCAGAACCCCGAAGCCAATGGCAGCCCTGGCTATCAGCTCTGGTTCCGCGGCCACTCGCCCGAGCTTCGCCACACGCTTGTAGAGCACCTCGGCGACATCGGCAGCATTTGCCTTGCGCGCGGTACGCGCGCGCTGGGTCATGATTCGCCCGACCTCGAGGGCGGGAAGCTCATCACTGATGCGCTCGAGCGTCGCGAGCATCGAGGTAGCGAGCCACAGTGCTCCTCCCTGCTCCGCCGTATCTGCGACACGACGCGTCAGCTGTGCGACTTCGAGTGTGGCGCGTGATTCCACTCGCCCAGCCGACCCGCCGTCAACGGTCGCGTGCAGCGTCGAGGCGTCCGTGGTTGCCGGCAGGATCGTCTCGCTCGTCGCGAGGAGCTGCGCGCGCAGTGCGCTCACCCCGTCGGGCTGATCCCGGGCTGTCGCGAGCGTTTCCAGTGTGCTCGCGAACGCCAGCCACCGAGTCAGGCTGTCGTCGAGTTGGGAAGTCGACGGCAGTGTGCTGTCGAGCTGCTCGACGTCCTTTCGATACGCAGCAAGGGCCGGAAGCGGAACAATCATACGATTGCCCAGAAAGCGATGCTCACAGCTTATGTTCGCTTTCCCATCGCGCAACCGTGCGCTTTATCTCTGTCTCATTTCACCAAATCGTTGCCCATCCGGTGACTCTTACGGGGACAGACCGTGCGCGAGTACCGTAGCTTCATGAGATGCCTGGCGGGCGCGCGGTGACTGTTGAGGTACGCAGCGAAGGTCGCCCATCGGCGATTCGCGTTCTTGCCGCACTGTTGGGCGATACGCCCGAGACGGCGGTGCTGCACCGGGCTGTCCGCCCGCCCGCGCTCTTGTCCGTGGTCGAGACGCGCGCTGGAGTGCTCGCGGCACTCCATGAGCAAACGCATGATGTGATCGTTTTCCCGGTGCAGGATCAGGATCGCCTGCCGACCGCGCCGCTCATCCGCATGTGTCTGCGCCAACAGCCTGGCAGCACGGTCCTCGTCCTTTGCGCGGCTCCTCCATCAAGGAGCGGCGCGCTCCTCGCCGCGGCCCGGGCGGGCGCTCAGGTGCTGGTGACTCCCACCGCGGTGGATATCTCCTCGGCCCTCACGCGAGCGACGCGGTGCTCCGCTCATGACGTCGTGCCGGACTGTGGGGAACTCGCGTCGGTTCAGCCGCCCATCCTTCGTCAGTTGCTCTGCGCCGCTGCGAAGACTGTGGTTGTGGATGGTCGGGTCCGCACGCTTGCGCAGCAGTTGCACGTTTCGACGCGCACGCTGAGCCGCTACACCCAGCGGGCGGGCTTCGGCTCTCCTCGCGCGCTTCTCTCGGCGGCGCGGCTATTGTGGGCCTGCGCCTTCATGGAGTCATCGCGCTGCGATGTGAATGCTGTCGCCCGCAAGACCGGCTTCAAGGATGTGCGCTCCCTGACGCACGCGACCCGGCGATATATGGTCTCCCTGTCTCCGTCGTCGTCCGCAGCACGGCTGCCCACCTACCGTGACGCACTGCGACAGATTGTTGGATCACTTGGTGGCCGCCTCGCATCGTAACGGTGCGCAAGCCGGTCGCGTTGCAACTCGGTGGGCCCGCTTCCTACGCGCCTTCAGTGCCCTCATCTGGTTGCGGGATCCGACAGGCATAGCATTCTGACGCTAGTGAGACGAAGAATGGTGCGGGTGTTCGCTGGACGAGCTTCGCACGCCGTTTTGTGCGTCGAGGCGCGCCAGCAGCAGATGATAGTACAGCATGCCGCGCTGTTCACCGAGCGCCTCGAGCGTGGCATCGACATCGATCGGTGTACGGTGTGCGACCAACGCGAGATTGCGCGCCACGCTGCTGTCGTTCATCGGGAAGACGTCCAACCTACCGAGTCCGCGCAACAGGATGACGGTCGCGGTCCACGGTCCGATGCCCCGTATCCGCTGGAGCAACGTCGCTGCATCCCGGCTGTTTCGCTCCTCCAGTATTTCTTCGTTGAGCGCTCCCGTGGCGATCGCCTCGGCCACGCGTTGCAGCGTCGTCCACTTACTGTTGCTCAACCCGACCTCACGCGCGAGATGGTCGTCAGCCTCCAGAATGCTCTCGGCATTCGGGAATTCGCGGAGTGTGATGCCATCGATCTCGCGGGTATTGGAGAGCTGTAGGAGAAGGCGTCGCACGATCGCGCTGGCGGCAACGAGGCTCACCTGTTGAAATACGATTGCGTTGACGCAAGCCTCCCACAACGTGGGATAGCGTGGCGGCCTGACGCCACGCATCCGCTTCGCCAACGGCGCGAGCCACGGGATGCGAGCCGCCGCTCGATTGAAGACCGTCAGGTCGCGTTCGACCCCCAGCATCCTTCGCACACGCGCGCGCGCTGTCGGGTGATCCCGGATGTCGGCCTCGACGCCGACGAGGAGCCGCTGGCGATGCGGTTGCGTCACGCGCACCACCATCGACCCGTGTGCGCCCGCGAGCATGCGCAGATATACCCCATCCGGAGTCAGCAGGTCGACCACGTTCGTCGGAAGGCGACGGAGCGCCGTTACGGTGAGCCCTAGACTGAAGGGGCCTCTTACATCGAGTGAATGGGTCGCGTGCACGACGGCGCGGAGCTGATCCTTCAAGATGATCCCGATGCCTCCGGTTTCGTCATCGCAGGGGTTGTCGCCAGGTGATCGCACTGTGGTCTATGCGGCCCGCGCTCCGATCAGTCCGCTCATCGACACCGCTTCGCGAAGCATCTGGT
>DASVNI010000504.1:0-4932 GCA_036383935.1 Gemmatimonadaceae bacterium | reverse complement strand
TGACGATCCCGCGGACGGACACCGTTCCCTCCACCCCCGACGCGAGCGCGGCGATCGCGCAATCGCGCTCGGGGGGTGAGGGCGCGCCGCATCTTCCCGCGGAGGGACGAGGGCGCGAGGGTGAACACTACACGCTCGGGTACGCGCTCACCCGGGCGGCCCACGTGCGCGCGTACGAGCGCAAGCCGGGCGAGCCGCTGTATCGGCCGCTGCACATCTTCGCGCTCGATCCATCGGCATCGCGTCGCGACGGCGCAGTCACCGTTGTGGACGTGCCGTACGAACCGCTCGAGCCGGGGCCGGCGGGCTCGTTGTTCAGGGTAATGCCCGCCGATGGAGAAGAACCCGTAGATCTGGAAGACCGGATGGTGCTCATCGGTCAGGGTCGCGCCGCGAGCGCCACGGATCCGAAGTTCCGCGCGCAGATGGCGTACGCGGTCTGCAGCACGACGTACGCGGCGTTCCGCCACGCGCTCGGGCGCGATCTTGCCTGGGGGTTCGACCGCCGCGATGCCGGCGGTCGCGCACCGAGGCTGCGCATCCGCACCGACGTGCCCGAGCTGGAGAACGCGTACTACGACCGGCCGAGCGGCGAGCTGCGCTTCGGAACGTTCCGCGCGGACAAGGAGGCCAAGGGGCGCAACCAGCCCAACGGCATCGTGCACACCGTGCTGTCGCAGGACGTGATCGTGCACGAGTGCTCGCACGCCCTGCTCGACGGGATGCGCACGCACTTCATGATCCCCACCAATCCGGACGTGCTCGCGTTTCACGAGGCATTCGCCGACGTGATCGCGGTGCTGCAGCGCTTCACCTACAAGGATGTCGTACGTGCCGGTATCCGCGCGGCGCGCGGCGAGGTGCGCTTCGCCGAGCTGTTGACGACGATGGCACTGCAGTTCGGTCAGACGATTGGAATGACCGGTGGCCTACGCTCGGCGGTTGGAGGAACCGATCTGCGCTATGGCACGGCCACGGAGCCGCACGAGCTGGGGAAGGTGCTGCTCGCCGCCGTGTTCGAGGCATTCGCAACGATCTACTCGCGAAAGACGGAGCCGCTGGTGCGGCTCGCGTCCGGGGGCACCGGCGTGCTCCCTGAGGGCGCCATCCCGGATCTGCTGGCGGAGCTGCTCACGGAGAAAGCCTGCTCGCTCGCGTCGCAGTTCCTCTCCGTGTGCATCCGAGCGGTGGACTACTGCCCACCGGTGGACATCACCTTCGGCGAGTATCTGCGCGCGGTGATCACCGCCGACTACGACCTCGTGCCGGACGACCCGTTGGGTTACCGCGAGGCATGGATCGACGCCTTTCGGAAGTATGGCGTGTATCCGTCGGACGTGCCGAGCCTCACCGAGGATGCGCTGCTCTGGCGCGCGTCGGACGTCAAGCTGCCGGCTGCAAAGGAGCTCGGGTTCGATAAGCTGCAGTTCGACGGTGATCCGGCGCGACCCGCCGGCCCCGACGAGATCATGCGACAGGGGCGTGCGCTCGGCGCGCTCGCGTGCGACCCCACCTACGCAGGCGCGTTCGGTCTGGCTCTACCGGACGATCCTCGTCTCGAGGGAGACCCAGTGGATCTTCCGGTGGTACAGTCCATTCGCAGCGCACGTCGAGCAGGGCCGGACGGTCAGATCGTGTTCGATCTCGTGGCGGAGGTGACGCAGCGCCGAGAGGTCAGGCCGGGGCACGGGCTTCCCGGTCTCGACGTGTATGGTGGAACGACGATCATCCTCGATCCGACGGGTACGGTGCGCTATCTGATCGGCAAGTCGGTGCTGAAGCCGGAGCGCGTCCAGCGGCAGCGGGAGTACGCCTCGGCGACGAGCGCCTTCTGGGGCGACGGACCGTTCGGGAAGCGATATCCTGAACCGAAGGCGCTGCGGACGCTTCACGGCGAAAAGTGAAGATGTAGCTGGCGGCTCTGCTGCGGCCGTTCACGGCGCAGTTGCCGCCCGCTCGACGCGTCGCTCCGTGACGCGTCCCTTCGACGACGTCCCCTGCACGTCGCCGCCGACGTCCTCCAGCAGCACGCGGCCGTCGCTCGTGTGCACGCTCCCGCGCACGTACGACTGCCGCAGCGTGACGTCGCCGCGCTTCGTCTCGAGCTTGATCGCTCCCGAGAGACGAAGAAGCTGCAGCCCGCCGGACTCCGTCGTCCCCGAGACGAAGCCGTCGATCCCCTCGATCTCCACCTGACCACCGGCCGAGGTGAGGAGGATGTTGGTCTGGGTGGGGACGTCGACCTGGATCTGCAGGTCGGTCAGCTCGCCGGGTGTGCGCGCGCGGCCGGTGCGCACGGAGATGGCGTTCTGCACCTGCGAGACGGCGACGATGCAGTCCGCGCAGCGCTTGCCGCGGTCGGTCACCTGCACGTGCACGGCGCGCGTCGTGTCGGCGCCGACGATGCGCACGCGTCCTCCTGCCTCGAGGTTGAGCGCGACGCCGGACAGTCTCGTGACGGCGATCGTGGTGTCGAAGGGCACCGTGCGCGGCGCATCCAACACGGAAACATTGGAAGACGTGACCGCGAGCTGTGCGAGCAAGATGACGTGCAGCATTGAAGTGGCCTCCCCATCCCGTACCGTGTGCATCGACTTCCGGAGGTCATTCAATGCGGCGGCGTACGCATGCGATGCTTGCATCATGCTGCTGCGTCGCAACGGCGCGATTCGGGCCGATTCAGTTGGAGGTTCCAGTTGCATGTCGGCCCGTCAGGCCCTAGGATCAGCGGCCGTGCTCGCCTCGTCCACCGCTTCTCGTCCGCACATGCGCCGCTCGGCGTTCGTCCGCATCACCCGCTACGTCGCCGGCAGCACCTTGGCGGCCCTCGCCTGCAGCGATGCGAGCGCACCGACGCAGAAGCCGCCGGAGTCGAGTGCTCCGCCAGTGCCAGCCGTCGTCTCGATCGCTCACACCGCAACCGTGGGCGATTCGATCGATGCCACGCTCGTCGACGGGCTCGTGATCACGGTGCGCGACAGCAAGGGCGTCGCGGTGCCGTCGGCCTCCGTGCGGGTGGAGTGGTCGTCGACGACGATCGGCCCCGTGTCGTTCGCGCCGTCAGGGTCCGCGGCCTTCGCCCCGACGATGCTCGCGTTGACGGATGCGCAGGGCGTGGCGCGCGTATCGGCACGACTGGGACGGACGGCGGGTTCGGGATTCATCCGTGTCACCGAGACATCGAAGGAGATCAAGGATTCGCTGAGCTTCATCGTCCAGAAGGGCGCGGTGTTCCGGTCCACGCTCGCGGCGCGCGACGCGGCGATGCTGGTCGGCGCGCGCACCACGGTCACGGGAACGGTTTACGACCGCGGTGACAATCCGATCCCGGTCACGCTCTCGGCGACGGACACGACCTGCACGCTCGCCAGCGACGGCACGGTCGCGGGTGTCGCGCCGGGAGTCTGCCGCATCGCGGTGGGTCCGCCGGTGAACAGCACGATCCGCATCGCCATCGTGGCGGCGAGCATGATGCTCACGTCGGAGCAATACGGACTCGGCCTCGTGCGGCTCGACGGAACGGAGCACACGTTGCTGCCGAATTCCTATCAGATGTACAACTGCGTCTGGCTCTCCTCGGGGACGGAGCTCATCTGCCCGACGGGAGGATTCGGGCAGTCGAAGCTCTACCGCGTCGGCCTCGACGGATCGACGCAGCTCATCCCGATCACGGGCGTGGACGACATCGGACTCGTTCGCGTCAGCCACGACGGCAACTGGCTCGTGTTCACGGGCTATCCCGCGCCGAAGTCGAACAACGGCAACACGACGCTCTACCGCGCGCGCATCGACGGCTCGCAGCTCCAGGTGCTGGCGTCCTACTGCTGCAGCGCGATCATGCCGTACTTCGACATCTCGCCCGACGGCAGCGTGGTCTACTACTCGTCGTACTCCACGATCCGCCTCGATGTCGCGAGCGGGAACGCGCAGCCGGTCGTGGTCGGTCGCGAGCGGATCGCGCGCTTCTCGCCGGATGGCACCACGATCGCCTATCAGGACGGGCTCGAGATCTGGCTCTCCAACGCGGACGGCTCGAATCAGCGCGTGCTCTTCACGCCGTCCGTTGCCAACGTCGGTCCGTACTTCCAGGCGCTCGAGTGGTCGCCCGACGGCAAGTGGCTGCTCACGATCGGCTACGGCGACAAACCGTTTCTCATTGCCGCCGACGGCAGTGCGACGCTGAACATCAATCAGACGTCCATCCGCAACTACAAGCCATGAGCGCGCGCCGAGTGCTGGCGTTGACGTCGATGCTCACGATCGCGGGGGTCGGCTGCGGTGGTGGAGGCGCCGGCGACACGACGACCCCGCTGCCCTCTGTGCCGACCACCGAGGGGCCGCCGCCGGTGATCTCGAGCATCGCGCCGGCGCGCGTGTGCGCGGCCAGCGCGTTCACGCTCGTCGTCCGCGGCACGGGCTTCGACGGACGATCGGTGGTGCGCCTCAACGGAGCGGCGCGCACGACGACGGTGGTGAGCGAGACCGAGCTGCGCACCGGCATCGCGGCGACGGACCTCACGGGCAGCAGCGCTACGATCACCGTGGCGACGGGCACGCAGGTGGGGACGTCGAGCGCGACGCTCGCGATCGGTGGAAGCTCGTCGATGACGTTGACCGGCGCGCCGACGGGAGGCACGGCGGTCGGCCAGCCGACCTTCACTCTGCCGATCGACGGCATGGGCTTCACCACCTCGAGCGTCGCGACGTGGAATGGCGCGCGGCGTCCGACGACGTACGTGAGCGCGTCGCGGATCGTCGCCACGGTCGATGCGGTGGACCTCTCCGCACCGGGTCAGTTCACGATCGGCGTGGCGGACACCACCGACAACTGCCCGGGCGCGGGTGCACTTCCCTTCGGCGTGCTCGCCGTGGGCGCGCCGACGTCGAGCAGCCTGAAGGCGATCCAGACGTGGTCCACCGCGCTGCTCTGGC
>DASVNI010000503.1:0-3078 GCA_036383935.1 Gemmatimonadaceae bacterium | reverse complement strand
AGGCCACCGTCGCGCCACGTACGGTTCCTGCCGGCGCGCCTCGTCCCGTCCCACGCACCATTCGCAAGCCGCTCGTGGCGACCGGACCCGTCACCGCGGCGCGGCTCGAGAATCCTCTCGACGGCGAGTGGCTCCAGAACGGCCGCGACTACGCGAACACGCGCTTCTCGCCGCTCGCGCAGATCACCGGCGCCAACATCGCGCAGCTCGCCCCGCGCGCCCTCTTCCAGCTCGAGATGCCGCAGGCCGGCGCGGGCGCGGAAGCCACTCCCGTCGTCGACGACGGGCGACTCTTCGTCACGACGGACTTCGACGTCGTCACCGCGTTCGACCTCCGCTCGCACAAGCGCCTCTGGCGCTACGAGCCGAAGCTCGGCGTCGCGAAACCCTGCTGTGGTCCCGTCAACCGTGGCGTCGCGCTTGGGCACGGTATGGTCTTCCTCGGCACGATCGACGCGCGCGTCGTCGCCCTCGATGCAACGACGGGCGCCGTCCGCTGGGAGAGCGTCGTCGCCGACGCCGACTCGGCCTACACCATCACGATGGCCCCCACCGTCGTCGGCGATCGCGTCATCGTCGGCACGTCGGGGGGCGAGTTCCCCACGCGCGGCAGCGTCACCGCGTTCGACGTGCGCACCGGGAAGCGACTCTGGCGCTGGTATTCCATCCCGTCGCCCGAGGATGGCGGATGGTGGGGCCGCTGGGCCAAGACGACTCCCGCCGGCGACTCGCTCCCGCGCGACGTCGCCCAGGAACACATCGACTCGTCGACCTACGCCCAGAGCTGGCGCACCGGCGGCGGCCCCGTGTGGGCGCAGCCCGCGTACGATCCCGCGTCGGGCACCCTCTACGTCAACGTCGGCAATCCCGCGCCGAGCAACGACGGCCGTCGCCGTCCTGGTGACAATCTGTACACCACATCAGTTGTGGCGCTCGATGTCGCGACGGGGAAGCTGCGCTGGTACTTCCAGACCGTTCCGCACGACGAGTGGGACTCCGATCTCGCGAACCCGCCCGTGCTCGTGCGCGCGAACGATCGCACACTGCTGCTCGCCGCCGCGAAGACGGGCTGGGTCTACATGATCGACGCGGCGACGGGCGCCTACGTGCGACGCTCCGAGCCCTTCGTGCCGCAGCAGAACATCTTCCAGGAGCCCACCGACTCGGGGATCGTCGTCGCACCGGGGCCGGCGGGCGGCGCGAACTGGTGGCCATCGTCGTACTCGCCGACGAGCGATCTGTTCTACGTCGTCGGCGCGCACATGCCGTTCAAGGTGACGCGCGCCGAGAAAGAAGCGCAGAAGGGCGAGGTGTGGCTCGGCGGTGAGTACTCGCCCGCGAGCAAGGACGCCTACAGCGTCTTATCTGCTATCAAGCCGGCCTCCGGACGCATCGTCTGGCAGCGTCGCATCGCGTCGTACGGCGGTGGCACGCTGACCACGGCGGGCGGTCTCGTCTTCGCCGGCGAGGGCGACGGCTGGCTCCGCGCCTACGACGCGTGGACCGGGATCGAGCTGTGGAGCTTCCACTGCGGCGCCGGCGTGAGCGGTCCGCCGATCAGCTTCGACCTCGACGGCGAGCAGTACATCGCCGTCGTCGCGGCGGGCAACCGCTACGTCGCGCAGAAGGGATCGTCGGTGCTCGTCTTCGCCATCGGCGGCAGCGCGACGGATCCCGCGCTCGCGCGCGCCGCATTGGCACGCAACACACGCGCGGCGCGCCGGCCCTTCACGCCGGAGCTGTCACGTGACGCGCTCGCGCCACGCAAGCGCTTCGTCGCGATGCCCGAGCCCGACACCACCGAGAAGGATCCCGTCCCCGCGAGTGCGACGCGCGCCGGCCCCTTCCTCGCCTACGATGCGTCGAGCAACACTGCCTGGCTCCGCGTCGACGCCGCCGGCACGTCGTTCGACGGACGCGCCGGTGGCACCGGGGTGGTCGTTGTCCCACTCGGCTGGCGCGTCGAGGTCCGCTTCCGCAACGGCGACGTCGCCCCACACTCGGCGCGCGTCGTCGTCGCGAAGGAGCCCGTTCCACTGGTTCCGGGCCGCGCCGTCTTCACCGGCGCCCAGACGAAGAACGCCCAAGCCGGCATCCTCTCCGGCGACGGCGACCAGTTCTCCTTCACCGCCGACCGCCCCGGCAACTTCCTCATCGCCTGCGCCGTCCCCGGACATGCTGCCGCCGGCATGTACTTGAAGCTCGTCGTGATCGCCGGAGCGGAAAAACCCCAATTCCGGTGAGTTGGGTCCGCTGGGGTCAGACCCTAGAGGGGTCTGACCCCTTCGCGCGCTGAACCCTTCGCTGTCATCCCGAGCGAGCGCCGCGATCTCTCTGTCATCCCGAGCGAGCGCAGCGAGTCGAGGGATCTGCACGTCCGCAGTCAGGAATCGCTGCGCCGCGGTTTCACGCGGAGCACGCGGAGGAGCGCGGAGCACGCGGAGGACCGCTCTCGGGGTCGAGCTCCACGCACAGGCTCACCCGTCATATCCATCCACGACCCCAAGTGTTTTAATGGTCCGGGGAGAGATCTCTCCGCCAGGCTCCGCGTCCTCCGCGGGCCCGGGCGCCACATGGCCTACGCCGGCACACCGCTCCGCGCCCTCCGCGTGAAACTCCTTGCGCGAAGGCGCCAGATACTCGAACGGCCTCGGGAAGCTTCTGCCTCCCGAGGCCGTTCTGTCCGCATCACCTCATCCCCGCATCCCCGCACATCACTGATACTGCACGTAAGACAGCCGCGGCCTCAGTTGCAGAAGCTCAGGCGGTGTCAGCAACGCATCGCCCTTCTTCGTGTCGTTGTGGTAGAACAGCTTGAACCCCGTGTACTGCACCGGGTGGCTCACGATGTAGTCCTTGTATGAATCGAACTTGAGCCAGGGCGGACCCCAGCCATCCATGTGCATCACCACCTGCACGTGCGACGTCGGGCGGATCTGCTCCGCGTCGGGAACCATGCGGCTCGTGAAGCGGTGCACGACGAGGATCTTCGGCGGCAGATTCTTCTCCCGCACCAGCTTGTCGAGCGTCTGGATCACGTAGTTCACGTCCGACGCGTGCATCGTCCCGATCTTCGAG
>DASVNI010000502.1:0-2220 GCA_036383935.1 Gemmatimonadaceae bacterium | reverse complement strand
TGCGGTTTCTCGGGCGGGTTCATCCCGTTCGCCGAGACGCGTGCGGAACGAATCGCGAGCGGTGACCCGCGTCTGTCGCTCGAGGAGCGCTACGGCACGCACGAGAAGTACGTGCGCGGCGTGCGCGCGACGGCGAACCGGCTCGTGCGTGAGCGGCTCCTGCTCGCCGAGGACGCAGCGCGGATCGTCGCCGATGCGGAGAAGAGCGACGTCCTGCGCGGTCGTGCGGCACCACCCGCGACGACGGAGAAGGTGCGGTGAGATCAGTGTCACGCGCCGCGATGCACTGCATCCTCGTCGGGACGCTTGTCATCCCGAGCGAGCGCAGCGAGTCGAGGGATCTGCACCTGCCCTTGCTCCACGCGAGCGCTGTAAGTGCAGATCCCTCGACTTCGCTCGGGATGCCAACCGCGCGCGCGGTGGCGTGCGATTCGGCGTCACTCGCGGCGCTCCCGCTCGGAGACGCGCACGTCACGAGTGCGACCCACGTCGCCGCGGGCCCGTTCACCATTCCGGGCACGCAGCTCTCGACCGGCGCACTCCCTGCATTTTGTCGGGTGTACGGTGAAGCTGCGAGCGAGGCGGGCTCGCGCATCCGGTTCGAGCTCTGGTTCCCCGAAGGCAGCGCCTGGAACGCGAAGCTGCTCGTCACGGGGAACGGCGGCTACAGCCCGATGCTCGTGTACGCCGACATGGCGATGGCGCTGCGCCGAGGCTACGCGGTGCTCGGCGGCGACACGGGGCATCAGACGGAGAATCCCGACGACCTCCAGTTCGTCGTCGGCCACCGCGAGCGCATGCTCGACTGGGGAACGCGATCCATTCACGCGATCACCGTTCCTGGCAAGACGATCGCCGCTGCGCTCGGCGCGCGGCCCGTGCGTCGCGCGTACTTCTTCGGCTGCTCTACCGGCGGTCACCAGGGCGTCGCCGAGCTCGAAGCGTACCCGGACGACTTCGACGGGGTGATCGCCGGCGCGCCGGGGAACAACCGCATCCGGCTCAACGCGGGCTTCCTCTGGCAGTACCGGGCGAATCACGCGCCGCACGACGACAGCACGCCGATCCTCACGCCCGCGTCGCTCGCCCTCGTGACGCGCGCGGTCGTTGCGGCGTGCGACGCGATCGACGGGGTGCGCGACGGCGTGATCGACGATCCGCGCGACTGCCAGTGGGCCCCCGACCCGCTGCAGTGCACAACGGCCGGCGTGGCAGCGACCTGTCTGAGCAGCGCGCAGATCGCCGCGCTGAAGGCCATGTACGCCGGCGCGAAGAATCCGCGCACCGGCGCGCAGATCTATCCGGGGTGGCCGAAGGGAAGCGAGGCGTCGACCGTCGCGCCGGACGGCACGGTGCTCAGCGGCTGGAACCGGTACTGGGGGACGACCGCGCCCGCGCGCGCCGACTTCTGGCGGTACTGGGTGTTCGACGATCCCAAGTGGGACTGGTGGTCGTTCGACTTCGACCGGGATCTCGCCGTCGCCGACGCCAAGGTTGGGTCCGCAGTCGATCACACGACGGCGAACCTCGATGCCTTCCGGCGGCATGGTGCGAAGGCCATCCTCTATCAGGGATGGGCCGATCCCGTGCTCAGCGCCTACGACGCGATCGCGTACTACGAGAAGGTGCGCGCCGCGCAGGGCTCGCAGGCGGCGACCGATGCGTTCTTCCGGCTGTTCATGGTCCCCGGCATGGCGCACTGCGCTCGTGGCCCGGGGGCGACGAATTTCGGCAATCAGGGTGGCGAAGCACCGGTGTGTGATGCGGAGCACGACCTCATCGAAGCGTTGGATGCCTGGGTCGAGCGTGGCGTCGCTCCCGATCGCATCATCGCGTCGCGCGTCGAGAACGGCGCCGTGACCCGCACCCGTCCACTCTGCCCCTATCCCCGCCGCGCGCGTTACGCGGGCAGCGGCAATCCCGACGACGCGGCGAGCTACACCTGCCGATGATGCACCCTCACTCTCTGATTCGGGCCGATTGATGCAGATACGTCAGCGTGGTTCGCAGGTTCTCGCCGGTGGGGCGACGGCGCTCGCTCTCCTTCTCGCCGCGCCGACGCTCCGGGGTCAGAGCCCCGGGTCAGAGCCCGGGGTCAGAGCCCGGAATCTGACCCCAGCGGTCTCGGCGGGAACGGTGGTGCACACGCGCTCCGGCGACGTGAGCGGCACCGCAGCGAAGCTGCCGGGCGTCAACGCCTATCTCGGCATCCCGTACGCC